>DLKD01000054.1 GCA_002477755.1 Gordonia sp. UBA7599
GGCGGGTACCGCGCTGGCGCACCGGGCCGCCGCGGCGGGCCTCCGCGTCGTGCTCATCGACCCCGATCCGCTGCGCCCCTGGTCACAGACGTTCGGAGTCTTCGTCGACGAGCTACCCGACTGGCTCTCCCCGGAGTGCTTTGCCTCTCGCAGCGAGACCATCACGGCCTACACGCCGCAGCGGCAGGTGCTTCCCCGTCCCTACGCGGCGCTCGACAACACCCGTCTTCGGGCCGCGCTGTCGTTGTCGGAGGTGACGATAGTCACCGCCTCGTCAGTGCATGCCGACGCCCGCCGGGTCACGCTGTCTGACGGCAGCACGTTGACAGCGGACGTCGTCGTCGACGCGAGCGGGCGGAGAGCCTCCTGGAACACCGCCGCCCCGCGCCAGCGCGCCTATGGCGTCATCGGCCACCTCGACTCCGACGCGGAGACCGTGCTCATGGATTGGCGTCCACCGGCGCCCGGGACTCCCACACCGCCGACGTTCAGTTATCGGGTGCCTCTGGGCGATGGGCGTTTCCTCGTCGAAGAGACCTTCCTGGCCGGCAGTGCGCCCCCGGTGACCGAAATGGCACGTCGCTGGGCTGCACGCGGCACGCCGCCCGGCTGGACTGGCGATCGCGACACCGCCCCGGTCGAAGTGGTCGACTTCCCCCTCGCCGACGATCGGCGCCCGCCGTGGATCGACGACGGTCAGCCGCTGCGGTTCGGCGCCGCCGGCGGCCTCATGCACCCGGCAACCGGGTACAGCCTGGCCGCCTCGCTGCGCTGCGCCGACACCGTCGTCGAGGCAATCATCACCGGGCGCGACCCCCGGTCGGCGCTGTGGCCGCATCGGGCCCGGGCGGTGTACCGGCTGCGCCACCGCGGGCTGGCGGTGCTCGCCGACCTCGACGCATCCGGCACCGAGCGCTTCTTCACCGCGTTCTTCAGCGCCGACGCGGCAGCCCAGCGCGCCTACCTCGGGTCGCGCAACGACCTGGCCGGCGTACTGCGCGCCATGGCCGCGACCTTCGCCGCCGCCGACTGGTCGACGCGTCGCACCATTGCGACGCGGGCCGCTGCACGGCCAGATCGGCAACGGATGGAACAGATCGCCGACCGATCGCGTTGAACGGGTCATGGCAACCACAAACCTGACCGCAGCGGCATTCGATCAGACGATCACCGACAACGAGATCGTGCTGGTCGACTTCTGGGCCTCCTGGTGCGGCCCGTGCCGACAGTTCGCCCCCATCTACGAGCGCGTCTCGGAGAAGCACGGCGACATCGTGTTCGCCAAGGTCGACACCGAGGCCGAGCAGGACCTCGCTGCGGCTGCCAACATCCGGTCGATCCCGACGGTGATGGCGTTCAAGAAGGGCTACATGGTGTTCAACCAGCCCGGCTCGCTGCCGCCGGAAGCACTGGAGGACCTCATCGGCCGCATCCGCGACCTCGACATCGACAAGGCCATCGCCGAGAACGAGGCTGCCAACCAGTCCTGACGGTCAGACGCGACCCTCGTAGGCGCGCTCGTCCTCGTCGACCACGACGACCTCGATGTCGGTGGGCTCTTCCTCTCCTTCGCCCACCGACTTCGGGTCCATCGCGGCGGCCAGCTGCGCGTCGACGTCGATGATGCGCGCGGCGCGGACCTCGGGCTTGTTGATCTCCTCGGCGACCTGCTTGGCGATGACGCGGCGCACCTCGTCGTCGACTTGGGCCAGGTTCCGGACCAGCTCCGCGCGCATATTGCGCGATGCGACGTCGACGTGCACGTCGCCCGGTTTCGGCGGGTCGACGTCGAAGTGGATTTGCAGCGGCTCGACGGCGTGCACGGTCAGCGGCAGGGTGATCAGTCCGTCGACGTCGTAGCGCAGCCGATCGAGCTTCAGGTCGATCTCGATGTTGATCCGCAGCGGGATCTGCACGGTGAACCGGATCAAATCCTCGACCGAGCGCGTGATCCCCGGCTCGTCGATCTTGACCCGGGCCAAGACTTTCACGACTCCGCCCGGTCCGGTTGGCAGCGGTCCGACGTCGAAGCTCTCGCCTGCGATCGAGGCAAATGCCGCCCCGACGCGCGGCTCGGTGACGGCCAGTTCGAAGAACCGGCGGCCAAACTCCTCATAGCTCATGTATTCGGGCACTGATCTAGTCTGCCATCTCCCCCGGGTGTCGTCTCAACCTATGTGCGGCATGTCGGCTCCGACACGCCGCGCCCTAGGCGGTGGCCGATTCTGCGGCCGGTGCGGGCGAATCCTCCCAGAACCCGCGCAACTCGAGCTCCCGGATCAGTCGTTCACGAGCATCGACGAAACGGCTGTGGATTTCGGCGGTAATCGCCTCGGAATCCCCTCGCGCGAGGTGGCCGATCAACCGGCGGTGGCTCTCCACCGCCTGCGCCCCCCATTCGCGGTCCTCACTGTAGAGGCTGTAAGGGGTATACCTCGCCGCGGCGACCAGGAACCAGGCGAGCTTCTTGCTGTCGGCAGCCAGATGGATGGCCCGGTGGAAGCGGTATTCGCTGTCCATGATCCGCCGGCCGTCACCGGCAGCAAGTGCGCCCTCGAACTCGTCGACGATCGCGGTGAGATCGGCGAGACAGTCCGGCAGGTCCGGATTCGCCGCCGCGTGGACCGCGAGCCGCGCAGAAAGCTGCGACTGCATCCAGAAGATATCGACGATGTCACTGCGCTTGAGCTCGTCGACGATGAATCCGCGGTGCGGCGACGACTTGACCAGTCCCTCGCCGCGCAGGGTGACCAGCGCCTCGCGCACCGGTGTCACACTGCACCCGAGTTCGGCCGCCACCTCGTCGAGACGGATGAACTCCCCGGGACGGATCTGTCCGGTGAGAATCCGGTCCCGCAGGTCCGCGGCGACCTCGTCGGGCAGTTGTGTCCTGCGCAGGTTTGCCATGGTCATCCTTTCCTTTCCACGCACCCGGAGTTGCGCCTGTCGAAATGTCCGGGCCGGCGGGGCGCACCCCTCGAACGCCCTGCCGGCCCGGAGGTCTCAGATCATGTCCCGCTGGTGCTTCATCCGGAACTTCAAGTCCTTCATGAGAACGCGCGTGGCACCCTGGCGGAGGAACTTCGGCAGGAACTTGTTCACAATCGACACGAAGGTGAACAGGTGCTGGAACCGGCGACGGTCGTCCTCGGTCCATTCCAGGCCCAACTGCCGGTGGAACAGCGGTGGCAGAAAGCCGATGGTCAGGAAGCGCAGCAGATTCACGAACGGCAACCGGATCAGCGGGTTGATCATCTTCAGGTCGACGAGGTCGTTGAGGAACTCGCACGTCGTGTCGTCGATGACGACCCGCTGGCACGCCACGTTCCAGTAGTGGTCGAAGTCCTTACGCGTCGCCGGCCACATGTCGTCGGGGACCTGCAGCGTCGTGCCGAGCGTCTTCGCCGACTGGTAGAACTCCTCGGAATCCTCCTCGCTCATCACGCCGTGCAGCAGCTGGTGACTGTCCTCGACGCCGATGAACAGGCACGCCGCAACCCACAACTGCAGCTCGCGGTTGAACGCGTTGTACTTGACTGGGCTCCGGTCATCGGACTTGACGTGACGGTGCGCGGAGTTGACGGCCTCGCGGAAGGCTTCCTTCTCCTCGTCGGTACCGAGGACGGCGACGGCGAGGTACTGGGAGGTGGTGCGCGCCCGCTTCCACGGGTGCTTCATCAGCGACCCGGACTCGACCTTGCTCTCCATCACGCCGTACGCGACTTCAGGCCACCCGAGCTGCATCACCACATTTGCCGCAGCGCCGGCCAACGACCAGAAATCGATGGCCTCGGAGATCTGTGCCGGTTTGCGCAGGCTGGTGAGGCGACGCCGACGCGTGGTGATCTCGATGCGCGTGTCGGAGGTCCGCAGCTCCGGCACCGTCGACTCGAGGTCGGGCGTGTACTTGAACGTGTGTCCCCCCGTCATCGACGGTTGCCCTTCCGGCGCCAGTGCGCTGCTGCCCGCAGTCATCTCGTGGTAGTCCGAGCTCATCGGATGGTTGCTGATCGTCATGGTGCTCCTTGTTCCTTCCACAATGCTCTACGGCTACACGGTTTGCACGTCGTCGACGAGCCAGGTGCCGTCGGTCCGCACGAGTTTCACGACCATCCGATATGGCTGGTTCTTCCCGTCGGGGGCGACGACGTTGCGCGCCTTCTGGTTGACGAATGCGATGACGGTGGCCTTGTCGCCGTTGATCGACTCCACGGCCGAGTTCGTCACCTCGGCGGTGGCGACCCCCTTGCCGTTGGAGACGATCTCGGTCAGCGCCTTGACCATCTCGTCGTACTTCTTCCCGAAGTCGGCCGTCGACATTGCGGTGATCGACTTGCGGTTCTTGTTCAGATCCCGGTAGTCGAAACTGGACAGCTTCGTCGCGTAGTCGTTGGCGACCGAAACCACCTCGGATCGCGTTTGCGGGTTGTCGGCCCGGTCGGCACCGGTGAAGTAGTGGTACCCGAAGAATCCGGTGGCGGCCACCAGCAGCGCGATCACCGCGGCGAGCAGCGCATTCTTACGGCTCGGGCCGCCCGACGACACCGCCTTCGACGCAGCGCGGGGCGTGCCGGTGCCCGACTCGGAGGTGGTAGCACGGCGCTTGGCCGGTGCCGAGCGCACCGCGGTGGCGCGGCGCTTCACCTCGACGGTCTCGGCGGTGTCGGTGGTCTCAGCCACGACGGCCTCGTCGGTGGTTTCGGTGGTGTCCGCAGCAAGCGTCTCAGTTGCCATTTCGCGTCCTTTCGAGGAGTTGTTCCCACATCTGGAGGAGTTCGGCACCGTTGGGGATCAGCGCCGGGTCGGTGACCGTCGGCGGCCCCGACGGCGACCCCGGTGATCGCCAGTCCCGGGTGCCCAGGTTGTTGGGCCGCGGCGCGTTGATGGCACCGCGCTGGCCGAACCCGTCGCCGGGCGGGCAGTAGCGCACCAGGTTCGGCGCTGATGGCGACAGGTCGCCGACCGCACGCCGCGGTTCGTCGTAGAACATGCACACCGGCCCCTGCGTGGCGATCAACGCGAAGTCCGCACGGTTGCCCTTGACGATGGACCGGAGGTCGATCAGACCCTGGGGAATCGCCTTGAGCCCGGTCTGCAGCGACGCACTGCGGTCACTGATGATCGGCTCGACGACGACGAGGTTGGCCAGCACTCCGCCGAACGTACCGCGGTACTTGTCGAACAGCTGCTGCGCGTGGGTCAACGCGCGCGGCGAGCGGTCGAGCAGGTAGACGAACGTCGGCTGGTTCGCATCGAGCTGGTCGGTGAACGACGCCGCCGAGGCCATCCCCGATTCGAAGGTTCCGGTCGTCGCGCCCATGGCGTCGAGCACGTCGAGCCATTCGGTGAGGATCCCGCGCAGCATCGGTGCATTGGTCGCGACCAGCTTCGCCAAGGCCGACGAATTGGCCACCAGCTTGGCCAGCGGCTCGCCGTCGGAACCGAACGCCCGGTAGAGCTCGGCGCCGATGGTCGCCACCGATCCGCCGTGGAAGGTCTCGAGGACCTTCGCCGCCTCGCCGATGATTTGGTCCATCTGCAGCGGCTGCTTCTCCGCCGGCGCCGCGATCGAGTCGCCGTCGGACAGGTACGGCCCGTCGTCGCTGCTGGGGATGATGTCGACGCTCTGGATACCGGCCATCGACGCCATCGTGATCTGCAGGAACGAGTCCGCTGGCACCCTGGTGCCGCCGCGCAGCACCAGGTCGACCCGAGCGCCGGCTCCGTCGGGGTCCAGCGAACTCGACGAGACCGTGCCCACGTCGACGCCACGCAGCGTCACACCCGTACCTGCGGTGAGGCCGAAAGCATTCTGCATCTGGGCATGCAAGCGCAGTTTGGCGCCGAAGCCCTCCGGTCCGGCGATGTAATTGATCCCCACCGGGATGACGATGGCCGACACCACCAGGAAGATAAGGAACTGCAGCATGCCCGTCGGAAGGCGGTCGGTCAGCTTCATCGCGGTCCCCTCTTCTTGGGCCGAGCGGTCGGGGCGGGGTGGGTGCGATCGCGCCACAGCCCGCCCGAGAGGATGTCGCCGATCTCACCCGGCGTCGGCAGCGGCTGACCGGAGCCCAGCAATCCGCCGGTGATGATCTTGTCGATACCGCCCGGGATGTCCAGCGCACCGTCGAAGACCAGGTAGTCGCCGCGGATGGCACGCGAGAAATTCGCCATGAACGAGTTCATGTTCGCCAACGTGGCGCCGACGCCGGAGTTGAACGCGGCCAGCGAGTCGACGAGCTTGGCCGCGTCGGGCACCAGCGCGTTGAGCCGGTCCTGACGACCACGGGTGATGGCGTCGAGGTTGGTGGCGAGATTCGTCGTCTGCGTCATCAGTGCGGCGATCCGGTCGCGCTGTCCAGCCAAGACCGATACCGCACGCGGTGTCTCGCCGAGGAACGCCTCGACCTGTTGCTGGCGCGAGGCCATCAGCGCCGTCGCGTCGGCAGCCGCGCGCATCGCCCGGTTGAAGTCGGCGTTGTAGTGCGACGAGCGGGCCAGTAGCCGGTTGAGAGTGGCGATCAGGTCGGCGACCTTGTCCGACCGATTCGCGAACGCCGTGTTGAGGCTGGCCATCACCGATTGCAACTGAGTCATGCCGCTGCCCGACAGGACGTTGCCCATGGCGGCGAGGGTGCCCTCCACCTGCGGGCCGACCGACGTCCGATCCGCGGGGATCGTCGCCCCCGCCTGCAGACGGCCCTGCGGCGACGGTGGGCTCTGCAGCCGCAGGAACGGCGTGCCCAGGGCAGACGGGATCTCGACGGTCGCGGTCACGTTCTGCGGCAGATCGGCGGTCTTGTCCAGCGACAGGGTCAGTTCCGGCCGCCCATCGCGCAGCGCGACGTCGGTGACCCGTCCGATCACCTGCTGGCCGGAGATCACGTCGGCACCGTCGACCACGCCGTCGGCGGTATCGACCTGCGCGACGACGTCGATGGTGTTGCGTGCGCCGCCGACCGGCAGGTCCTGCAGCCCGACGCCGCAGCCGCTCAGCAGGAGCATGCCCCCGAGTGCTACGACGATCAGCCGCCAGCCGTGCGCGCTCATCGCGGCTGTCCCGGCTTGGGGGGCAGCTGGCCGCCGGTGATCGCCGAGACGATGCCCAACGGATCGGAACTGGAGATGGGGAAGCCGATCGGGTTGGTCAACCCGGCACCGATGCACAGTGGCATCGGGAACCGGTCGCACAGCGGCTTGAGCGTCTTGAACTGCGTCAGCGTCGTCGACACGTTCAACCGGATCCGACCTCGACGGTCGGGGCCGATCGTGCTCGAGAGGTTCTGCAGCATCAGCGGCGCCAGATCCATGAACTCGGCGAACCCGGCGCGATTGGCGACGAGGACCTTGCCCAGCTCGTCGAGGTTGGCCGCGACCGTCCCGACGTCGTTGCCGTGCGCCATCACGAATCCGTTGATCTGGTCGAACACGGTGCGCAAGTCCTTGATCGGCGTGGCGACATCCTGGTTGGCCGCCTGCCACTGTGCCGACAGATCGCCCATCGACCGGATGAGGCCGTCCAGCGACACCTGCTTGGCCTGGAACGTCGTCATCAACTGGTTGAGGCTGGTGATGAGTCCGCCGATGTCGTCGGCACGCGCACCGAATACTCCGCTGGCCACCGACAACTCGGTAAGCGCCTGGTTGAAATCGGTCCCCTTGCCCTGCCACGCCTGCGCGGTCCGGTTCAGGAGCGTCCCCACGTCCGTGGCGCCGGGAGCGTCGCTTGGCCCGAGGATCTTGGTGAGGGTGCCCAGGCTGCCCATCAGCTGGTCGAAGCTGATCGGCGCTTTGGTCCGCTCGCGCGGGATCGTGCCGTCCTGCGGGAACTTCGGGCCCGCGGTGTAGACCGGCGCCAGTTCCAGGTGTCGGTCGCTGATGACCGACGGGTTGAGAACGTAAGCGCCCACATCGGCCGGCAACTCGATGTCGCGCGGCAGCGTCATCCGGACGTGCACGTGGTCACCCTTGGGCGTGAGTTCTTCCACACGCCCGACCGGGACACCCAGGATGGTCACCTTGGAGCCGGTGTACAGCCCGTTCACAAATGCGAAGTCGGCACCGACGGTACGGATCTGCGGGTCGCGCAGCAGGAAGTACCAGCTGCCGTAGACCAGGGCGGTCACCAGCAGCAGCACGGTCATGACCTTGCCGCCGTAGCGCTTGCGCACCCGGACTTCGCGGACTTGACGAAAAGCCATCAGCTACACCCCTGCATCGTTCCGAGCACGCACAACAGGCCGTCGGGGATCACGACCGACGGTGATACGACGTCGGCCCAGTTGCCGTTGCCGGTGGCGTCGGTGATCGTCCGCATCGACGGCGGGAGTTTCTTGAGGATCTGGTCGATCGTTGCGGCGTTGTTCTTCAACGTCCCGGTGACGTTGACGATGTTGGTCGTCAACTCCCCCATCGGAATGGTGGGGAACGTCTGCGCCATCTTCGCCAGGACGAGGCGCAGGTTGTCGGCCAGCCTGGTCAGCACGTAGCGGCGCACGACCAGTGTTTGGACGATGGTCTGCGTGTTCGACATCGCGGTGGCGATGGAATCCGACTGCGCCGCACCAACTTGCGCGAGGCGCTTGGACATCCGCAGCAGTTGGTCGATCTGGTCGCCCGTCCCGGAGATCGCGAGAGCGGCCCCGCCCGCACCCGCGAGCGCCCCCGAGAGGTCATCCGGATTGGGCACCATCGACTCCATCGCGGTCAGCATCGCCCGCACCACCGTCGGGTCCACCTCGTTCGAGGAGCGCACCGCGTCGGAGGAGACGTCATCGAGCGTGTACGGCGAGTCGGTACGGGCCAGCGGGATCGTGCGGCTGTGGCTCGCCCGGCCCGCCGGGACCACCTCGAAGAAGCGCTTGCCCAGCACGGTGCGCAGCCGCACCGTGGCCCGGGTCTGATCACCCAGCGGCTGTTTGCGGTCCAAACGGAACTCGACGCGGACCCGATCGCCGGCCAGTCGGATGGCCTCGATCCGCCCAGCCGGAACACCTGCGATGACGACCGGGTCGGCAGTCGTCAGACCGGCAGCATTGGCCAACTCGGCCGAATACGAGTCGGTGCGGGCCAGGTAGCGCCACTGCGGCAGGCCGGTCGCCAGCAGCATCAGCGTGACAAGGGTGACGATCCCGGCGGTGCCCAGGACCGCCGGCGACGCGCCTTGGCCGCGCTTGTCGGACTTGAAGATGAACTCCAGGACGCCGACGAAGACGTCGATGAGTCGGACTAGGAACATTGCTGCGTCACCCCCCTACCGGCACACCGGCGAGTGCAGCGGACCGAAGATGTTCGCCTCGAGATCCCACGCCTTGAGCGTGAAGTTGCAGAGGTAGAGCATCATGAAGCCCCCGTAGCGCCCACTGTGGTTGATGCGGTCGGCCATCACCGGGAAGCGGTCGAGGAAGGTCTCGAAGGCCGGCGTGTTCGCCATCCACGACTTCGTCACCCCGCGCAACCCGGTCAACGACCTGGCGAAAGAGTCGCCGGCGGTCGTCATCATCTGGGCCAGTGAGGCGACCGCCCGATCACCTGAATCGAGCAGCGCGGTCAACTGACCGTCGCCGCCGACGACCGCCGACGTCAACTGGCCCAGGCCGTTGAACAGTTCGGTGAGCTGCGCGCTGCGCATGTCGGCCGTCGACATCAGCGTGTTCAGATTGGCGACGAGCCGACCGAAGACCGCTCCATTGGCAGCGAGGTTCTGCCCCATCGAGGCGATCTGGCGCAGCAGCAGGTGCACCGACTTGGTGCGTCCGGCGAACGTATCGACGAATCCCTGTGCCAGGTCGTTGACCTGCTTGGGGTCGAGTGCGGAGAACAGCGGTGCGAACCCGTTCATCAGGGCGGTCAGATTGACCGGACCGGTGGTGGCCGTGACGGGGATCTCGTTGCCGCTGCGTCGGGGCGCATCGGGCCCCGCGTCGGACAGTGCGATGTAGCGGGCCCCGAGCATGTCGCCATAACGGACCGCCGCGTGCACGTGTTCGGGCACGGGTTGGGACCGTTCGATCTTCACCTTTACGCGGGCGCGGGCGGTCCCGTCCTCCTGCGGGACGAGGTCGATGTCGGCGACGCGACCGACGCGGACACCGGAAATCTTGACCGGGTTGCCCGCCACGAGGCCCTCGACGTCGGCGAAGTTGACGATGTAGTCGGAGGTCGCGCCGCGCACCGGGGATCGCAGCGTGTTGCTCATCAGCGAGAACGCGACGACGCCGATGACGACGAACAGCGCCGCCTTGATCACCGTCGAAATCGACAGCCGGGTCATCGGACACTCACCTCCGCGCCACGGACCATCGGTCCGAGCATCATCGTCGTCGCCGGGTTGGGCCGCCCCGAGGCGGTGGCGCCGGGCCTTCCGGCGGTACCGGTCACCACGCCCTCCAGGCCCCGCAGGGAGCTCGCCTCGGCGGTGCCGTCGATCACGGCCGGGTCGGTGCTACTCGCGGGTGCCGTTCGTGGCTTCGCCGGGTGCAGGATCGTCCCGTTGCGCTGGCCGGCATCGCGCGGGGACCCGGCGCCCCACAGCGACCGCTTACCGAAGCACTGGGCGCCGCGCATCGACCCGTAGGTCGGGCAATCGGCCGCCGAATACGGCTGCGGTTCGGAGAAGGTGGGCACCGCGGTGATGTTGAATCGGCCCGACGAGAACAGGATGGTGCCCGCCTTGCCGAACTTGCTCGCTTCGAGCACCGTCCGCGTGATCCCCGAGGGATTGTCGGCAACGGTGCCCAGGATGATCCCGGTGGAGTCGACGATGGTGATCAGGTTCTTGCGCTGCTTGGCCACGAACGGACCGACCGAGCCCAGGTAACCGCTGGCCGAGGTGAAGAAGTCGGCGAGCGAATCAGCGTGGTCGACGATGCCGCGAGAGATGCTGGCCACCGAGGCGAGGGTGTCCATCATGGCCGGCGTGGCGCGCTTGAGCGACTCGGCCACGCGCGCGAACGTCGGCGTGGCGTCGACGAACCGGTTGATCGTCGACTCGAGCTCCTGCGAGGCGCTCCACCAGTTGTCGATCATCATCCCGAGCTCAGCCCCTCGGCCGCCGATCGCCTTGTCGACGGCGGCGAGGGCGACGTTCACCTCGTCGGGTTTGATCTCTGCGATGAGCGCCGACAGCTTGGCGAAGATGTTGTACAGGTTGATCGCGTCGGGCCCGCTGTCGACGGCGATCTGGGCGCCGGGAGTCAGCGCGGGGGCTGATTCGGGCGCCGAACCCGGCGTCGGGGTGAGTTGCACGTAGATGTCGCCGAAGAAGGTGCGCGGCAAGACCCGGACCATGACCGTCGACGGGATCTTGTCGATCGCGTCCCGGTCGATGGTCAGCCCGACCTGCGACGACGTCGTGCCCGCCTTGATCGAGCCGATCTCCCCGACTTTGACACCGTGGTAGCGGACCGGGGCGCCGGCGGTGATGAGCCCGACCGAGACCGGCACCTGCGCGTACACCGACGGGTTGGAGGAGAACGATCCGGTGCTGCGCGACACCATCCACAGCGAGAAGACAGCGATCACCAGGACCGCTGCGACGGCGCGCAGCGCATATCGGGTGCGCGACACCGTTTTACCGGGGAGCATGACCGTCATCGACTACAACCCCAATCCCGGGATCTGCGGGACGAGGCCCCACAGGCCGAAGGTGAAGATGACGTCGAAGATCCCGATCGCCAGGATCGACGTACGCAATGCCCGTCCGGCCGCCTGGCCGACGCCTTCGGGACCGCCGCTGGCGAAGTAGCCGTAGGAGCAGTGCACCAGGGTCACGATGGCGGCGAACACAACCGCCTTGATCGCCGAATAGAGCAGGTCCGTCGGGGTGAGGGCCAGGTGGAAGAAGTAGTCGTAGGTACCCGAGGACTCGCCGTTGTACCAGACCACTACGGCGCGGGTGGCGATGTAGCTGGCAAGCAGGCCGATCATGTAGATCGGGAGCACACAGACCATCGCCGCGATCATCCGCGTCGTAGCCAGGAAGGGGATGGAGCGGATCGCCATCACGTCGAGGGCGGCGATTTCGTCGGAGATCCGCATCGCCCCGATCTGGGCGGTGAAGCCGGTTCCGACCTTGGCCGCGAGCGCGATGGCGACGACCACCGGCGCCAGTTCCCGTGTGTTGGCAATGGCCGCGAGCATGCCCGACAGCGACGTCATGCCGACCAGTTGGAGTCCGCGATACGTCTCGACGCCGAGCATCATGGCCGCGGCCAGTGACATCGCCAGCACGATGCCCATGGTCCCGCCGCCCGATAGCAGCGACTTGGTTCCGAAGGTCATGTCGGCGATCTGGCGGATGACGTGCTTGCGGTAGTGGACCAGCGTGTACGGGATCGCGGCGACCGCACGGAAGACGAAGGTGACGTACTCGCCGAATCGGACGGTGTGGTCGACCAGCGGGGCCACGCGCGTGCGGTAGCCCAGGGCCGAGCGGCGGCGCATATCTGTTGTCGCGACCATGTCAGTACGCCCCCACCGCTGGCACGATCACCGTGTACACCTGCGACAGGATCGTGTTGAAGATGAACACCAGCGCGAATGCGATGACCACGGCCTCGTTGACCGCGTCCGCGACGCCACTGGGCCCGCCGCGGGCGTGCAATCCCTTGAAGGTGGCGACGATGGTAGACAGGAGCGCGAACATCGTCGCCTTGACCAGCGCCATGACGAAGTCGGACATGCGCCCGTACTGGCTGAACGTCGACATGAATGCGCCGGCGGGCAGGTGCTGGACGTAGATGTGGTACGCGTAGCACGCCCCGACGCCGGTCACGGTGATCAGTGAGCACAACACGAGCGAAACGACGATGGCCGCAGCGATCCGCGGCGCGACGAGCCGCTCGATGACGTTGAGGCCCATCACCTCCATGGCGTCGATCTCCTCGCGGATCTTGCGCGAACCGAGATCGGTGCAGATCGCCGATCCCGCAACACCGGCCATCATCAGGGCGCACACCAGTGCTGCCGCCTGCCCGACGATGACGAAGGCGACGACCGCGCCCGAGTAGCCGCCCGCACCGATACGCCCGGCGAGCTCGCCCACCGACACCGCGATGAAGACGCCGACCGGGATCATCAGGAGCAACGACGGTCCGGTGCTCACCCGGCCGATGAACACGATCTGGTTCAGCGTCTCGGTGATGGACAGACGGAACCGCAGGATCGACACGACCAGGGCACCGATCGCCTGCAGTGCGAATCCGAGCGTGTGCCCGGCCTCCACGGCGAGATCGCGAACCGGCCCGCGCGAGGCGGGTAGTTCAAACGCCATCGGCTGACCCCCATAGTCGACTCGTGACTGGTGAACCGGGGGCTCTAGACCCTCGGCATGTGGCTGCTGTCACAGCGAGCTTGACCGTAGCATGTTTCATATATGAAATGTGAAACAGGGCCTTTGGTCCCGTTGGACACTCCTGAAGAACTGGTCGAACGCACTCACCCCGCTGCGCGCGGAACCCGGAACGTGCCGAGCCGCAGCATGTGGCGTAGGACGAACGCAAGTACCGGAGAGACCAGCGGCGCACCCCAGCGCCACGGCAGGAAACCCACCCAGGCCGGCGTGCCGGCCACGGTCCACGTCACCTCGGTCACCCCGGAACGCTCGGCAGGCGCGACGGTGAAGCGCTCGGCGAAGCAGCGAATCGTCGCAGGGATGCACACCGCGGTCCCAGTCAGTGCGATCTGGGAGTCCTGCTCGTAACAAATAACCTGTTCAGACACCGAATACACGGTTCCCGACATGGTTCGTCGCGCGCCGACGCCAACGCCGCTCGACGTGGTCGAATCCAACCAAACGGGCCCTTGCAGAAACGGCAGGCTACTCAGATAAGCCCGGTCGGAGAGTCGGCCGAACACCTCCGATGCCGACAACGGCGTGCGCTCGACGACCGTCGCAGCGAACGCCGCACCGCGGTCGAAGTACTCGTCGAGCCCGTCCGGATCGATCACCGCGACCGCCGCACGGTCCGGGCGACGGGCCAGGCCGACGGCCACCGCCAAGGCGATCAGCGCCGCCAATCCGACCACCGCAAGAACACCGACGACGAGCAAGATCCATTCAACCAATGTCATATTTCTGATATTATCTGCCCGTGACAGCCCCTCGGAAGTACCTGGCAATCGGACTGGCAACCTTCGGCGCCTTCGCGCTCGGCATCGGGCCGGGCATCGGCACGGCAGATGCAGCACCAATGCCCACACTCGCGGTCACCAGCTCCGGAGACACCGACTGGCAGATCACCTACGACCGCGGATCGTCGGCCAAGCGCACGACCGTCTGCCGCGCCTACCTCGACGACCGTCGGCTCAACACCCCGGTGCCCCGCCCCGCGCACGCCGAAGCAGCGGCCGCCCGCGAGGCCGCCCCACCGGCGATCACCTCTCTGACTCTGCGTGGTGACCGGGTGACCCCCGGCGCCCACCGCGTCCACGTCCGGTGCGGCCGCTCGGTGAGCCCGACGATCTGGTTGGTCGCGCCGCGCAACCAGATCTTCGACGGTCTGACGTGGTTGTCCAACGGCACCGCCGGCGTCTTCGGCTACTAATTCCCGGCTCACCCCTTCGCGACGTCTGGAACGGACACAGCGGTGTTAACGCCTGTGCAACACTGATTTCCCCAGCCGTCAACACGCGATGAGGACGATGCCCGTATGAAGCCGACCGCGTCGCCACAGCCTGGTCCGACCCCCTCCCCCAGCGGTGCGACTTTCAGCCATTACAGCGCCGGATTCGACCAGCGGGCCATCGACGAGATGTTCCACCCCGACGGCGCGGTCCGCGAGCCCTACCTCGGGATCGCCGACGCGATCGGCTCGATCGCCCCGGCCAACCTGCGCGCGCGACTCGACGCGCTCGGACGCGCCTTCATCGACCAGGGCGTCACCTTCTCCCTCTCGGGCAAGGAACGGCCGTTCCCCCTCGACCCCATCCCCCGGATCATTTCCGCCGCTGAGTGGCGCGGCCTGGAGGCCGGCATCACGCAGCGCGTCCGGGGCCTGGAGATGTTCCTCGACGACGTCTACGGCGAGCAAGCGATCCTCGCCGACGGGGTCGTCCCACGCCGCCTCATCAACTCGTGTGAGCACTTCCACCGCCAGGCGTCGGGCATCCGGCCGCCCAACGGCGTCCGTATCCACGTCGCCGGCATCGACCTGATCCGCGATGAGAACGACGAGCTGCGGGTCCTCGAGGACAACGTCCGCTCCCCGTCGGGTGTCTCCTACGTGATGGAGAACCGGCGCACCATGGCCCGCGTCTTCCCCGACCTCTTCGCCACCCACCGCGTCCGCGCGGTACGCGACTATCCGCGCCATCTGCGCCGGGCACTACAGGCCTCGGCACCGTCGGGGGCCGAGGAACCGAACATCGTCCTGCTCACCCCCGGCGTCGCGAACTCGGCATACTTCGAGCACTCCCTGCTCGCTCGGCAGATGGGTATCGAGCTGGTCGAGGGCCGCGACCTCGTCTGCCGCGACAACGTCGTCTACATGCGCACCACCGACGGCCAGACCCGCGTCGACGTCATCTACCGGCGCATCGATGACGCCTTCCTCGACCCGCTGCAGTTCCGGCCCGACTCGATGCTGGGCGTCGCGGGCCTGGTCAATGCGGCACGGGCCGGCAACGTCGTCATCTCCAGCGCCATCGGGAACGGCGTCGCCGACGACAAGCTGGTCTACACCTACGTCCCCGAGATCATCCGCTACTACCTCGGCGAGGAACCGCTGCTGCGCAACGTGGAAACCCTGCGGTGTTGGCTGCCCGACGAGTGCGCCGAGGTGCTCCGCCGCAAGGACGAGTTGGTCATCAAGCCCGTCGAGGGCAGCGGCGGCTACGGCATCGTCTTCGGGCCGTTCGCAACGCGCGAGGAGCTCGACGCCATCGCCAAGCGGATCGAGGCCAACCCGCGCGGGTGGATCGCCCAACCGCTGGTGTCGCTGTCGACCAACCCGACACTGTTCGACGACACCCTGCAACCGCGCCATGTCGACCTACGCCCCTTCGCAGTCAACGACGGCGAGTCCGTCTGGGTGCTGCCCGGCGGCCTGACCCGCGTGGCACTCGAGGAAGGCTCGATGGTCGTCAACTCCAGCCAGGGCGGCGGCTCGAAGGACACCTGGGTGCTGGCGACGTCGGCCCCGGCCGCGCCGGGCGAGGTCAACGACGACGAGCTCGTCGACGCCGATATCCCGCCCGCCTCCCTGGCTGCGCCGGAAATCGAACCGCCGCCCACGCGGATCGGCGACAGCCAGATGCAGCAACAGCAACAGCAACAGGGACGAGATGCGGAGGCCGCCCGATGATGCTCGCCCGCAACGCCGACTCCTTGTACTGGATCGGCCGCTACGTCGAACGCGCCGACGATATCGCCCGCATCCTCGACGTGGCAGTCCAGCAGATGCTGGAAGACGCCACCGTTGATACCGACTCGATGGTCCGCCACGTCATGGCCATCCTCGGTTTCACGCCCGACGACAAGCCGCAGTCGGTGTGGTCGCTGGTCGACAAGGTCGGCTACGACCGCGATTCCACCGAGTCCATCGTCGGCCTCATCGAGACCGCCCGCGAGAACGCCCGCGGTGCCCGCGAGGTCATCTCCAGCGAGATGTGGGAATGCCTCAACGCGACCTACATGGGTCTCGACGAGGCCGAGCGCCGAGCCCGACTGTTGGGCCCGCACGCGTTCCTCGCGCACGTCAAGGAGCGCGCCGCGATGTTCGCCGGCCTCACCGATGCGACGCTGAGCCACGACGACGGGTACAGCTACCTGATCGTCGGACGTTCTATCGAGCGCGTGGACATGACCGTGCGCCTGTTGATGTCGCGCTCGGCCTACCGTCGCGACGCGCTGTCGTGGATGAGCCTGCTCGTCGCGGCGGGCGGCCAGGACACCTACATCCGCGCCTACCGCGGCGCGGTCGACACCGAGAACGTCGTCGAATTCATGATGCTCGACCGCCTGTTCCCCCGATCGGTGTTCCACTCGCTGGGCGTCGCCGAGAAGAACCTGGCCGAACTGGACAACCGACCGGACCGCGTGGGATCGCAGTCCACCGCGCTCACCCTGCTGGGCCGGGCGCGCAGCTCCATCGAGTTCATCGACCGTGCCGAGATCGTCCGCAACCTGCCCGCCTACCTGCAGGACATCCACGCGACGTGCCGCGCGGTCAGCGAATCGATCGCCGAGGAGCACTTCCACATCGAGCCATACGTGACGTGGACCGATACCGGTCTGGCCTACGACGTCGCCGAGTACGGAGGTTAGCCATGAGTGCCCGCATGCGCCTGGTGCACAGCACCGGCTTCACTTATTCGGCCCCGGTGATGACCTCGTTCAACGAGGCACGAATCACGCCGCGCAACGATTCGCGCCAGACCAGCGTCGTCGACCACGTCGACACCACGCCCGGTGCCCGACAATTCACGTTCACCGACTACTGGGGCACCAAGGTCACCGTCTTCGACCTGCACACCCCCCACGACCGGCTCGAGGTCGTCGGGACCGCCGTCGTGGAGACGGAGAACGAGGCGCGCAGCGAGGAGGCTGCCTCGGTCGACTGGGTCCAGCTGCGCCACGGTTCGGTCGTCGACGAATACGACGAGATGCTGCAGCCCACCGTCTACACGCCGCACCACCCCGAGCTCGTCGAGTTCGCCGCCGCGGCTGCCGCGGGACTCACGCCGGCGGCGGCTGCGGAGGCGGTCGTGACCGGGGTGTACGACGCGCTCACCTACGAGGCCGGCACCACCGAGGTGCACTCAACCGCGATTGAGGCCTGGCGCCAGCGCAAAGGGGTGTGCCAGGACTATGCGCACATCTCACTGGTCATGCTGCGCAGCCTCGGCATCCCGGCGCGCTACGTCTCTGGCTACCTCCACCCGCACAACGACGCCGGTATCGGTGAGACCGTCGAGGGTGAGAGCCACGCATGGATCGAGGTGTGGACTGGCGGTTGGTGGGGCATCGACCCGACCAACAACAAGTTCATCGACGACCACCATGTCTCCGTCGGCACCGGCCGCGACTACGCGGACCTACCGCCGATCAAGGGCATCTACACCGGCAGCGGCGAATCCGAACTCGACGTCTCGGTGCGGATCACGCGCCTGGCATAAACCGTTTGACGCCGACCCTAGGCTGATACCGATATGTGGATCGGCTGGTGTGAATTCGACTTCCTGCTCGGCGACGTGCACTCGCTCAAGCAGAAGCGCTCAGTGGTCAAACCGATCGTCGCCGAGATCCGACGACGCTACGGCGTGAGTGTCGCCGAGGTCGGGCACCTCGACCTGCACCGGCGGGCCGCGATCGGGGTGGGCGTCGTCGGACCCGACCGCACCCATCTCACCGAGGTCCTCGACGAGGTGGAGCGATTCGGCGCCTCCCGCCCCGAGGTGCAACTCGTCGCCGTGCGCCGCCGCATCATCGCCGCCGAAGACATCGACTGATCGCTTCCCCGGACGACGATGTCGACGACGACGATGACTTGTTCGGCAGCTACGCGCGCAGCGACTTGTAGGCCTGCGTCTCCAGTTCCAGGTACCCCACGATCGACGCCGGGTCTGCGAACGGGAGGATCTGGGTGCCCCACATACCGGCGAGATCGGCCTCGCGGTCGATCCAGTAGTACAGGTTGGCCAGCCCGGCCCAGCCCAGCGAGCCGGCGGTGCGTCCGGTCGGCGCCTGCTCCTCGTTGACCATGAACGTGTGCGCCCAGCCCTTGCGCTGTCCCGGGAAGAACTCGGCGTCGTGCGAGAGTTCCGGCTCGACGCCGCGCAACATCGTCACCTGCAGTCCGCCGCGCAAATCGTTCTTGACCGCCTGTGCAATCGTCTCAGGCTTGAGGACCCGGCCGTGCTCGCCGTTGCCGTCGCCCAGCCACAACCGCAGGAACTTGGTGTAGTCCGGGATCGTCGAGTACAGGCCGTGACCGCCCATGTCGATCTCCGGCGGCTGCGGCAGGATCAGCCCGGTCGGCGTCAGCGAACCGTCCTCACCGCGCTGGTGGATCTCCGCACGGCGCTCCGCCATCGAGGGCGTCATGGTGAACGCCGTGTCCGTCATGCCCAGGGGTGCGAAGACCCGCTGCGCCATCACCTCGCCCAAGCGCTGTCCGCGGATCGCCTCGACGACGAGCCCGGCCCAGTCCATGTTGGTGCCGTAGTGCCACTGGGTGCCCGGGTCGAAGAGCAGCGGCGACGTCAGTGCCGCCTTGCAGGCGGTGATCACATTGGGCTGGCCGGTGTCGACGTTGAGCTTGTGGTACTCCTCGGAGAAGAACGAGTAGCTGAAACCAGCGGTGTGCAGCATCAACATGCGCGTGGTGATCGGCGACTTCGGGGCACGGATGACCGGTGCACCGGCCTCGTCGAAGCCCTCCAGGACCCCGATCTCGCCGATCTCGGGCACATAGTCCGACGCGGGTGCGTCCAGATCGAGCAGCCCCTCTTCGACGCATTGCAGGACCGTCGTGCCGGTGATCGCCTTGGTCGTGGAGAAGATCGCGAGCACGGTGTCGGTGGTCATCGGGGTGTCGCTGTCGAGGGACCGCACGCCCGCGGCGCCCTCGTAGACGGTGGCATCGCCGCGCGTCACCGTGGCGACGACGCCCGGTACGCGATCAGCGGGTTCGGGTGCATTGACGACGCCGTCCAAAACGGCGTCCAGGGCTTGCGTCAGTTCGGACATGAGTGTCTCCCATCGTCGGTGATGCGTGTCACATCCCAACGTAGGCAGATCTGACGCCGCCAGCTATCGCCAATCGGCATACGACGTCTCCAATCGGCACGTCAGACGCCGCAACCCCGCGCCAGTGTTGCCGACGGATTCTCGCCGAAGCGACGACGATAGGCACCGGCGAACACGCCCATGTTGACGTAGCCCCACGCGTGCGCGGCCGCCGCGACCGTCGTCGTGCCGCGGGACAACTCGCGGTACACGCCCTGCAGCCGGCGCTCCACCAAGTAGGACCGCGGCGTCGTGCCCAGGTAGCGCTGGAAGGCGCCGCTCAGGGCCCGGACGCTGACCCCGGCCGCGGTCGCCACGTCGGCGATCGTCGGCAGCTCGCGCGCGTGCTCGTCGATGTAGTGCACCGCGGCCCGCACATACCCGGGCGCGGTGACCCCGGGGGCGCCGCTCAAGTCGACGCCGGCGCGGCGCGCCCAGTCGTCGAGGAGATGAGCGGCGATCATCTCCTGCAGGTTCCGGCCGAGCGGGCCGGTCGCGACCTCGTCGGGCGCGACCGCGGCTGTCTGCGCGGCGTAGGCCAGCAATGACAACCAGGGACTGTCCGGCCCGCCGACCTCGCACCGATGGGCCCACAGCCGGTCGTCGGGGACGGTCCCCCACCAGCGCAGTGCCAGATCCGCGAGCACCCGGTGCGGGATCGTCAGGTTCAACTGCAGATGGTCGGGGTCGGCGCCGAGCCGGTAGTCGGTGCGGCTGCAGTCGGCGACGAACGTTTGCCCGGTCGTCAGGCAGGCGTTCTGGTGCGCGCCCGTCGAGTGCCGGGTCCATCCTCGAAGCGTGGTGAGTACAAGGATGTTGCCCGCGTCGGAATCGAAGTTGCGCAGGTCGACCTCGACGCCGTAGCTGAAGCGCGTCATCGTCATTTCGGCGACCGGCACCGAGTACATCGCCGAAGCCGGCAACGCCCCGCGGCCAACCGTCCGGACGTCGTAGTGCATGTACTTCTCGTCCGTCCAAGCGCGGATCGCATCCCAGTCCGACTCGGGCCGCAGCGGACCGCGCCGGTCCACCGGCCGAGGATCGAGGTCGCCCACCACGGGTTCGAGTCTCCCCAAGAACCACGGTGAACACAAGAACCACGCTGAGCACAAGGGTGCCGCGGCCGACGGTGCTGCCACAGAATGGTCGACATGACGCACCGAATGCACCGCGCCATGCGATGTCTCTGATCTGACTCGCCCCATCCCGTTTCACCCGAAATCCCCGGCCTTTCAAGGAGGTCTCTTTCGTCATGTCCGAAAACCGCACCGAAGAGCGGCTCGACGCCGCGGCGGCCCCGTTGCAATTCGCCTATTGGGTGCCCAATGTCAGTGGCGGCCTCGTCGTCTCCACGATCGAGCAGCGCACTGATTGGAGTTACGACTACAACCGGCGGCTGGCCGTGCTCGCCGAGAACAACGGCTTCGACTACGCGCTGAGCCAGGTCCGCTATATCGCCTCCTACGGGGCCGCCTACCAGCACGAGTCGACGAGCTTCTCGCTCGCACTGCTGCTGGCCACCGAACGGCTCAAGGTGATCGCGGCGGTGCACCCCGGCCTCTGGCAGCCCGGCGTCCTGGCAAAGCTCCTCGCCACCGCCGACCAACTCTCCGGTGGCCGCGCCGCGGTCAACGTCGTGAGCGGGTGGTTCAAAGACGAGTTCACCAAGCTGGGTGAGCCGTGGCTCGAACACGACGAGCGCTACCGCCGCAGCGAGGAGTTCATCACCTACCTGCGCGAAATCTGGACGTCGGATCACGCCGAGTTCAACGGCGACTTCTATCGGCTGCACGACTTCGATCTGAAGCCCAAACCCGTCGACGTCGCCGGAAGGCGGCACCCGGAGATCTTCCAGGGTGGCAATTCGACTGCCGCCCGCGCGATGGCCGGGCGCGTCTCGGACTGGTACTTCAGCAACGGGAAGGACTTCGACGGCATCACCGAGCAGGTCATCGACGTCAATACCGAGGCGGCGCTGCACGGCCGCACCGTCAAGTTCGGGCTCAACGGCTTCCTCATCGGTCGCGACAGCGAGCGGGAGGCCCGTGACGTGCTCCGCGAGATCGTCGACAAGGCCGATCCCGAGGCCGTCGCCGGCTTCGGCTCGGCGGTCAAGCAGGCCGGTCAGTCGACCTCGAACGGCAAGGGCATGTGGCAGGACTCCGAGTTCGCCGACCTGGTCCAGTACAACGACGGATTCCGCACCGGCCTGATCGGCACGCCCGAACAGATCGCCGAACGGATCGTCGCCTACAAGACCCGTGGCGTGAACCTATTCCTGCTCGGCTTCCTGCACTACCTCGAGGACGTCGAGTACTTCGGGACGAGGATCCTGCCGCTCGTGCGGGAGTTGGAGGCCGATCTGGCCACCAGCGGACGCCTCGAGTCCGAGCTGGCCGCCAACGGGATCCTCGCCTGAGTCCCAGCACTACCAACCAACCAACCAACCAACCAACCAACCAACCATCCCACCAACCAAAGGACACATGATGACCGTCACCCTCGACAACGACACCGACCTCCAGGCCCGATTCTCCGACGCGCTGCGCCGCGCCGACGTGGTCGCCGCCGAACTGCGGGCCACCGCCGCCGAACGGGACCGGGCCAACGCCGACCCGGTCGCCGAGATCGACCTTCTCCGCCAGGCCGACCTCCTGCAGGTGGGCGAGCCCGTCGAGTTCGGCGGCTCCGGCCTCGACTACGGCCAGAGCCAGCAGATCACCCGGCGCATCGCCCGCGGCGACACATCGATCGCCCACCTCCTTGGCTACCACTACGCCCAGCAGCGCATCCCCCACCTGTTCGGCACCCCCGAGCAGGCTCAGGAGATCTCCCGCCGTAACGCGCAGGAGCGCTCGTTCTGGGGCGGTGTGCAGAATCCGCGTGGCGGGTCCGCATTGGAGCTGACCCGTGACGGGGACGGCTACCGCCTCAACGGTCGGCGCACCTTCGCCTCCGGTGCCAGCGTCGCCGATTGGCTCTCGGTCACCGCCGTCTTCGAGGGCGATCTGGTGTTCCTGGCGCTGCCCCGTGACACCGAGGGATTCCGGCCGCTCGGCGACTGGGACAACATCGGACAGCGGCTCACGGACTCGGGCGGGGTCGAGTTCGTCAACACCCCGGTGTCTCGTTCGCAGATCCTCGGCGACGACCCGCTGACCGGCAAGGAGTTCTCCGCCTACCAGACCTTGGTCACGCCGCACTGGCAGCTCGCCTTTGTGAACTTCTACATCGGCACCGCCGAGGGTGCACTCGCCGAGGCATTGGACTGGACCCGGCTCAACGCCAGCGCGTGGGAGACCTCCGGGTTGGAAGCGGCCATCGACGATCCGTACATCCTCGAACTCGTCGGTGAACTGAAGTCGCAGATCACGGCGGCCGCGCTGCTGGCCGACCGGGCCGGCGACGCGCTCGCGCAGGCCTTGGCCTTCGGTCCCGAGCTCTCCGCGCAGCAGCGGGCCGAAGTGGCCGTGGCGATCGCCGAGGCCAAGTACCTCACCACCAAGGTGTCACTCGAGGCGGCGTCGCGCCTCTTCGAGATCCAGGGCGCCCGGGCCACCACCAGCGCCTACGGTTTCGACCGGCACTGGCGCAACCTGCGCACCCACACCGTGCACGACCCGGTCGCCTACAAGGCGCGCGAGGTCGGCGACTGGACGCTGAACCAGCGCGCACCACAGTTCAGCCTCTACAGCTGAGATGACTGAACTGCTCAGCACCGATCAGGAATCGGGTGACGCACGCATCGTCGACGATGCCGAGGCGATCACCGTCGCACGGTCACTCGCGTCCGCCTTCGCGGCGGGCGCGGGTGACCGCGACGCGGTGCGCGTACACCCTCACGACGAGGTTGCGGCGCTCTCCGCGTCGGGACTCTTGGCCATTACCGTCCCTGCGGCGTTTGGAGGTGCCGACGTCACGCCGACGACGCTGGCACGCGTGGTCGCACTCCTCGCGGCCGCCGACCCGTCGCTCGCCCAGATCCCGCAAAGCCACTTCACGTTCTTGGAAGCCCTGCGGCGCAACGGTTCTGCGGCACTTTCTGGTCGCGTGTGGCCGCGAATCCTCGACGGTGCCCGCTTGGCGAACGCGCAGACCGAACGTGCCGGCAAGACCGTCACCGACGATGCGACGACGCTGCGCACCACGCCCGGCGGCTTCCTGTTGTCGGGGGTCAAGTACTACTGCACCGGCGCCCTGCACGCCGACATTCTGGCGGTGCGCGCCGTCGACGTGACGGGCCGCAAGGTCGTCGCGTACGTGGCCGCCGACGCCCCGGGGATCACCATCGTCGACGATTGGGACGGCTTTGGTCAGCGCACCACCGGCAGTGGCACGGTGGGATTCGACCGCGTGGCGGTGCGTGAGGACCAGGTCCTCGACTTCACCGCGCTGCTCGAGAAGCCCGGCACCTATGGTGCCCGGGCGCAATTGATCCACGCCGCCATCGACGTGGGAATCGCCCGCGGGGCGCTCGACGCAATCGTTCCGGCTGTCAACGCCGCGCGCCCCTGGTTCGAATCGGTCGGACCCACAGCGGCCGACGACCCCTACCTGATCGCCCAGGCCGGCGATCTCGAGTTAGCAGTGCGGTCGGCGGAGTCGCTACTGCTGACCGCGGCGCAGCGCATCGAAGACGCCGACCGGGAGGCGACCGCTGACCCGACCAGTGGCACATCCTCGTCGGTCCGTGACCGGATCGCCGAGGCATCGCTGGCGACCGCCGCCGCCAAGGTGGCGGCCGGTCGAGCGGCACGCCGCGCCGGATCCGAGCTCTTCGACTTCGGCGGCACCCGCTCGGCGTCGGAACGGGCCAATCTGTCGCGCTTCTGGCGCGATGCCCGCACGCACACCCTGCACGACCCGGAGCGCTGGAAACTCCACCACCTAGGCCGGTGGGCCCTGGGACGGCACCAGCCACCCACCCACACCTCCCTCTGACCAACACCATCAACCCTTGAACACCGAAAGCGCACGATGACCGTCAAACTGCACTGGTTCCTCCCGACCTACGGCGACTCCCGATCGATCGTCGGCGGGGGCCATGGCGTCCCGACCGGAACGGCCGGAGGTGATCGGGACGCGAGCATCGGGTACCTCTCCGCGATCGCCCGCGCGGCGGAGGACTTCGGGTTCACCGGTGCACTCACCCCGGCCGGGCCGTGGTGTGAGGACGCGTGGATCACCACGGCGATGGTGGCGCGCGAAACGGATCGCCTCGCCTTCCTGCTCGCACTGCAACCCGGCCTGATCAGTCCGACGCTGGCAGCACAAATGGCCGCCACTTTCACCAAGCACGCCCCCGGACGCCTGCTCATCAACGTCGTCACCGGCGGGGAGACCTCGACCCAGTTGGCCTACGGCGACTCGTTGGACAAGGCCGGCCGCTACGCACGCACCGATGAGTTCCTCGACATCGTGACCGCGTTGTGGCGCGGTGAGACGGTGGACTTTGCGGGCGAGTATCTGCAGGTGCAGGGCGCGACGCTACCCACGCTGCCGGTTCCCTCACCCCCGCTGTACTTCGGCGGCTCGTCCGCACCGGCCGGACCGGTCGCGGCCAAGCACACCGACGTCTACCTGACATGGGGTGAGCCGCACGATGCCGTGACGGCAAAGATCGCCTGGATCCGGGGGCTCGCAGCGGAGCGCGGCCGCGAGGTCCGCTTCGGCATCCGCCTGCACGTGATCGCCCGCGATACGTCAGAGGCGGCCTGGGCCGAGGCAGGGCGCCTCCTGTCGGCCCTCGACGACGAGACCGTCGCCGCCGCCCAGGCCGGACTGGCACGCAGCGAATCCGCCGGTCAGGCCGCAATGCGCGAGCTACACGCCGCACACCGGTCCAACGGCTCGTGGCGCGATCCACGCTCACTGGAGGTCGCACCCAATCTGTGGGCAGGAGTCGGACTCGTGCGCGGCGGGGCCGGGACTGCACTGGTCGGCAGTCACCGCGAAGTCGCCGATGCAATCGGCGCGTATGCGGCACTCGGCATCGACGAGTTCGTCCTGTCCGGCTACCCGCACCTCGAGGAGCTCTACTGGTTCGGCGAGGGCGTCATCCCCCAATTGCGCCTGGCTGGCTTGTTCGACGGCGGCCCCGGCCGCCACGCCGACGACCCGCGGTTCGCGGGCTCCGGCTTCGGGTCCCCCTTCCTGCCACCGACACCCGCCGCCCCGACGGCGTGACTGAGAAAGGAACCACCGTGTCCACACCTACCGTGGCCCTAGCAGCCCCGGCACCGACCGACCCGGATGAGTTGCGCCGGGCGTTCGCGCACGTCCCGTCCGGGCTGGCGATCGTCGCCACGCTCGGTCCCGACGGCCCGATCGGCCTGCTCGTCGCCTCCTTCACCTCGGTGTCCCTCACCCCACCGCTGGCCTCGGTGAATATCGGCCATTCGTCGACGACGCTGCCGCAACTGCGCAATCAGCCCCACTGGGGCATCAGCATCCTGGGCCAAGACCAGGAGTCGGTCACCGAGCGCTTCCGGCGCCCGGCACACGAGCGCTTCGCCGGACTCGGCTGGAGCTCGACTATCGACGGGGCCGTCCACCTGCACGGCGCGGCCGCCGGGTTCACCACCCGTCTCAACCGCCTGATCCCCGCGGGCGACCACTCGATCGCGATCCTGGAGGTCGCCGATCATTTCGCGACGCTGGAGAGCACCCCGCTGGTGTTCCACCGCAGCCGACTGCGCCGCATCGAGTCCGAGGGGGCGGCGTGAGCGGGGCGCCGGCGCTGCGCCTCGCGGTCGAGGCCGACGGGCAATGGCGGGAACTCACCGCGGCCGGCCCGGGCCGCGTCGAGCGGTTCCGGGCCCCGGCCCTACGCGATGCCGCAGACAAGACCGCCCGCTGCGCCGCCGCCGCATTCGTCGATCTCGACGTCTATCTCGCCGATTCGGTTCCGGCCGCCTTCGCCGGTCTTGCCCGGCAGCGGCCGGGGTGGGTTCCGGGACGTCGTGAGGGCACCCTCGTCCACGCCGGGACACCGGCCACCCTGGCGGGCCTGTTGGCCGACATCTGGTCGGTGAAGGTCGCCCACGGAGTCACGCTGCGCCCAATCGAACCCGCGGCTCTGGAACCGAGATTGGCCGAGCAGATCATTCCACTTCTGGCCGCGCGCGGCGTAACCGTCGCACTGCCGCCGCGGGCGATCCCGGGATGAGAAGGACCCCGACCAACGTCGACGCAATAAAACAAGCGAGTGCGACCCACGGCCACCAGGTGAGGTGGACGCTGTCGGCGCGCAGCTGCACCGACGAAGCGCCGAAGGCCGCCTCTTGGCGGGCCGGGTCGCGCACGAACCACAGGACAAGTGCCACCGCCGCCAACGAGAACGTGATCGTCAGGTACCCCGCCCACAACGCCCGGTAGCGGGGGCTGAGCCGGCTGAACGCGAGCACCGTCAGCGCCGCGATGATGATGAGGAGAATCGCGCCCAGGCTGCCGCTGGCTCCGGCGGCACTCACGGCGCGGTCCTGTCCGGGGCGGTCGACGTCGACTCGCGGGAGGTCGACGCTGTCGGGCACCGATGACCCGACGCCGCGAACCCAGGTGGCGAACACGGCGGCACCGGCCACAAGCGCCAGCAGCAGGAGGACCGCCGACCAGCCTCCCCCAGGCCGCCGCGGAGTCACGGGGTCGGAGCGGGTGCGGGCGGCGCGGGTGCAGGTGGTGGCGTGGGACGGCCCGACGTGCCACCGACGCCGGGTACCGACGTGCCATCCTGCGGCACGCCACCGATGCCGGCCACGTCGGTGATCAACCAGTTCTCGTCGCGGTCCAGGGTGATCGTGTACGGGGTGATGGTGTTCAACCCCGTCGGGTTCTGCGTGCTGATCATGCGCGTGGACACGAAGACCTGGACGACGAATTGTCGGTCAGCCCGGATGTCGACCGTCTTCGCGGCGACGAGGGTGGCGGTCTGCGTCCACTGGACTTCCTGCAGTAGCGGCGTCAAGGTCTTCACTGCAACGTCGAAGCGCGCGTGCAGGGGCTGCGCGGTCCCCTTCTTCAGGGCCTCCGACCACGGCTTGAGGTCGTTGTAGTTGAACGTCGCGGCACGGACGGCATAGTCGCCCGCGACGGTCTCCGCCGCCTGCTTGTCGGCATCGAGGGTGCGCAGATCGTGCAGCTGACTGTTGCGGCTGTAAAAAAGCGCGGCCAGCACCGCGGTGGAGACCAGCGCCAGGGCACACACGAGCGCGAGGGCGGCGGTCACGCGGTGCCTGCGCGGATCCAGGTAGGCCGTCCACTTGTCGGAGGTACCCAGCTCGGCCCGCACACGGGCCTCCGCCTGCGCGTCTGCCTCCTCGCGAGCCGCCTCGATGCGCGCCTCGATCGCCCGCTGCTGCCGCTTCTTCTCCTTCTTGAGCCGCTTCGCCTCCCGGGCCGCCGCGTCAGCGGCGCCCGTATCGGGCGCTGTGGCCTCCGACGGGTCGGGTTTCGACGTCGAATCGTCGCTCATCAGGGGTCCTCACTACTACTATTGCCTGCTCAACGGGCACACCGGCCCAGCAGGCCGGTCGTTGAAACGGATCCTACTTGGGCATCACGATCGTCAATCGCAGCGCATCGCCCGGCAGTGACTGCATGGCCTGCTCCATCAGCGCGGAGATACTCACCGAATCGAATATCGACGCACCGGCCAGACGGGCGGTAGGAACCAGCGCCTCGGCCAGACGTGCGATGGGTGGCACCAACTCGCCGACCACGGCCGCAGACTTCTGCAACGAGGGCTTCCAGCGCTCTCCGATGATCCGCCCGCCGTCGGTGAAATCGGCGAACGGCTTCACGTGTGTGATGACCTCCGAGAGGTTGGCACCGGCGATCAGCAGCTGGGGCTTGGTCGCCCGCAGCGACGGGCCCATCCAAGAACCGTCGCTGATCATCGGCGTCGCATTCCGCATGATCTTGACGAGGGCTGGCTCCGAATAGATCATCGTCGCCGCAAGCACCTTGGCGGCCGGGGTCAGGCGTTGCACGTCCCCGCCGGTTCCCGCCAGCGCCACGCGCAGCGTGTCCACCAGGTTATTCACCTGTGCGGGATCAAATTGGTCGAGCAGTGTCTGCGTCGAGCCCAACAGTTCGGGAACCGAGGCCGGAATGTCGACGACGCCGGCGGAGAACTTCTGGCCGTTGCCGATCATCGGCCCCTCCCCGGTCCGCGGAAGGAACACAAGCGCGGACTCCCCCAGCATCGACTGGTTGGAGATCATGATCTCGCTGTCCACGGGAATCTGGTGGGCGGCATCGTAGGCAACATCGATGACCACGTTCTCGCCGGTGAAACGTACTTGGCGCACATCACCGATCACCGCCCCGCGCAAGGACACCGCCGAACCGGCGTGCAATCCGTTGGATTTGGGCGCGGTGATCGTCACTGTCGTCATCGACGTCAGCGTCCGCGTATTCAACACCCCGATCGCCAGGTACCACACCGATGCGATGAGCACGGCGATGGTGGCCAGCAGGGCGAGGACGAACCGCCGGCTCATCGCAGCGCCCCGATCATGCGCAGGACCGCCGAGACCGATCGGGTCACGTCGCCGTCACCTGCGGTAACCCGGGAGATCGACACCGACGGGTTCTGCGCAAAGGGGATCAGTTTGGTCTTGGTCACGTCTATCAGGGTTCCGATGGTGCCGTTGAACTGCGTCGAATGCACCGAATAGCTGCGCAGCAAGGGCACGAGCTCGGCAAGGAAGGGGTTGAGTTGCGCCAGCCGCGGTGTCAGCCAGCTCAGTCCGTAGGCAAGGCGGCTCGACCCCGCGACGAGCTTGAAGCCCTCGTTGACCGCGTTGAAGACCTGCTTCAAGCCGTTGATCCCGGCCGGACCGAAGGCATAGCCCAGAGCGGCGGGATCAGCGGCCATCTCACCGGTCTCGCTGTACAGCGAATCGATGATGGCGTCGAGGGAGGTGGTCTGGGCGGCCAGGTCGGTCACGGCCATCGCGGTGCTGCGCGACGCCGAGCGCAGGTTGCCGTCCTTGACGTCGACCGAGCTGTTCAGTTTCCGCACCGCGTCCTGCGCCCGCATGATGGATCCCCCGGACATGAAGTCGGCGAGATTGGTCAGGATGTCCTCGACCTGGGGTCCGGGGTCGGAATGGTCGAGCCCGATGACCGCACCGTCGCCCAACGGCGGGCCGCCGGATCCAGCCGCCGGCGGGGTCAGCGCGACGTAGATGTCACCGAGCATCGTCAACTGCCGCAACTCGGCGGTGGTGCCCTCACGCAATTCGACCCGGGGATCGATATTAAGTTTCAACCGCGCGGCGTCGGGTTGCAGACCGATCGATTCGACAGCGCCGATCGGGGTACCCCGCGACAGCACCCGCGCGCCCAGCGGAAGGTTGACCGCGGAAATGAAATCCACGTACAGCGTTTTGGAATAGTCCGACGACGACGTCAGCCGGGGCAAGAAGTTGGCCGGGTTCTGTGAATGCCCCGCGATGACCACGATGAGGGCGACGACGATCGTCGCCAGGCTCAGGCCCAGTTTCAGCGCGGAGGAACTGAACCGCTTCATCGTGGACCTCCCTGGATGGCCTGCGTCACGAGCGCCCCGAGATCGACCACGGCGCGCTCGGGCGCACGCGGATCGCAACTGCCCTTCTTCGCCTGGTTCATCGCCGCGCAGAGCACCGCACTTCCACCCGGGATACGTGCGGCAACGCGCGGTGCACGTACGTTCACGCGGATCCCGCCGGTGCGACTGCTCACCGACTTCTGCAGGGAGGTGGCAATCCCGGGTAATTGTTTGATCATCGCCGTCAACTCGTCCAGCTGTGCCAGACCGAAGTTGATGACCGGCTTCATATCGTCGGTGATCGACATCAACGGCGGGACCACGTTGCTCAGCAGGTCATCCATCCCCGGGCCGGCCTCTCCCAGGCCGTCGAAGATGTAGACGAAGCTCTTGAACAACGACCCCATGAAGTAGGTGAGGTCCGCGGCGTTCTTCCCGATGTCGGTGATCGCCTCCCAGTTGCGTCCGGCAACGTCGGTGAGCACCGCGAGGTTGTCGAAGACCGCGCGCATCTGGGAGAGGAACTCGTCGGGATCGGACATGAACCCGGCGATGTTCTTGATCGTCTGGTTCAAGTCACCGCCGGTGCCGACCAGCTGCTTGTCCGCCTCCGCGATGAGCGAACCGACGGGTGCCGCCGAGTCGTCTCCGGGGCCGCCGAGCTTCTCGAAGAGGGTCGTGAACGACTGGAACGCAGTGCTCACCGAGATCGGGGTGTACGTCTGGTTCGACGGCACGCAGGTCTCGACACCCAGTTCGGCTCCGCCGCGCGGGTTTGTGTCGACCAGTTCGATGCGTCTGTCGGCGAGGACCGAGTTGTTGACCGCGACGACTCGCAGCGCGGAACTCATCGGCTGGTCGGCGACCTTCATCCGGATCGTCACGCCGCCGGCTTTAGGCGACACACCGGTCACCGTGCCGATCCTGACCCCGCGGATGTTGACGGCGTTGCCGGCGTACAACCCGGCCGAGTCGGCGAGGTCGGCACACAGCGCACGGGTACCGCGGTCGGCCCGGGCGAGGTAGATGAACACGGCGCCGATGGCCAGGACGGCGACGACGGTGGCGGCAATCATCGCCCGCAGCCGAGGGGTCAGCATGTGCGCCCCGCGATCGGGATGCAAATCACCGAGTCGTCGATGACCTGGGCGCCGAAGTCGAGGTTGATCCCGTTCGGGTGAGCTGCGGCCGACATCCGGTTGACCATGCTCTTCAGCTGGTCGATGGCCAGACCCATCCGCTTAACCGTCTCCTGCACGCCCGACGCGGAGTTGACGAGCTCGTGCAGCGGCTTCTTGAACCGCTTCTCGTACGGCTCACCGAGGATGTCGCCGACGTACAGCACCATCTCGCCGAGGGCGTCGTAGGTGAGGATTCCGCGGTCCTTGTACCCGATCATGACTGGCAGCACCGCGCGGATCCGGCGGATCATCTCTTCGAGCGTCTTTTGCTGGGCCGCCAGTTGGGTGGTGTACTCGGCGCCGAGTGCCGCGACGCGGGAGACCTGCCGCTGCTGCTGGTCGAGGGTGGCGGTCAGCTTCTCGACGTCGGACAGGATGGACCGCACCGCACCGGGCTTGGACTTCAACATGTCACCGGTCGTCACGGCGACCCGGCGCATCGCCGTGGCGTCGATCTCGGTCGCGGTCTTCGCCGCCGAATCCATCACCTCCGACAACGAGTAAGGCACCGTGATCCGGTCCGGCGGGATCGGATCGGTGCCGAGCCGCCCCGACCCGGCCGGATGAAGGGCGACGAACGCACCGCCGACGATGGTGAGCATCCGCACATCCATCGACGTCTGATCGCCGATGGGTACGTCGGTCTTGACCTCGAGCGTCGCCTCGACCTTGTCATCGACCAGACGGACCTTGGTCACGTTCCCCACCGGGATACCGGCGATGCGCACTTCGGTACCCGAGATGATCCCGCCGCTCTCGTTCATGAGAGCCCGCAGTTCGGAACGGCCGGGTGGACGCAGGTACAGGAACCCAAGCACGACAACGAGCACGGCGGTGAGTGCCAAAGCCACCAGCGCCCACCATGTCGCCGTCCTCGTCTCGACCTCGTCGCGCACCGCGAAGTCCTCGAAGCGCCTCAGCCCTTGCACAGCTTTACCTTTCCTGCACCGAGCAGCACCTCTCCGACCACGGGAAGCGCCACCTCCCCCTTGGAACAGGCCTGGGGCACGCCCCATTTGGTCATCTGTGCATTCAGGTTCGCGAGCATCGTCGGAACAATCTTCATGATCTCGGCCAGCTGGTCGGTGTCAGGGATCAGCTCCATCAGCCTCGCGCGCACGTGGTCGTGCCCGCCCAGCGACAAGTCGAAGGCATGCTTCATCACCTCGACGATGGGCGGAAAGACCTTCGCGCCCTGCCCGAACGCCCCCTTGAGCAACTCGAGGTTGACTTCGAGAGTGTCGAACAACATGCCCATGTTCTCCATCAGGGCATTGATGATCGCCGACTTACCCTGCAGCTGATCTGCGATGACGCCGAGGTTGTTGATGATCGTCCGGATCATCAGGTTCTTGTTCGTCGCGAAGTCCGTCAACCGCTCCACGTCGCCGAGGACGTCGCCGATGCCTACGCCGCCATCCCCCTGCAGCAGGTCGATCATGTTCTGCGCAAACTTGTTGAATACCGCCGGGTCGGCGCCCTGCAGGATGGGCCGCAAGCCGTTGAACAGCGCCGTGATGTCGAATGATCCAGATGTCTTGGCGACGGGGATGACGGTGTCCGGGTTCAACAGGGCGCCCTTGTGCCGTTGGTCCCCGGAGGTCCGATCCGCGCCCGGCACGTCTTCCTGCGCCCCGACGATGCCGAGGTACCGCTGCCCGACCAGGTTCTGGAAGCGGATTGCCAGTCGGTCGTCCTCGGTCAGCCTTTCGTCGGAGGCAACGGTGAAGGTGACCAGCGCGGTGCCCGTCGGCTGCAGTTCGATGTCCACGACTTTGCCGACTTGGACGCCGCGTACGCGGACGTCGCTGTTGGCCCGGAGGCCGAACACGTCGCTGAACTCTGCGCTGTAGGTCTCCTTGTCGCCCGCAACCGGGCGGTTGATTGCCTGGACGACGGTGTACAGGGCGAGGATCGCCACTGCGGCCATCACCAGAAGGCGGCGTATCGCCTCACCGGGTGTGCGCACGACGCACCTCCTTGCCCGCCAGCAGCTGGCTCAACGGGGTCGCCACGGCCGGCACCATCTCCAGATTCACCTGGACATTGAGCGTGGTCCGGCCCGTCTGCCTGTCGGTGTGGAAGGCGCCCCCGAAACGGCGGATCAGCTGGTTGACCTGCCCGGGAGTGACCCCTGCAGGGAGTGGGTCAGCGGCGTGGTGAAGGCCGTCATCAGGTCCATCGTCGCCCCAAGGCCACTCATCCCGTTGAAGAGCGACCCCAGGTCGGTGAACAGGCCGCCGATGTCGGCGATCATCGTGGCGACCTTGCCGGTGTAGACCGTGTCCTCGAGGAGCCTGTTGGCGATGATGGTCTCCAGGGCACCCACCGCGCCCGCACCGGCCGCGGCGACACCGTCGAGTTCGTCGGCGATCATCGGCATCTGCCGCGTCAGGGCGGTGATGTTTCCTCGTTCCATGGTCTGCATCGCGACAAGCCCGGCGGTCAGGAACGGCGCCATGCGGATTGCGACGTCGCTGGCCTCGTTGACCAGCTCGGTCAGCTTGGGCGTGAGGACCGGCAGCGTGAAACCGCCGGCGCTGCGGACCGCTGCAGTGATCGTGTAGTCCGCGGGGGGCTGGGCGAGCATCAGCGTTGCCCCCGCTGCGAGGCGGCCCTGGCCGGGTGCGGGGATCAAGCGCAGCGCATCGGACCCGAACAGGTTGCGCGACACGAAGCTGGCCGCGGTGTCGGGGGTCAGCGCCCCCATCGCCGTCGTCTTGATGCACAGGCCGATGCGGGTGGAGCCGGCCTGCGAGTTGTCGACGTTGCACACCTCCCCGACGGTCTCGCCGCGCATGTCGACCGGCGTTCCCTTCTGAACGCCGTCCGGCATGGCGGGCGCGACGATCGAGAACTCCGCGGTGTCGTCGCCGCGGGCGAACGGGTTGACCGCCACGAGGGTCACTACCGCGGCCAGCACCGCGGTCGCGACGATGCCGCGGCGGATGAATTGTTGGGTCGAGGGTTCGCGGGCGCTCATGCGAAGTTCAATCCGGAGTTCAGGCCCCAGAACAGCAGGGACAGCAACATGTCGAAGGTGACGATGAGGACGAGACTGGCGCGGATCGCCCGGCCCGATGCGACGCCGACCCCCTCCGGTCCACCGGAGGCGAAGAAGCCGTAGTAGGTGTGCGCGATGATGATGACCAGGGCGAACACGACCACCTTGATGGTGGAATAGATGACGTCGACGGGACTCACGAACGCCTCGACGTAGCGGTCGTACGCACCGGCCGATTGCCCGTACAGACCGCTGACGACCAGCCGCGACGTGAGGTAGGCGACGCAGAGGGAGACGAGGTAGAACGGCACGATCGCGGTGACGCCGGCGATGACTCGCGTGCCGACGACGAACGGGATCGGCCTGATCGCCTGCGCTTCGAGCGCGTCGATCTCCTCGGAGATCCGCATCGAGCCGATCTCCGCGGTCATGCGGCACCCCGCCTGTGCGGCGAACCCGACGGCCGCGATGATCGGGGCCATCTCGCGCGTGGCGGCGTAGCCGGTGATCAGTCCGGCCATCGGCGACAGGTTCAGCGACTGCAGACTGGTGACGCCCAAGATGCCGATCATGCCGCCCACGGTCACGCCGAGGACTGCCATCACGGTCGCGATCCCACCGCCGACCAGTATCGAGCCGTTACCCCACGTCACTTCGGTGAACGCGGCCATCGTCTGCTTCCGATACGCGCGCAGCGTGTGCGGCAGCCCCGCGAGGACATCCCCGATGAAGGTGACGATGCGGCCGATGTTCTCGAACGGCCGCCCCGCCGTCCGTCCGGCACGGCGCAGCGTCGGACGGTACTCGCTGGGCACGTAGGCGCCCGACGACTGTGCGGCCATCAGATCACCTGCACCGGGATGAACAGCGCGACGATCTGGGTGATGATCAGATTGATCACCATCGCAGCCACGATCCCGAGAACGACTGACGCGTTCACCGCGTCGGCGACACCCCGTGCGCCGCCGCTCGCGTCGAGGCCGCGCCGGGCCGCGATGATGACCACGACGAATCCGAAGGCGACGGATTTGAGGATGCAGATCGCGAGGTCCGTCATCGAGGCGTAGGCGCCAAACGACTGCCAATAAGAGCCCGCGACGACTCCCTGGCCGACGATCGCCACCACGAAACTCGCCGCGACGGCGATCACGATGATCAGCACCGACAGCACCGGAGCCACCAGGACCATGGCCACCATCCGCGGTGCCACCAGCCGACGGGTGGGGTCGACGCCGAGCGTGCGCATCGCGTCGATTTCCTCGCGCACAGTGCGGGCCCCCAGGTCCGCGGTGATCGCCGATGCGCCCGCTCCGCCGAGCAGCAGGGCGGTGGCCATCGGCGCACCCTGCTGGATGACCCCCATCCCGCCGACCGCGCCGGCCATCGACGTCGCACCGAGGTTACTGGTGAGACCACCGATTTGGACGGCGACGATGACGCCGAAGGGAATGGCCATCAAGAGGGCGGGCAGCACCGTGATGCTCAACAAGAACCACGCCTGTATCACCAACTCACGCAGCGGGAAGCGGCCCGCCACCAAGTCGACGACGGCGATCACAGGAGTCCTCGTACCCAGCCGGACGGTCTGCCCAAGGCTGTGCAGACTAGCTGCTATCGCCAACTCTCCCCCTCGTGAGCGATCGGAATTGAGACGACTTGCGCCTGCCAATCTCAAAAGTGACACTGAGCATTGCACACTAGCGATAGTGATTGCAATCACGCAGGTGTGGCACAGTTGAACGGAGTACGAAAACGGGCACAGGGCCACCCTTGGAATCGGGCGATCGGGCCCACAACAGTCGGAGCATTCGCGCAGTGGACACAGCAACGCGGGAGTCCAGACGCCGCACCATCTTGCGCGAACAGGAGTCGCGCATCGTCGATGCAGCCGCGGCCGAGTTCCGCCGCGCCGGGGTCAAGCAGGCCGACATAGAACGGATCGCGCGCGATGCCGGTGTCAGTCGCGCCACGGTCTACCGGCGATTCGCCAATCGCGACGAATTGCTCGCAGAAGTCATCGCGCGCGTACGCCGACGATTGCTCGGGAAGGTCGCCGACCGGGTCGAGGGACTCGACGCAAAGTCTGTGGTGGTCGAGGCGTTCACCCTCGCCATGATCGACATCCGCCACGACGCACTGCTGCAACAGATCCTCGGGGACTCCCCCGAGACCGTCGACGCGCTCTTCGGCCTGTCCAGCCCGCAGGTCCAGGACATGATCGACGAGTTCGGCGAGCGGATCGCCGTCACGCTGCGCTCGGCCGGCGCCGCCATGCCCGACGCCGAGCTGCGCCAGGCCGCGGAGGTCCTCGTCAGACTCGCCATTTCCCTGATGTCGGCGCGATCGACCACCCTCGACACCGACAAAGAGTCGGCCGTACGAGCATTCGCGGGCACGTTCCTCGCGCCCATGATCTGGTAGACGGCACTAACCCCGGCTCACTGTTGTTCGAGGGTCTCGGGCGCTCGCAGCATCTCGGGTACTACCGTCGGTAGTCATGGTCGAGTTGGCGGTCTCCCCCACCCATCAGAAGCTGCGTGATCGGGTCAAGCGCTTCACCCGCGTCGACCTCTTACCCTCCGAGGAAGTGCAGCGCGTATTCGTCCGGGATCACACCTCCGGCGACCCGGTGGCCGAGCGGTTCGTCGCGGAGACCTACCACGGCGATCTCGGCCCCGAACGGTCCCGCGAACTCCTCGACGAGGCGCTGCGGGTGGGCGTCGACAACGTCGCGGACGCACCGGAGTCGATGCGCGCACTGTTCGCCGAGTTCGAGACGATCCCGGACTGGGTGGATCCCGAACTCGTCGAGCAGGGCGCCGCAGTATGGCGGCGCTGGGCCTACAGTCTGGGCGCGGTGGGCAACGCCGGGACCATGGACACCTACACCGAGGCGTCGCTGGCCGTTCCGCTGTCGCTGTCGGGCGGCTACGCCGGTGCCAGCGCGCTGCACCGCTACCTGGAGACGAGCCGCTGGTGGCTGGAGGTCTGCCAGCCTGGTGCTGCACTGACCCCGGGGTCGCTGGCGCGTGAAGTATCGCTGAAAGTCCGGGTCATGCACGTGTCGGTGCGTGCCCGGGTGGCGCGCCACCCCGAGTGGGACGCACAGGAGCACGGACTGCCCATCAGTCAGAGCGAGATGATGCTGACCCTGTTGGGCGGGAGTGTCGGCCCGGCGTTCGGACTGTTCGCCCTCGGATTCCTCACCTCACCGGCCGAGATGCGCGCGGTGCTGCACTTCAATCGCTACCTCGGCCATCTCGTCGGCTGCCAGGTCGACGAGATGTATCCGACGACGGTCGCCGACGGCTGGCGACTGCTGTACTACTTCGACGCCACCCGCAAGAACGACTCCGGCCCCCTGGGACCCGAACTCGTCGAGGGTTTCGTCCCGTCCTTCGAACCAGCCGACGACGTGCACGGTCTGTCGCGGTTGCGCGCGCTGTACCACCTACACCTGCAGGCCGGGTACACGCGACTGATCATGCTGCCGTGGAACCGGCGCAAGTACCGTTTGCCGTCGGGGATCCCGGGCCTGCTGCTGTTGGTGAGCCGCGCGCCGTTCGTCGCCGTCATCGAGATCGCACGACGCCTGTCGCCGGCAATCGATCGCCGGTGGCAGGACGGGCAGATGCGCCGCTGGCGCCGGTGGCACACGTGGCACATCGGTCAGCGCGAGGAACGCTTCGACGCGGGTAAGCAGTTGCGCCGCTAACCGCACCCTGCGCGTCAGTCTTCGCCGTTGGCCCGCTCGTTCGCGACAGCCTGCGCGAGGACAGCGCCGCCGGATTGGGTCAGCGCCCGCCGCCACGGCAAGGTGCCTTCGATTTCGATCGAGATCGACATGCTCAGGACCGTTCGCAGTACGACGATGATGGCGAGGACGCCAACGTTTTCCAAGGACGGCTCTGAGGTGATCGTGCGGACGAGGTCGGCTGCGACGAGGATCTCCAGGCCCAGCAGGATCGCCCCTCCCATCGTCGTCCGCAGGAGCGCGAAGCTACCGTCCTGACCGCGCCACAGACGCCGCCCGGCGAGCGCGAACGAGACGAGGAACCCGACCACCATCGCGACGACGCCGGTGAGTTCGAAGCCGTCGGCAACGGCGTCGAACACTTCGTGCATCTTCACGCGTATCGTCCGGACGCCACGGCGCGAGCGCGCTTCTTCTCGGCTTCTTCCTCGCGGTTCTTGGGGGGCGCAGTGGTCACCAAAGCGTCGAGGAGGTGACGGGTGCTGTGCGCGATCTCCGCCACTGCTTGGTCGAAGGCGTCCTGATTGGCCTTCGACGGCTTGGTGGTTCCGGCGATCTTGCGGACGTACTGCAGCGCGGCCGCGCTCACCTCGTCAGAGGTCGCCGGCGGGTCAAAATTGTGCAGGGTGTGGATGTTGCGACACATGATCGCAACGGTACGCGGAGAGCCCGTGTGCAGCAGCACTTCTCGTCACAGGTAACGCGGTCCGAATTGCCGATCGCCAGCGTCGCCGAGCCCGGGCACGATGTAGTGGTTCTCATCGAGGCCGTCGTCGATCGCCCCGACCACCAGCCGTACGGGACATCCGGCCGCGGCGATGGCCGCGACTCCTTCCGGGGCGGCGACGACGCACACCGCGGTGATGTCGGTGGCGCCACGGGCGGCCACCACGTCGATTGCGTGGCGCATCGAGCCGCCGGTGGCCAGCATCGGGTCCAGCAAGTACACCGGTTGGCCGCTCAGGTCGTCGGGTAGCGACACCATGTACTCGTACGGAAGGGCCGTCTCCTCGTCGCGCGCGACGCCGATGAATCCGACCCGCGCCTCGGGGGCCAGGCGCAGCGCCGGCTCAAGCATCCCCAGGCCCGCACGCAGTACCGGCGCGAACAGGGGTGGGGCGGCCAGGGTGACGCCGTCGGCCGGACCGACCGGCGTCGTGATCGGCGTCGGAATCGTCTCCGCCCCGGCAAGTGCCTCGTAGACGAGCATCTGGGTCACCTCGGTCAACAGGCGGCGGAACCCGGCATCCCCGGTCCGCTCGTCCCGAAGCGCAGTGAGTCGGGCTGCCAGAAGCGGATGCGTGACCACCGTCGGGTCGAAATCGCCATCGTCCATAGCGAGCACCCTAGCGGCGGCGTCACTCCGAGGCGATCGGGGCGATGCCGTGGTCGTCGGCGATGGCGTTGATCGCGTGCGCCATATCCACGTCGGCATCACTCAACTGCCCCACCGCATGCGTGGTCAGCGCGAAAGCGACCGTGCCATAGCGGAATTCGATGTCGGGGTGGTGGTCGGCGGCTTCCGCGGCCGCGACGACGTCGGTGATAAACGCGAGTCCGCCGACCATCGTCGCCGACCGGTACCGACCGACGAGCACACCGTCGACGATCCGCCACGAATCGGGCTTACGCTCGTCGGCCTGCGCCGTTGTCAGCTTCTCGTACCGGGCTCCGCTCATAATCTCCGTTCTACCAGCGACCCGTCCGACCAGGAATAGCTCATGTGTTCGATTAATGGAGTAGTCTGGTGCTGTGAGCACGGCATTTCAAGACACCCTTTTCGGGGCGGCAGACACCGCACCCGCACTGCAGCCCTTGTCGTCGGCGACGCGCACCCACCTCGACCACGGCGCATGGGTCGATCTGCGCCCCGGATGGCTCACCGGTTCGGCGGGGTTGTTCGATGCCCTTCTCGACGGGGTGGCGTGGCGCCGCGAGCAGCGCCAGATGTACGACCGAGTCGTCGACGTGCCGCGCCTGGTCGCCCACTTCACCGAGAACGACCGGCTTCCCGAACCGCTGCTGGTGCGCATGCGCGACGAATTGAGCGAGCACTACCGCGACGAGTTGCCCGGCGGATTCGCTACGGCGGGGCTGTGCTGCTACCGCGACGGGTCCGACAGCGTCGCCTGGCACGGCGATCGGTTCGGCCGCGGCGCGCACACCGACACCCTCGTCGCGATCGTCTCACTGGGCTCGCCCCGGACCCTGCACCTGCGCCCGCGCGGCGGTGGCACTTCGCTACGGTTCCCCCTCGGTTCGGGCGACCTGCTCGTAATGGGCGGCTCCTGCCAGCGCACCTGGGACCACGCCGTGCCGAAGGAGAAGGCCGGCGCGCCGCGAATCAGTATTCAATTCCGGCCGACAGGCGTGTGGTGAGCCGCCGTGTGGGTGACCGCCGTCAGGCCTGGAACAGGATGACCGCGCCGAGGTAGACGAGATACGCGGTGACGAATCCGATCCCCTCGGCGCGCGAGATGCGACGGCCGGTGATGAAGACGGGTACCAGCACCAGGGTGACCGCGATCATGAGCGGGATGTCGACGTTGACGAGCTCATCGGTGACGCCGATCGGCGCCACCAGCGCGGTGACACCGAGGATAAGGGCGACGTTGTAGATGCTCGACCCGAAGAGGTTGCCGATCGCAAGGTCGCGGTCGCCGCGCACCGTCGCGACCATCGTCGTGACCAGTTCGGGCGCGGAGGTCCCAATGGCGACCACCGTCAGCCCGATCACCGCTTCGCTGACCCCAAGGTCGGTAGCGACTCGGACCGAACCGTCGACGAGCCAGACGGCGCCGACCAAGATGATGGCAATCCCGACGATCAGCCGACCGGCATCCCAAGCGACCGATCCATGTCGGCGGTCATCCTCCTCGATCTCGATGTCGGTTGCACCGGGGTCGCCCCGGCCGCGCAGTTCCACCCGCAGCACGACCGCCGTATAGGCGATGGCCACGGCCAGCAGCACGAGGCCGTCACGAGCCGTCAACTCGCCGTCGGCGGCGAGAACCCACAGCAGAACAGCACAGGCGACGATCGTCGGCAAGTCGATCTTGATCGTCCGTCGGCGCAGAGCCAGCGGAACGATCGCCGCCGACAGGCCCAGGATCAACAGGAGATTCACCATGTTCGTGCCGACGATATTGCCGACCGCCAGGGGCCCCGACCCACTGCGCGCCGCGTCGATGCCCACTGCCAATTCCGGCAGGCTCGTGCCGATGGAGACGACAGTCATGCCGACGATCATCGGCGACACGCCCATCCGTGCGGCCAGCTCCGACCCGCCCGCGACCAGCGCTTCGGCGCCGACGATGAGCGCGAACAGTCCGATGCCGACGAGGAGGTAGGCGTTCACCGCCCGAACGCTACCGGGACCGCAGCGCTGCGGGTTGGGATACGCCCGACGCCAGGAAGGAACTACTGAGCGTCCGTATCCTGTTGAGGTGACCGCGGCATGGCGTGATCTGGTTCCCGCGACCGCCACCGACGATGTGGACTCGTTGTTCGACGACGTGCTGGCAGTCGCGCACGGCAAACTGTCCAGCCTCGGTCTGTTCACCCCCTTCTTGGTGGCCATTGAGGAAGATGGCAACAGGGTGACCCGCATGGCCGAGACGTCCGGCGATGATCGTCAAGTCCGCGAGTCGTTGCTCGTTCGCGACGATCCGGCAAGGGACGATCGAAGCGCACTGCGGGCGTTTGCCATCGCCGTCGACGGAGCAGCCCATCACGGCCGGGATGCGTTCCAAGTCCACCTTGAGCATCGCGACGGCGTCGCGGTGACTCTCCTCGTACCGTATGAATTCGGGTCCGCTGATGAGCCGCAATTCGTGGTGGCGCACCTCGTGGCGACGTCGACGGAGGCTGTGCTGTGGGGTGCGCGAGGCTAGGCCAGGGAGCCCTCTACGACGATGCCGACGCCCGCAGTGCCCCGGGCAGGGATACACCCGACGACAAGAAAAAGCAGATCGCACCGATGAGGGTGCCCCAATTCGCCACACTCGGGTCCAGCGACGATCCCGCGGCCGTGATGAACGCAGCGACGGCCGCAACGCCGAAGGCGACACAGCCGGCGAAGTTGATCTGCCCCGACCACCAATCGACCTTGCCGGGATCCCAGAACCGGTCGACGCGGACGAACGCGATGAGGACGAAGACTCCACTGAGGAGGAAGGCCACCGACCCGGCAGCATCCGGGTTCCACATGTAGTCCTTCTCCGCGGCGATGGTGTGGCTCATGAGCGCCGCGCCGGTGCTGACGTTGAAGAGCACCGTGCCGACGGACTGGGTGGACGCGGCGAGCCATTCAGCCCGGAACATCTTGCCCGGTGCGAAGTCGACGGGCACCGTCACCGCCCCGCTCAATACGAGCTGAACCATTCCGGCTGCGGTGAAGAACCACGAGCCGATGAAGTAGAGGACGTTGGCGAGCGTGCCCTGGTCGGCGTTTCCCCATATCGCGATCCCGGCGCCGACGGCGAATAGCGCGGATCCGATCATGAAGCCGATGCATTGCTTGACTGCGGTGGGTGTCAAGACGCGGCTGAAGGCCAGTGTCTGATCGGTCGTCGGCATTTGGCGAACTTTCCTTCGGCGAATCGGGTGCGGCGATGTTATCCCGCGTCGCCGCGCCCCCGGAGCGTATCCCCCCGCGTTGTCGGTGCATGATGGTCGACATGACTCAACGCAGTGGCACCGCGCCGGCGGGCGACCTCGAGATTTGTTACGACGAGTTCGGCGACGTCGATGCACCGCCGGTCCTGCTGATCATGGGACTGGGCGCGCAGATGGTCTATTGGCGCGAGGGATTCTGCCAGCAGATCGCCGATGCCGGCTATCGCGTTATCCGCTTCGACAACCGCGACATCGGATTGACCACCAAACTCGATGGCGCCCACGTCGGCGGCCCAGCACTGCCGTTGCGGTTGGGCCAGTCCGCGGTCGGTCGCGCCGTGGCCGGGGCGCCGTACACGCTCGTCGACATGGCCGGCGATGCGGAGGCGGTCCTGAACCACCTTGGGATCGAGCGCGCCCACATCGTGGGTGCCTCGATGGGAGGCATGATCACGCAGGTTTTCGCGGCCGAGCATGCCGACCGCACCGAGACTGCGACGGTCATCATGTCCAGCAACAACCGCGCCTTCCTTCCGCCGCCCGGCCCCAAGCAACTGCAGGCACTCCTCAGCGCGCCTCCCAAGGATGCCGACCGCGAGGCGATCATCGCCCATACCGCCGGAGTCGCCCGCATCATCGGTAGCCCGGTCTATCCGGTCAGTCGCGAAGAAGCGCTCGCGCGCAGCACCGAGTACTACGACCGGAGCTACTACCCGGCCGGGTTCCTCCGTCAGTTCGCGGCCATCCAGGGCACCGGTTCACTTCAGCGGTTCAACGAGCGCACCACCGCGCCCACCCTGGTGCTGCATGGCACGCACGACAAGTTGATGCGGCCCACCGGTGCCAAATCGGTGCACCGCTCCATCCGTGGTTCCCGGCTGCACATGGTCGACGGAATGGCCCACGACCTACCCGAGCCACTGTGGGATGAGATCGTCGGCACGCTGACCGGGCACTTCGCGCAGACCTGAGACAAACACGCACAAGGCCGACGGTGGTGACCAAGTATTGGTCACCACCGTCGGCCCAAGTGCTAGTCGGCGTAGGTGCTAATCGCTCAGGAAGGAGCCCAGCGCCTTCGCGACGAGCTTGATACCGGTCTGTGGCATCACGCGGCCGAGCAGGTCGAACAGCACCGCATCCTTGCCGATGCGCACGCGGAGCTTCTCCTTCTCGATCGCCGTGGCGATCTTGATGGCGGCGTCCTCCGGGCTGGTGGCGAGTTTCTCCGCCAGGCCTTCATTGACGTCGCCCGGCCGTTCGACACCGGAGTTCTCGGTGATACCGGTGTTCACCGCGCCGGGGAACACCTCGGTGATGCTGATGTTCGATCCGCGCAGTTCGGCGTAAAGCCCCTCGGTGAGCAGGCTGACCGCGGCCTTCGACGCGCCGTACGCGCTCTGGCCGGGCACCGGCACCAGCGCACCCATGCTGGCGACGTTGACAATGCTGGACTCCGGCCGCGTCACGAGGATGGGCAGGAACGCCTTCACCATGTTGACGGTGCCCCAGAAGTTGACGTTGATGACGCGTTCGATGACGTCGAAGTCCAGGTCGATGATGTCGACGAACGGCTGGATTATGCCGGCGATGTTGACCAGACCGTCGACCTTCCCGTGCTGGTCGGCGACCGACGCAGGCAGCGCCAGCACCTGCTCGCGGTCGGTGATGTCGAGTGGGTGCAGGCTCAGCCGGTCTCCGGCGTCGGCCAGGTCCGCAGTCTCCTTCAAGCCCGCCTCGGAGATGTCGACGGCGGCGACCTCCGCACCCCGCGACAGCAGCTCGAGTACCGTCGCCCGGCCGATACCCGCTCCACCGCCCGTGACGACGAGCACCTTGCTTTGCAGCTTCATTTCATTGCCTCTCTCAGACCAGCGCAGTAGCGCGATCGGTCAGTGTATGCCACGTCCCTCAGAAGCGCGGGATCAGCGGATTACCGGGAGCGATCTGCCCGCAGTTCGTCGGCGCCGGACGTCCGGCCGTGCGGTCGGCGATCCAGTCGATGGCCGTCGGCAGCCACGCGACCATCGTCGGAACGTGGCTGAGCGCGTCGTACTGCACGTACTTGACGGCCCGATTGCCCTGGGTGCAGTACTGGCGAGCCAGGGTGCGGACGTCCCCGGCGACCATCACACCGTCTCCCGGCCCCACGCCGGGGATCGCGTTGTTGGAGCCTTCGAGTGTGCCGTTGGCACCCTGCCCGAAATACAGCGGTGCGGTCGGCGTGCCTGCCGCGCCGAGATTGATCTTGGCCACCGACTCCATCAACGGCTTGACCTTGTTCGGATCGGCGTACTGCGGGAGAGCCAGCTGCTGCCAGGTCAGGCCCGGATACTGCGCCAACACCTCGCTGATGTGGACATAGCGGAGCTTGTTCACGATCTGCTTGCCGTAGGGGCTGAGGTAGGGCATCAGGTCCACCTCGTAGGACCGTCCGACGCCGATGACGGCCATCGGGATCACCCCGGCCCAGACCAGGCTGCCGTTGACATACCGCAGGTTGCGGGCCGGGTTGACGAGAATTCCACCGGCGGCCGCACCGGTGAGCCGACGATTGACGTCGGGCGCGTATCCCGGCGCGAGCGCCGCCGCCCACACAGTGCCGATCGCGCCGCCGGAGTAACCGAGCAGCCCGATTCGAGCGTCCTTGCGCAATCCGGTCACCGGGGTCGAGACGGCGGCACGGATGGAGTCGAGGGTGGCCATGCCGTACTCGGGTCCCGCGGCGAAGTCGGCGGTGCGGCCTTCGATGTCGGAGACGATGACGGTGTAGCCCTTGTCGAGCAGCGGGTCGATCGCCTGCTTGTCTGCCTCAACGGCCTGGGACATGCCTCCGGGGACGTTCGCGAAGAAGCGCGACGGACCGTCGGCCGGGTCCAACGAGTCGTAGAACGACTGGTAGGACACCACCTTGTTCGAATCGGCACCGCTTCGGGGCACCAGGACCGTGGTGGTGTTGTACGTCGGCCGCTTGAGCGCATCAGTGGTGCGGTAGACGATCTGGACCACCTTGGCGTTGACACTCGAATTCGACAGCACGCGAGTCTTCAGCACCGACCCTGGCGCTCCCACCAGCGATCCGCCGTAGGTGAAGAAGCTAGTGGGATCGGCTAACGCGGTCGGCGTCGTCGCCGCCATGCCGCCGGACACCAGGACCGCCCCGGTCAGTACTGCGCCAATCACTGCTCTGCGTGCCAAACGTCTGCGCTCCTCGTCGTGGATCCCTAACCGGACTCGACAGTCCGGTTAGGATTGTGACTGGCACCTCCGGAAGAGTCAATTGCAGGACGGAACACATGGCATCCAATCGCGGACCGGCCGCCGCACCGGAGAATCGTGCGGCCCTGCTGACGGCTGCCCGCACGCTGTTCGCCGACGAAGGTGTACAGGTGCCGCTGGCCCGGATCGCCGAGCAAGCGGGCGTGGGTAAGGCCAGTTTGTACCGGCAATTCGGCGATCGCGCCGGCTTGATCCTCGCCGTCTTCGCCGACAACGTCGACGAACTGGAGCGGGCCGCCGCCGATCCGCGCGCCACCGCCTCATCCGTCGCCGAGCTGGTAGCCCGTCAGCTCGTCGAGTCGGTCGGATTCCTTTCCGTCGTCGCACCGGCAGCGAATCCCTCGAACCCCGGATTGGTGGGGCCGGGAAGCCGCGTGGCAGACCTGTTCGGCGCGATCCTTGCCGACGGGCGCCACGGCGAATACCGGGACGACATCACCGTGCGAGAACTCATCGTCGCGATCCACATGTTCGGCGCGCTGCTCTACACAACCCCGGAGGGCAATCGACGCGCAGCCGCCGAGACCGGCTGGGCATTGGTGCGGCGCGCGCTGCAATAGCAGGCACCGTCACCCAGACCACCTGGCGATCGTTCCGCCCCTCATTCACAGCTCCGGCGCGATACGGTGGGACGACAACCCCGCACCGCAGGCCACGACGGGATTCACATGACCGCTGATCACATCTTCACCAACGCAGCAGTCTGGCAGCCGGCCACCGCGGCGCCCGCTAACACCGTGGCGGTCACCGGGGGCACTATCACGGAAATCGGCACCAACGTCACCCGGGAGTCCGTCGGTCCCGGCACCGAGATCCACGATCTGGGCGGGGCAAGCCTGCTACCCGGGTTCATCGACGCCCACGCCCACCCCGTCGCCGGGGGCCTCGCCGCACTGCGGTGCGACCTATCCGAACTCGCCCACGACCGTCGCGGCTACCTCGCGGCCATTGCCGAATACGCGCGTACCCATCCCGATGAACCCGTCATCAGCGGCAGCGGCTGGTATGGCGACGCGTTTCCCGGGGGTTTGCCGACGAAGCAGGATCTCGACGGTGTCGTCGCCGACCGCCCGGTGGTCCTGTCCAGCCACGACGGACACGGAATGTGGGCGAATTCAAAGGCGTTGCAACACGCCGGTATCGACGCCCACACTCCCGATCCCCCGGGCGGCCGGATCGACCGCGACGAGCACGGCGAACCGACCGGTGTCCTGTTCGAGCGGGCCTTCGACCCGGTCAATGCGCTGATCCCGGCCGACGGTCCCGGTCGACTGCGCGAGGCGCTGCTCACCGCGCAACAACGCCTCCACTCGGTGGGCGTGACCGGCTGGCAGGACGCGGGGGTGGGCATTCTTGCGTTCGGTCTCACCGACACCCTTGACACCTACCTGGCGGCCGACGCCGCAGGCGAACTCACGGCGCGGTGTGCGGCGCACTGTGGTGGTCACCAGAAGACGGGCCCGACCAGATCGATTCCATACTGGAGCGACGCGCGACGGCACGCGGTCCACGCTTCCACATCGACACCGCCAAGGTGATGCAGGACGGCATCTGCGAGAACTGCACGGCCGCCATGCTGCAGCCCTATCGCAATGCGCCAACCGACGCAGATCCGCGGGGAATGTCCTTCATCGACCCCGAAGAGCTCGACGAGGTGTGTGGACTCCTGGCCCGCCACGGGTTTCACATCCACATGCACGCTGTCGGCGATCGGGCCGTCCGGGAGTGTCTCGACGCCCTGACTGCTGCAAACGCCGAGCGCCCGGGTCTCCATCACCAGATCGCGCACCTCGACATCGTCGATCCGGCCGACGTCCCCCGGTTCGCCGAGTTGGGCGTTACAGCCAACATCCAGGCGCTGTGGGCTCGGCGCGACATCGAGATCGTCGAGCGCAAGCTCCCGCTCCTGGGGCCGGAGCGAGAGCGATGGCATTTCCCCTTCGGTTCCCTGGCCGCCGCCGGTGCGCAATTGGCGATGGGCTCTGATTGGCCGGTCACCGACCCGAATCCGCTGTGGGCGCTTCACACCGCGATCCACCGCACCGGTTCGACGGCCGATCCGCACGCCATCGGCCCCGACGCACGGACCGTCCCCCTACTCGCCCAACAGGCTCTCACTCTGCGACAGGCGCTCGACGCCTACACTTCGGGCGCGGCCCGAGTGACCCATTGCGCTGAGCGGGCCGGGACCATCGAGATCGGCAAAGACGCCGATCTCGTCGTACTCGACGGCAATATTTCCGACGCACCCGACATCGGGGAGATGGAGGTGCAGTCGACCATGGTCGGCGGCACCATGGTGTTCGAGCGCTAAGAACATCTACCGGCCGGCGCCGCGGGTGCCCCGTTCGGTCGCTGTGAAGTGGCGCTTGCACAATTCTCGGAATGCCGACGCACGGTTGGTCAGCCTCACCCCGGACAGGTTCGCGAGGACCAGTTCGAGTGCCGGTGCACTGTCGGTGAGTTCGATCGTGGCGACCGCACGTCCACCGTAGGTCAGTTCATGCGCCGGCCTCTGGTTGAGGATGGAGTATCCGAAGCCATGGGCCACAAGCGATCTCACGGTTTCAAAGCCCGTGCTGCGGAACCTGATCCGCGGGGTAAAGCCGGCACGTCGATGCAGAGACAGGAAGTAGTCGCGGCTGTGCGGCAGGTCGAGAAGCACCATCGGGTCGGTCGCGAACTCGCTCAGCGTGGCTTCCCGACGGCCCGCGCGCGCGATCGGGTGGTCGAGGGCCACGATCACGTATGGACGCACCATGGCCAGCGGCTGGTAGTGAATATCGCTCTCCCGGTCGAAGCCGTACATGAGGGCCAGCTCGCATTGACCTTCGCGAAGCAGCCGAGTGAGATCTGCGTGCTCACTCTCGATCACGCCCATCCGCACCTGCGGAAACTGCTGCTCGAACGCGGCCAGCAGCGTCGGCAGGCCGAAGGGTGCGATCGTCGAGAAGCAGCCGATGGTCAGATCCCCGATCAGCGAATTGCCCAGGCGCGCCGCCGAATCGGCGAGTTCCACCGAATGGTTGAGGAAGCTGCGCAGTTCCTGCCGAAAGTTGCGGCCCGCCGGCGTCAGCTCCAACCCCCGGGCATGCTGTCGGATCAGGAGTTGCACCCCGAGTTCCTTCTCCAACTGTGCGACCGCCGTCGACACGGCAGACTGGGACACCATGAGGACCTTCGACGCGGCGGTCATGCTGCCAAGGTCGGCGGCAGCCGCGAAGTAGCGGAGCTGAACAAGCGTGAAGGAGGGATCCTTGCCGGTCATGCTCGCCTCTCAGTCGCGTCGGTAGGACTCGGCTACATCATCAAAAATTGTGCAATGCATCAATACTATGAGCTTTACGGATGCTCGGTCGCCGGGGATTATCGAGAACGACACAACAGGTTTCAATCGCGAAAGAGGTTGCGGTGGCCAACGAGACAGTCGAGGTCCTCGTCATCGGGGCAGGGCAAGCCGGTATCGCCATGAGTGAGCACCTCGGTAAGCAGGGAATCGACCACCTGGTCGTCGAACGAGACCGCGTCGCCGAGCGCTGGCGCTCCTGGCGCTGGGACTCGCTGGTCGCGAACGGGCCCGCGTGGCACGATCGGTTCCCCGGCTCCGAGTTCACCTGCGATCCCGATGCGTTCGCCGGTAAGGAGGAGGTCGCCGACTACCTCCTCGCCCATGCCGAGAAGGTCGGTGCACCGATCCGCACCGGCGTCGAGGTGACCAAAGTGCGCAAGAACGAGGGCAGTCCCGGGTTCCACGTCGAAACCTCCGACGGCACGATCGACGCCCGGTTCATCGTGTCGGCGACCGGCGCGTTCCAGAAGCCGATCATTCCCCCGCTCGTCCCCGAGTCCGCGCCGATCACCCAGATCCATTCGAGCGACTACCACAATCCGCAGGAACTCCCCGACGGCGCGGTGATGGTCATCGGCGCCGGGTCTTCGGGTGTGCAGATCGCCGATGAGCTGCAGCGTGCCGGCAAGCAGGTCTACCTCGCCGTCGGGCCGCACGACCGTCCGCCGCGCAGCTACCGCGGCCGCGATTTCTGCTGGTGGCTCGGCGTCCTCGGACTCTGGGACGCCGCCACCCCGCCTGTGGGAGCCGAACACGTCACCATCGCGGTCAGCGGTGCCCATGGCGGCACCACCGTCGACTTCCGAGAACTGGCGGCAGAGGGCGTCATCCTCGTCGGGCGCGCCAACGAGTGCGACGCCGGAATCATGCGGTTCGGTACCGACCTCAAGGCCAACGTCGACGCCGGCGACGCCAACTACCTCGGCATGCTCGATGCCGCCGATGCTTACATCGAGCGAAACGGGCTCGATCTGCCCCTCGAGCCGGCCGCCCGCGAGATCGGCCCCGACCCGGAATGCATGACCAATCCGATACTGGAGCTCGACCTCGTCGCAGCGGGGGTCACAACGATCATCTGGGCCGTCGGTTTCGGTAATGACTACGACTGGCTGCAGGTGGACGCGTTCGACGACGACGGCCAACCCAGTCATCAACGCGGCGTGTCGTCGGAGCCGGGCGTCTACTTCCTCGGGCTGCCCTGGCTGTCGCGACGCGGATCGAGCTTTATCTGGGGGGTCTGGCACGACGCGAAGTACCTCGCGGATCAGATCGCGATCCAGCGCTCGTACGCCGCCTACCAGGCGCCGGCCGCCGACTAGCGCCACTGGGACTCGCGGGGGTCAACCCTTGGCGAGCCAGGTGGTCTTGAGACCGGTGAACTTGTCGATCGCGTGAACCGACAGGTCCGGTCCGAATCCCGAGGCCCCAAAGCCCCCGAACGGGGTGCCAGTAGAGAGGGCGTCGACGGTGTTGACCGACACGGTGCCCGCGTGCAGCGCCTCGGAGACCCGCAGTGCGCGGTCGAGGTTCGACGTCCACACGGATGCGGCCAGACCGTAGGGAGTGTCATTGGCCAGTGCGATGGCCTCCTCCTCGGAGTCGAACGGAATTACCGCAAGAACCGGTCCGAAGATCTCGTCGGTCACCACCGCCGAGTCGGCAGAGAGATCAGTCACGACCGTCGGCTCCATGAAGTACCCGCTCTTCCCGATACGGTTGCCGCCCATTGCGAGTGTTCCATCGGCCGCACCCACCTGTGCGTAGTGCAGTATCTGGTCGAGTTGTTTGCCTGACACGATGGGTCCCGCCGCCGACGCGGGATCGAGCGGATCGCCCGGGGAGTAACGGGCGGCATGTTCGACAATCTTGGCGACGAAGTCGTCGGCGATTTCTCGCTGAACGAGAAGTCTGCTGTTGGCCGAGCACACTTCACCGGAATTGCCGAAGATCCCGAAGCACGCCATGGTGGCCGCTTTGTCCAAATCGGCGCAATCAGCGAAGACCACATTGGGGCTCTTTCCTCCGCATTCCAGCCACACCTGCTTCATATTGGATTCGCCGCTATAGCGCAGGAACATCTTTCCCACTTCGGTTGATCCGGTGAATGTCAGACATGCGACACCTGGGTGCAGACCCAAAGCCCGGCCCGCCGTCGCGCCGAGGCCCGGCACGACATTGAACACCCCGGGCGGAATCCCCGCTTCGATGGCGAGCTCGGCGAGCCGCAGCACCGACAGGGGTGATTCCTCGGCGGGTTTGAGGACCACCGTGTTGCCGGCCGCCAGCGCGGGGGCGACTTTCCATGCGGCGATGTCGAGGGGGAAGTTCCACGGGACCACCGCGCCGACCACCCCCAGCGGCACTCGCCGCACCATTGCGACGCTGCCGTCGGAGGTGGGTGGCAGTTCTCCCGCGAGTTTGTCGATGACCTCGCCGTAGTAGCGGAACACGGCCGCCGCGCCGGGGACCTCGACGGTGAGGGAGTCGCCGATCGGCTTGCCCATCTCCAGCGTGACCAGCAGGGCGAGTTCGTCGATGTGGTCGCCGATGAGGTCGGCGAACCGGCACAACAGCGTTCCACGCTCGGTCGCGGACAGTCCCGACCACCCGGGAAACGCCTCCGCTGCCGCCGCCACCGCGGCGTCGATGTCAGCAGTGTCACCGGCGGCCACTTCGACCAACGGTTTTCCGGTGGCCGGGTTGACGACCGTGAAGCTCTCCCCCGATGCCGCAGGACACCATGCCCCGCCGATGAAAGACTGGGTGGGGAGGGTGGCCTCCGCGGCGCGGCGGCGCCAGTGGTCGGCGGTGGGTTCGCTTGGGTCGCTCATGACTCCATACTGAACGGAACATCGACCGGGATGTGTAAAACCAAGGTGAAACCTGGCGTTGTGTTATTGATCCACTGCATCAGGATTTCGAATGGCCATCCCTGTGCGCTGCGAGCCAGCGGGACACGAGCACTTAATCATCAGAAAAACTGATGCACTAGACCCATTCTTTCTGATTTATCTTTCACCGCTGATCGGTCAGACTTTTCCTGTCGCCCCGGTGTCGTGGCGTACATTTCCGCCACAAGCGAAAGGTCCGCCATGACCACAACCTCACCGGCTCCCCATCCAGATGTAACGGTGGAGCGCCGCACCATTGACCACATCCCGGAGGACGAGCGACACGGCAAAGGGCGAGACCTCTTCACGGTCTGGTTCGGCTCCAACATCATGTTGCTCACCATCATCACCGGAGCCCTCTCGACGACCGTCTTCGGCCTACCACTGTGGGCCGGCGTCATCGGAGTGCTCATCGGAAACATCGTCGGTGGCGTCGTCATGGCGTTGCACGCCGCCCAGGGACCCCAGATGGGCGTTCCGCAGATGCTGCAGACTCGAGCCCAATTCGGGTCGTACGGAAGCCTTCTCGTCGTCGTCCTCGTTGTCTTCATGTACCTCGGGTTCTTCGCGTCCAACGCCGTTCTCGGCGGCAAAGCGCTGGCCTCGGTGACCGGGATGCCCACCAATCTTGCGACCTTTCTGATCGGGTGTGTGAGCGTGGCCGCGACCATGATCGGCTACAAACTGATTCACGGACTCGCAGCCTTCCTCTCAGTCGTCGCCGGCGGCGCCCTGATCGTCGCCCTCGTGTGGATGGTGTGGGTCAACGGCCTGCCCGAGGGAACCTTCCACACCAACGGCTTCACTCTCGCCGGGTTCATGGCCACGATCTCCGTCGCCGCGCTGTGGCAAATCGCCTACGCGCCATATGTCTCTGACTACACGCGGTACATGCCCAAGGACACCGGGGTCCGCGCGGCGTTCTGGGCCACCTACGCCGGGTGCGTCCTTGGCTCGACCCTGCCCATGTTGCTCGGTGCCCTCGTCGGCGCGGCCTTGCCGAACTCGGACACTCTCGACGGGATGGGGACGCTGACCCACGGCGTCACCACGGGTGTCTTCATCATCTTCGCCGTCGGCGTGGCGGCCACCAACTCGATGGATCTCTACTGTGGCTCGCTGTCGACCATCACCATTGGGCAAAACCTCGTCCCGCGGTGGAAACCCGCCGCCATCAGCCGTGCCGTCACAGCTGTCGTCCTGTTCGGTATCGCCATGATCCCCGCGCTCCTCAGCGCCGAGAACTTCTTGGCCAACTACGCCAACTTCCTTGCCCTGCTGCTGTGCGTGTTGATCCCCTGGACCGCGGTGAACCTCGTCGACTACTACTTCCTCCGCCACGGCGAGTACGACATCCCGTCACTGTTCGAGCGTGACGGCGGCGAGTACGGAACCTTCAACTGGACTGCGATTGCCTGCTACTTCCTCGGCATCCTCATCCAGATCCCGTTCCTGTCGACCACCATTTTCACCGGCTTCGCGGCAAGAGCCATCGACGGCGTCGACATCTCGTGGATCGTCGGCCTCGCGGTGATCTGTCCGCTCTACTACTTCCTCATGAAATCGAAGGTCAAAGACAACCCGGTGACGCCTCGGGCGGTGACCGCATGAGCCCGACCCACCAGCGGATCCGCCCGTTCAACACCAAAGACACCTATCCCGAACAGAACCTGGACAACGACCTGTGCCAGGCGGTCGTCGCCGGCGGCGTGGTCTACCTGCGCGGTCAGATCGGTCAGGACCTCGACACCCGGGAATCGGTCGGTATCGGCGACGTGGCGGCACAGACCGAGAAGGCCATGGCCAACATCGCCATGCTGCTCGACGAGGCGGGCAGCTCGCTCGCCGACATCGTCAAGGTGACCGTGTATCTCACTGACATCCGCTACCGCGAGACCGTCTACACCGTCATGGGCCGATGGCTCAAAGGCGTGTACCCGGTGTCAACCGGCCTCGTCGTCGAGGCGCTGGCACGGCCCGAATGGTTGGTCGAGATCGACGCGACCGCCGTGCTCAGCGGTCCTGCCGGAGCATCGTCATGACGTTCTCCCTGGTGGCCCGCGACGCTGCGACCGGCGCCTTCGGAATCATCATCAGTTCGTCGAGCCCCGCGGTGGCGGCGCGATGTGCCCACCCGCGCGCCGGCGTCGGAGTCGTGGCCTCGCAGAACGTGACCAATCCGGCACTGGGTCCAACGGTGCTTGATGCGCTCACCGATGGCGCCGATGCACCCGCCGCACTGGCCGCCGCTCTGACGCAAGAGCGCTTCGTCGAGTTCCGGCAGGTAACCGTCGTGGACTCCGCAGGTCGCACTGCGGTCCATTCCGGTGCCAACAGCCTCGGTATCAACACCCATCTGGTGGGCGAGCAGGCGGTAGCGGCGGGCAACCTGCTCGCCGATGAGCGCGTGATCGCCGAATTGCTCGCCGGCTACGCGACGAGCGCGGCACCGGCATTCGAAGAACGTTTGCTCGACGGATTCCGCGCCGCACTGGCCGCCGGCGGTGAGGCCGGCCCCCTGCATTCAGCCGGAATGCTCGTCGTCGACGATGTGCCGTGGCCGGTGACTGATCTGCGGGTGGACTACAGCGAGGACCCGTTCCACGATCTGGTTGCCCTGTGGGAGCTGTGGAAACCACAGAAGGACGACTACCGGGTCCGGGGCGTCGACCCGACGAGTGCGCCCTCCTATGGCGTTCCGGGGGACGAATGAGCACCACTGCCGCGCTGGATGCCGCCGTGACCACGACAATCAGTGCGGCAGACGCCGGCCTCGTCCGTCTCTCCCGCGACCTCTACGACCATCCCGAGACCGCCTGGGAAGAAGTGCGCTCGGCGCAACGTGTCGCCGACCAGCTCGCCGACAGCGGGCTCACGGTGACCACTGAGTATTGCGGCTTGCCGACGGCGTTCTCCGCGACGATCGGTACCGGTGACCTGCATCTGGGGCTGTGCGCCGAATACGACGCCCTACCCGGACTCGGTCATGCATGCGGCCACAACCTGATCTCGGCGATCACCGTCGGGGCGGCGTGCGCTCTCGCGCCGCTCGTCGATGACCTGGGCATCACCCTGCACGTCCTGGGCACGCCCGCCGAAGAAGGCGGGGGCGGCAAGATCGAGATGCTCGAGCGCGGTGGATTCGACGGCCTGCACGCCGTCGCGATGGTCCACCCAGGTCCCGTCGACGTCGCCAGGGCCCGACCGTTTGCCGTCTCCCACAGCCACATCGAGTACCTCGGCAAGTCCGCCCACGCAGCCGCCTACCCCGACCGGGGCATCAACGCCGCCGACGCGTTCACCCTGGCGCAGGTCGCCATCGGGCTGCTGCGCCAGCAATTGCCGTCGTCGGTGCGCGTCCACGGACTGCTGACCCGCGGCGGAGAGGCCCCGAACGCCATCGCCGAGCGCACCGAAGGCCGTTGGTACGTTCGCGCGGAAACCCTGGCCGAACTGGCCGAGATCGAGCCCCGGGTGATGCGCTGCTTCGAGGCGGGTGCGCTCGCCACCGGAGCCTCGTTGACGGTCACTCCAGAATCCAAGCCCTACGCCGAGTTCCGGACCGACGACGAGCTCTTGGGATGCTACGAGCGGCGGGCAGTGGCCGTCGGCCGCACCTTCACGTCGGGCTCGGATGCCACCATGGCCCGGGCGTCAACGGACATGGGCAATGTGTCCCAGGTGCTGCCCGCGATCCACCCCTATATCGGTATCGATTCGCTGCCGGCGGTCAACCACCAACCCGAGTTCGCCGCCGCGACCATCACCTCGGCGGCCGAAGCCGCGATCAAGCAGGGCGCGGCGGCCCTCGCCGGCACCCTCGTCGACGCCGCAGTCACCGACTCCATCCGCGACCGACTACTCGGCGCCTGACAAACCAGGAGATCACCATGGACACCGCCATCGACTTTCTCTACCTGTCCGAACCCGACATGATCGCCGCGGGCGTGACCGACATGGCCGCCTGCGTGGACACCATGCAGGAGATGTTCAAACTCCTCTACGCCGGCGACTATCGGATGGCCGGACCCAACAGCGACTCGCACGGCGCGATGATCACGTTTCCCGATCCCCCGCCGTTCGCGACCATGCCACGCAACACCCCCGACCGACGGCTCATGGCTATGCCCGCATACCTCGGCGGCTCGTTCGGCACCTTCGGCGTGAAGTGGTACGGGTCGAATGTCGAGAACCGCGAAAAGGGCCTTCCCCGTTCGATTCTCATGTTCATGCTGTCCGACGTCGACACCGCTGCGCCGTTGGCACTGATGTCGGCGAACCTCCTCTCGGCGTATCGCACCGGCGCGGTCCCCGGAGTCGGCGCCCGGCTCTTGGCACGCCCGAATGCGACGACTGTCGGCATCGCCGGCCCGGGCGTGATGGCCCGCACCACCCTTGAGGCCTTCCTTGCCACCTGCCCGAACATCGACACCGTAAAGGTCAAGGGGCGAGGGCGGGCGAGCATGGAGAAGTTCATCGCGTGGGTCGCGGAGAAGCATCCCCGCATCACGACCATCACCGAGGTGGACACCTTCGAGGAAGCCGTGCGCGACAGTGACTTGATCACGTTCTGCACCACCACGGTTCCCGACGATCCGTCGACCTATCCGCTGATCAAGCGCGAATGGGTCAAGCCGGGCGCATTCCTGTCCATGCCTGCGGGATTGGAGATCGACGAGGCGCTTCAGGCTCCCGACGTGCGCAAGGTGGTCGACAACATCGGCCTCTTCGACGCGTGGGCGGCTGAGGAGGGCTATCCGACCCACAACCTCGTGCCGATCATCGGCTGCAAGTTCACCGACATGATTCACGACGGCAAGATGAGCCGCGACGACCTCGTCGACATCGGCGCGGTCGCGGCCGGCGAGACAATCGGGCGGCGCAGCGACGACGAGATCATCATCTTCGGGATCGGCGGCATGCCGGTCGAGGATGTCGCGTGGGGGACGCAGATCTACCGGAATGCACTCGCCAGGGGAATCGGTACGACACTGAATCTGTGGCAGTCTCCGGCGATGTCCTGACCACGAACAGCCGAAGGGAGGATCTATGGACGCCCAAGTGGTGGTGGTCGGGCTCGGTACATCAGGTTCGATGGCGCTGTGGCAATTGGCGCGCCGTGGCATCAGCGTGCTCGGCGTCGAACAGTTCGGCATCGGACACGCGCGAGGGTCTTACACGGGTGATTCCCGCCTGTTCCGGTCCACGGTGCACGAGGGCACGCGCTATGTGCCGCTCCTCCAGCGCGCCCGGGAACTGTGGCGCGAATTGGAGGCGGAGACGGGGCGGCACCTATACGACGAATGCGGTGCCCTGCAGATCGGGCCGGCAGGGTCGGGGTCGTTGAAGAACTCCCTGGAGTGCGCCGAGAAGTACGACCTTCCTTATGAACTGCTCGACGCCGACGCCTTGCGCGCCCGATACCCGCAGCACCGCGTCGCCGACGACGATGCTGCCGTTCTCGACCTGCGAGCGGGGAGCCTCTATCCGGAAGCGAGTGTGCTTGCAGCCGTCGAGGCGGCCACCTCCCACGGCGCGTCGGTGGTCACCAACACCGAGGTACTCGACTTCGACGAGGAGGGCGGACGCCTCAAACTGATCACCTCCGACGAGCCGATCACCTGCGACAAGGTGGTGGTCGCCACCGGTTCGTGGACGATGCGCCTGCGGCCCGACCTGCGTGGCTACCTACACGTCTTGCCGTTCGCCCTGACCTGGTTCATGCCGCGTCACCCGGAGATGTTTACCCCCGACCGGTTCCCGGTCTTCATCAGGGATTCCGACGGCGTGCACCTCTACGGCACGCCGACACACGACTCCTACAGCGTGAAAGTCGCCTGCGATCCCCAGTGGTCGGCCATCGCCGATCCCGATGAGATCCCGGCGTTCGAGCGGAACGAACTCCGCAAGGTGGGCGAGTGGGCTGCACGGTATCTGCCCGACCTCAATCCCGAGCCGGTGCGCCATTCGATGCACCACGATCTGTGTGCTCCGGGAGACTTCCCCATCATCGACATCGACGAGGATTCCGGGATGCTGTTGCTGACCGCGTTCTCCGGTCGGGGCTTCAAATTCGCACCCGTCTACGGTGAACTCGCCGCCGACATGATCACCGGTGAGCGCAACGACCTCTATGATCCAGGGTTCGCCCTGGCACAGCACGCCCGCTGAGCCTGCCAAAATACCGATCCACGCCACGATAGACAATGGGCCCAGGTCAGCACCGATCTGCAACGTCTGCCATCAACCTTCGAGTCACCGACTTGTGGCGGTTGTCAGGGGTCGAGTGTAGGGTGAACAGTAGTTCGAACAACACATTGTTCATGCAGTTCAGGGGGGGTGAATCCGATGACCGTCACCGACACCGACACGGACACCGACGCTGTGGTCGGGATCGCCCGGAACGTCGACGCCGCGACGACGGATCGCCTGTCGTGTCCGGTGGTGCTACCGGATTCACCCGGCGAGTTGGTGGCGGTGTTGCGCGCAACGATGGAGCGTCTCGGTGAGGCTTTGTGGGCGGCGGAGACCGAGGATGCGTTGTTGGCCGCCCATCGTGGGTTGGAGGCGGCGCGGTGTGCGGCGGTGGGGGTGGATGCGCAGTTGTTCACCGAGATCAACGACCGGTGTGCCTACACGCGTGAGGGGTTCACCCATCCGATCGGCTGGTTGGCCAAAGGCTTGCGCCTGGGGCGCGGCGAGGCCCGCAAACGGTGCCGCCGTGCGGCCAAGATCGCGTCGTTGACGTCGATGACCGGACAAACCCTGCCGCCCACGCTGCCGGCGACCACCGCCGCAGTCGCCGAGGGCGCAATCTCAGCGGCGCATGTCGATGAGATCGCCGAGGTCATCGCCCACATCCCCCATGCGTTGCCCGCTGATGTGGTGGCCACCGCCGAAACCGATCTGGCCGCGATGGCCACCACCTTGACCCCCTGGGAGCTGCGCAAAGCCGGTATCGCGCTGCTGTCGTATCTCGATCCTGACGGGTCGTTGACCGATGACCGTGATCGCGCCGGGCACCGCCGGCTGTCGCTGGCACCCCAAGACCGCCAGTTGATGTCGAAGTTGACCGGCCAATTGACCCCGGCGTTGCGCGCCAAGTTCGAGCTGGTGCTGGCCAACTACGCCGCACCGGGTATGAACAACCCCGCCGACAGTGTCGAGGAACGCATCGGCGGGTCGGTCACCGACATCGACCCCGACGACGAAGCGGCCGCCGAACGGTTGACCCAAGCTAGGCGCCGTGATCGGCGCAGCCCCACCCAACGCAACCACGACGCGCTGGAAGCGATGTGTGACTACCTGACCGGCCACGGCGGTCTGGGCAGTCCCCGCCGCATCCCCGGGCAATTCATCCTCACCGCCACCCTGGCCGATTTGAAAGCCGGGTGCGGACAAGCCCTGACCAGCACCGGCACCCTGATCCCCGTCGGTGCCCTCGTCGAGATCGCCGCCCGCCTCGACCCCAACCTGATCGTGTTCCGTGATCACACCCGCGAAATCCTCTACCACGGCCGCGCGAAACGCTCAGCGACGTTTGCCCAACGCTGCGCCCTGTTCGCCCGTGACCGCGGTGACACCAACCCCGACTCCGACACCGCGTTCATCCACACCCAAGCCCACCACCTCCCCGACTGGGCCAAAGGCGGCACCACCGACATCGACAAACTCACCGCCACCAGTGGCCCCAACAACCGCAACGTCGGCGACAAGCCCTACCAATGGGAAACCACCTACCAAACCCACGGACCCAACGCCGGAAAAGTGCAATGGCGCCTACGCTGCCGCACCGGACCCACCGGCACCCCACGAATCAACACCAGCTGCCACCCCGACGACCTCGCCCGAGCCACCATCCGACGCATCAGAACCAGCCGCGGCAAAGGCACCGCCCACGCCGACCCACCCCACGACCTCAACCCCAACGTCGAAACCCGACTCACCACACGACTCGGCTACACCGAACTCTGAGAATCGTGCCCGCCCCCTGGGCGAGTCACGCCGACCCATGGTGGCGGTCGTCCGGAAGTGCCACGATGAGAAGCGGATACCTTCAGCGCACGGAGGGCCGCGATCGGACGGATCGACATGGATGGTTCCGATGACAACCGCATACTCCGCGTCGGCGTCGCCTTCGCCGCCGTAGTGATTGCTGTGGTCGCCCTGCGCGGCCGGCTCCCCGACGTGGACGCTTCCTCTGCCGAGCAGGAACCCGCCGACGGTTTCGCAACCATGGCGACGCTCGTCTCACTCGGATTGGTGGCGGCCGCGATCCTGGCGATCACCTTGGCCAGTGCACTCCGGGCACAGCGCACCCAACGGCCGACCCTGATCGTGCGCCGATCCGGGAAAACACGCCTGGGCCGACGCGAAGTCCTGGCCGTGGTCGTCGCGGTCACGACGGTCCTGGTCGCCCTCGGTGCACTTGCAGCAATCCGCGGCCCCGCCGTTCCCGACCGGCCAGAGCCGGAACCGGCACGGACAGCAGAACACCGCTCCCCTGAACGCAACACAGACGGCGGCCGCGCCCCGTCCGCCCGCCCAAACCCGACATCGGAGATTCCCACGACGCCGATCCTGGTAGTGGCCGGACTCCTCGTCGCGCTGGCCGTCGGTGGAACCTTGGTGCTCGCAGCCCGATCACCCCGTGTTCTCGTCGAATCACCTCCACCCCGGCCCGACGATGCCTCGCACCCCGTCGCCGACAGCGACGACCCCGATGCATTGGTCCGAGCCGCGACTCTCGGTCTGGCCGAGGTCGATGCACCCGGACGGGATCCGCGGGCGGCGATCATCGCCTGTTACGCCGCAATGGAACGAGCGCTGGCCAGGGAGCCCGACGTCGCCCCACTACCTTCGGACACTCCGTCCGAGGTGCTCGACCGCGCGGTGGTCCGCGGCGCGCTGCACGCGGAAAGCCCCGGAGCCCCACTCGTCGGGTTGTTCGCCGAGGCCCGGTTCAGCCCACACCGACTGACCGAGGAACACCGCGAGTCTGCGGTGACGTGGCTGCAGATCCTGCTCGACGACCTGGGCGGCCGCAGATGAACACCCTACTCAGGACTGTCCTGGCCGTGATCATCGCGGTGGCGGGCCTTGAGATCTTGCTCGCCGCAGGCCGATTCCGACCGTATGCACTGTTGGCCGGTGCCAGCGCTGCAGCCCTCACGCTGGGCGCCCTGCGGCTGTTGGTGACCGTCGGCGCGCACCGCCGATCCTCGACACCTGCGGACACCTGGCGTGACGATGCGCTGGTTCGCTGGCAGGCCCGCACCCGCATCCTGATTGATTGGGCCGACGGATCGCGTGGCGAATGGGACCGTCATCTGCGCCCCATCCTGGCGCGGGAGTTCCTGATGGCCACCGGTAAGCGAGGTGGTCCGGCGGGGGTCGGCAGGACGGGGAACACCGCGGCGACCGGGTTGATGACGTTCGGCCCCCAACTGTGGGCGTGGGTGGATCCTCAGGGCGCCGACTACGACCGCCGAGACGAGGCCGGACCCGGCCGAGAAGTGCTCGACGCCATCCTCGTGCGATTGGAGCAGCTGTGACCAGGGGACACGGCGCAATGTCGGTAGCGGCCACGGCCCGACGAGCCGACGAGGTGCTGACCGAGATCGAGCGCATAGTCGTCGGGAAACGAGAAGCGTTGAAGCTCATCTTGACTGCGGCGCTCGCCGGTGGGCACGTCCTGCTCGAGGATCTTCCCGGCCTCGGCAAGACCTTGATCGCACGGTCGTTCGCGACGGTTCTCGGTCTCGACTTCACACGCGTGCAGTTCACCCCGGATCTGCTGCCGGCCGACTTGCTCGGCTCAACGGTCTACGACATGTCCACCGGCCGGTTCGAGTTCCGACCCGGACCGGTCTTCACCAATCTGCTGCTGGCCGACGAGATCAACCGGACGCCACCCAAGACGCAGGCGGCCCTGCTCGAGGCGATGGCCGAGGGTCAGGTCAGCGTCGACGGTCAGACCCGCCCGCTGCCCACCCCGTTCATGGTGCTGGCCACCGACAACCCGATCGAGTACGAGGGCACCTATCCCCTGCCCGAGGCACAACGCGACCGCTTCGCACTTCGACTTCGCCTCGGCTATCTCGACGAGGCCGGCGAAACCGAGATGCTGCAGCGTCGCCTGGACCGCGGGTCCGCGCCGCCGCAACTCGCCCAGATTGTCGACGCGGCCGAAGCCTCGGCCATGCGCGAGGCCGTCGAACAGGTCGATGTCCACGCCGACGTGGTGCGCTATGTGGTCGCCTTGGCCGCCGCCTCCCGCAGCCACCCGCAGGTGGAGGTCGGGATCAGCCCGCGCGCCGAGCTGGACCTGGTGCAGATGGCGCGCGCCCGGGCAATGTTGGCCGGGCGCGACTACGTGATCCCCGAGGACGTCAAAGCACTGGCGCCAGCCGCAACCGCTCACCGGATCAGCCTGCGTCCCGAAATGTGGGTCCGCCAGATTCACGGCGACGACGTGATCGACGAACTGTTGCGCCGCCTCCCCGTCCCGCGCACATCGGGATGACGACCTTCGCCGACGGTGATCGGGTACCACTCGTCTGGCGTCCGTCCCCGCTGACCGTATCGGTGGCTACCTGCGCGGCAGTCGCCCTGGTACTGGCAGTGCTCGCGGGCCGCTGGCAACTTGCCGCGTTTGCGGCACCGTTGGTCGGGATCCTCGTCGCCATCGGCGCACCTCGCGATGAGGCCACCATATGGGTCCGACCCGACCCACCATCGGTTCGCCTCTTCGAATCCGAGACCGCAGAGTTCACGATCCGCGCCGAATCCGACGCCGCCGACGCCCTTCTGACCGTCGAAGCAGTCGTACCCCGAGACGGCGTGGAAGCGGTGCTTGAACCGGGCAGCGACGCTAGCGCCGAGCTGCAGGTCACCGCCCAGCGATGGGGTCGCTATCGCGCCCCGGTGCGCGTCCGCGCAACCACCCGGTCCGGCTTCTTCGCAGCGTCGGCGATCGTTGTCGCGGCCGACGTATGGGTTTTCCCGGTGGCCGAGCCACCGGCCACACCACTGCCTCGCGCCGAGTTACCCGACCGGATCGGCACCCACCTCACCCGTCACCACGGACTGGGCGTGGAGTTCGCGGACGTCCGCCCTTACGTTCCTGGCGATCCGTTGCGGACCGTGAATTGGCGGGTCAGTGCGCGGCGCGGGAACCTCCACGTCACCGACCGATTCACCGACCGATCGGCCGACGTCGTCGTCATCCTCGACACCCATCGGCAACCGCACGGGCCCGCCACCGCGGCCACCGACCGCGTGGCGCGCGGCGCGACCCAAGTCGTCGACACCGCCGTACGATCCGCCGACCGGGTAGGTGTCGTCGTACTGGGCCACAGCGTTCGGTGGCTCCGGCCCGACATCGGGCGCCGCCAGTTCTACCGGGTACTCGACACCATCCTCGACGCCGTGTCTGCACCGAAGCGGCCCGACGGTTCGCTCGCCCCCCGCCGGGCCCTGCCGCCGCATGCAATCGTGATCGCATTCTCCACCCTGCTGGACACCGATTTCGCGCTGGCGCTGATCGATCTGCGAACGCGGGGGCACCGCGTCATCGTCGTCGACGTCCTACCCGGTTCCCCGTTCGCCGACGAACCGGAGCCGACGATCGCCCGGTGGTGGCGACTCGAACGGTCCGGAATGTACCGGGATCTCGCCGCGGTCGGCGTCGACGTGGTGCCGTGGCGTGACGACGTCGGACTGCACCTGGCGATGCAGATCGTCGGGGCGCGGGTGGGACCGGGGAGACGACGATGACCACGACATGGCTGCTCGACACCGCCACGACGGTCCTCGCGCTCGGTGCCGCCGTCGCCACGCCGCTCGGGTGGCGTTTCCGCCCGGCCGCGACGCTCGCCGTGATCTGTATAGCCGGGGTGCTCGCCCTGGTCGAGGTGCCGGTGCTGATCGCAGTGGCCGCCGGCGGCCTGGCCGCGGTGTACCTTCTGGCCGTCCACTCGGTGGCGGTCCCGGGGGTGAATGCGCTCACCGCGCCGGTGGTCGGTGCAGCGCTCAGTGGCTGCGCAGTCGCACTGTTCGCGAGCATCGTGCCCGTCACGTGGGCGTGGTGGCCGCTGCTCGGGCCGATCGCCGCGGTGGTGGTCTATGCAGCGGCGATCAACCCGTTGGTGTCACCGGTATCAAGGCCGCACTGACGACCTCGGCATGCCGGAGTAGACGGTCGATCGAGTACCTATCGGGGTCCTGGAGCCGCAGTCGCACGATCTCATCGGCAATCGCGTGCAGGGAGCGCGCGCTCAGTTCGGTGTCGCCCCCGCCACCGTCGACTTGGTCACCGATCACCCGGGTCACGTACCCGAGCACGGACGCACGGGCGCGGACGAGGTGGGCGTACAGCTCCGGCGGTCCCCCTTCACCGGGCATCATGAACATCCGCCACGTCGCGGGATGGGTGTCCACCGCTGCGAGGACGCCGGCCATCACCTCCGAAAACGTTTCCGACGCGGCGTGATCGTGCACCGCGCCCAAGAATCCCTCCCCGGCCCGATTGATCTCGCGATCCACCAATGCGATGAGCATCGCATTCAGACTTCCGAACTGCTGGTACACGACCGTCCGACTGACCGCGCAATCCTGCGCAACACGGTTGATCGTGACTGCGTGAAAACCCTCCTCGTCGACGATCGTGCGACACGCATCGAGCATCTGCTCCTGTCGCAGAGTGGGCGGCAAACGTGTCTGGACCACTTGACCACAATAACTTACATGTCGTAAGTTGCCTAGCTAACAACATGTAAGTTAGAGACAAGGCTTGGTGCGGTGGGCAGTCGGAAGCGCGTCATCATCTGGGGACCGGGCGAGGTCGGCGGCGCGACGCTGCGTGCCGCCCACGCGGACGACGCCATCGAGGTCGTGGGCGTCAAAGTGTTCAGCCCCCACAAGGACGGCCGAGATGCCGGCGAGTTGGTGGGCATCGAGCCGATCGGCATCCGAGCGACGACCTCCAAGCGGGAGATCCTCGACCTCGACGCTGATTGCGTCATCGTGACGCCACTGCCGTCATCCATCCTCGAGGGGATCGACGCCGATGTGATCGCCCTGCTCGAGTCAGGGAAGAACGTGGTCACCACCGCGGCCTATCACAACCTCGCGATGCCCAACTGGCACAACCAAGCGACGACGCCGATGTCCCGACTCCGGGAGATGTCGCGCTCCAACGGACTGTGGCGCGACGCCGCCGAACGGCGGACCATGCGATTCGGACGGGCCCTGACGGCGTCCAAGCGCTTCGATTCCATCGGCAACTTCGCACTCAAAGGCGTTGCCGAGCAACGTTTCCCGGCCCGCGCCACCCCCGAACGCATGCTGGACGCGTGTCGTAAGGGCGGTGTGACACTGCATGGCACCGGTGTCCATCCAACGTTCATGGTCGAGCGACTGCTCAAGCGGATGTGCCAACCGCTCTCGGAGGTGTCCCACATCCGCTTCGTCGAGTCGGTCGACTTCTCCCACGCCCCCGACGGCATGTGGGGCGGCCTGAAGTTCTTCGGCTTCGGCCGCGGCATCGCAGATATCGACACCGACTGGTTCCTCGCCAAAGCCGGCGACTTCTACTACGGCGACCTCACCGGCAATGTCGCCCACGCGTTCTACGGCGCGCATCCCGACGAGGTTCGCGTCGAACGCTCGATGCGCGCGCTCCCGGCCAAGTCCGACATCCAGATCGGGTCGACGCACATTGCACGCGGCACTGCCGCAGTGATGCACATGACCCACCGCGGATACCTCGGCGACCACCACTTCTTCACCAACGAGGAATGCTGGTACCTCACCCCGGAGAACGCCTTCCGCGGCGACGACCTGCCCTACGGAAACTTTCCGCCCCACGGCGGATACACCTTCGAGGTGACTGGCAAACCCACCTCGTTCCGTGGCCAGTTCGCGAGCCCGGAGCTGCGCCCCCACGGCAACATGATCACCGCTGCCTCGGCCAACGCACTGGTCGACGCCGTGATACCCACGTGCGACGCCGCACCCGGCGTCCTTATCGACGACGCCGAACCCTTCTACCGACCGGCGACCGGAGGCACTCGATGACCACACCCGTCACGCTGTGGACCGACCGGCCCGTCGACACCGGCGCACTGCCACACGGCACGGTGCGCGTCGATTCGCTCGCAGAGGCTCTCGCCGCCAGCCGCGGTTGCACCGTGATACTCCGCACCGACGACACGCCCATCGACGACGACGTCCTGCACCTCCTGTCACAGGGCGTCGATGTGATCACCACCGGCACGCTCACCGTCGGCGACGACGCCCTCGAGGAGGCGTGTGCGCGCGGGCGAAGTACCTTCCACCACACCGGCCGCCACGTCTTCTTGGTCGAGCTTATTGCCGCCACCGTCCTCCAAGCGCCGACCAGCGCCTCGCACATCCGCGTCGTCGAGGTCTATCAGGGCACCGTGCGCGCCGACGATCGACGCCACCGCGCGGGTGTTCACGCGCTGGCCGCCGCCATGTTCGAGGCGGATCCCGGCGACGTCGCGACCGAGACAACGAAAGACGGCGACAACCCGATTCTGCTCGTGCGCGGTCTCCTCAACGGGGTCGAGTTCTACCGAGGCGAGATTTTCGCCGGTGTCACACAGCCCACCGGCCCGTCCGATCACCTGCCGTTCGGGGATGTCGCCGGCGTAGCCACGTACGCCATCACCGTCGCCGCCGATCCCGGCGACCTGCAGATGCAGTGGCAGATCGACCGTGACGACCCGGCGCTCGATGCGAAACTCGCCTTCGACGCGGTCGCCGCGGTGATCGCCGCACCACCCGGCATCCTTCTCGTCGACCCCAGCCCGCACTACCGTCCTGACGATCGCCTCCCCGCCTGACAATCCACCCGCCTCACCGAAAGCCCCGCCTCACCGAAAGCAGAGCCATGTTCGACGAAACCAAGTTCCAAGAAGCGCTCGCCCTCCCCCGCCTGCGCCAGCCGATTCCCGAGTTCCTGCCGGGCAACCGTGCCGGCGGTCAACTCCGCACGCTCACCGAGCCGGAACTCAACGCGATGACCACCGAATGGTTCGCCGACTACGAGAAGAAGATCGCCTTCTACGCCGAACACGGCTTCGACATCGCGTGGACGCTGGAGTGGGCCAAGAAGTACTGGTGGAGTTGGCTGATGCGCGACATGTCCCTCAACCACGAGCTCTACACCGAGGACCTGCGCTACAAGGACCCCTCTACCTTCGGGCGCATCCTCGTCGGCCAGGAGGAGTTCGTCACCTACAACTTCGCCTTCTTCGACGCCATCCCCGACTGGCGCTACGACCCGCTGCCCGGGCAGGTCTACATCGATCTCACGCCCGACGGTGAGCTGCGCATGTGCATCCGCTACATCGGAACAGGCCATTTCAGCGGGGCGCTGAAGTTCTACCCGTACGACGACAACGCCCCGGTGTTGCACGGCAACGGCACGTTCGTGCAGTGTGCGGCCATCGACCGGTACCACTTCAATGCCGACGGACTCATGTACGAGGGTGAGACCGTCTTCGACCTGCTCGACGCTACCCAGTCGGCGGGCATCCTGCCCGGAGACGACAGTCTCGTGTTCAAGACGCTGTTCAGCGCCAGCCGGATCCCGGCCATGCTCAACCGCTTCCGCTCACGCGGGTAAGGGCCTACGCTCTGGTCCGGCGCCTAGGTGCGACCGGGTAAGTGTCAGGCTTGGGATTTCCGCGTCCAGGTCGGCGTCCAGGCGTCACGGTCAGCGCGGTTGGGTTGTACCGCTGCGATGTAGTCACAGGTGGGATCGCCCTGTTGGCGACCCCTGCACTTCTCTCCCGGCGGGGGTTCGAGTCGTGACCGTTCGAGTCACAACAAAACCCTGGTGAGACATAACGTCTCACCAGGGTTTTACGTCGGGCTGACAGGATTTGAACCTGCGACCACTTGACCCCCAGTCAAGTGCGCTACCA
>DLKD01000012.1:0-228 GCA_002477755.1 Gordonia sp. UBA7599
GTCGTGCTCACCGCCTCCCCCGGGCCGCGCGCGGAGCGCCTCGCCGACGCGGATGCGCTGTTCGCGGGGACCTGGACGGTCAACGCGGCCAGCAACCGCGTCGGCATCCGCCTCGACCGGGCCGACGGTCCGCCGCTCGAGCACCTGCCCGACCTGCCCGAGCTCCGTTCGGAGGGCATCGCGCACGGGTCGGTCCAGGTGCCGCCCAGCGGTCAGCCGGTGCTGTTC
>DLKD01000012.1:335-556 GCA_002477755.1 Gordonia sp. UBA7599
CAGCGGTCAGCCGGTGCTGTTCGGGCCCGATCACCCCGTCACCGGCGGGTATCCGGTGGTGGCCGTGCTGACTCCCGAATCGATCGACCGGGCCGGGCAGCTGACCCCGGGAACGACAGTCCGTCTGCGGCTGGTGGATTGACCCCGTGGTGACACGGATCTAGGATTTTGTGTCATGACCGAGGTGCTCGAACCAGCCCATGACGTCGTCGACGCGGCCG
>DLKD01000012.1:680-910 GCA_002477755.1 Gordonia sp. UBA7599
GCCGAAGCCGCAGACGCCGAGCCCGATGTCCGTCCGCTGCCAAGCCTGGGACCAGATTCGCTGACGTTCCACTACTTCGGCGACTGGCGGGGCCTCTTCATGGGCCTGTGGTCGGGGTCTATGCAGAACATGCATCCGAAACTCGCCGCCGGCGTGTGGGAGCACTCGGACTTCTTCGGCGAGCGGTGGGAGCGCCTCTTCCGGTCGATGTACCCGATCGGCGGCGTCGT
>DLKD01000012.1:1011-24725 GCA_002477755.1 Gordonia sp. UBA7599
TGTACCCGATCGGCGGCGTCGTCTTCGACTCCGACCCGGAGACGACCGGCCGCGAGGTCCGCGACTACCACAAGACCATCAAGGGACGGATGGACGACGGCGGCCGCTACCACGCTCTGGACCCCGACGTCTTCTACTGGGCGCACGCCACCTTCTGGTATGGCAACATCCGCTGCGCGGAGGCCTTCGGCCCCCCGATCACCGAAGCCGAGAAGCGGCAGCTCTTCGAAGAGTCACGCACCTGGTACTCGCGCTATGGCGTCTCGATGCGGCCCGTCCCCGACACCTACGAGGACTTCCTGGCCTACTGGGACCACATGTGCCGGTATGAACTGCGCGACCACGCCGCGGTCCGCACCGTCCTCGACATCACCAAGTTGCCGCCGCCGCCGTGGATGCCTTCGTGGACCCCGCGCTGGCTGTGGCGAATTCAGGCCGCCCAGGGTCAGAAAATGTTCATGTGGATCACCACCGGCCTCTACGACGCGCCGGTCCGCGAAATGATGGGCCTGAGCTGGAGCGAGCGCGACGAGAAGCTTTTCCGCCTCTTCGGCAAAGCCGTCAATCTCGGTATGAAGCTGGTGCCGCGGCGCTACCGCCGCCACCCGCGTGCCCGTGACGCCGACGACCGCCTGACCGGTCGCGTCGCCACCGACGCCCCGGTGCTCGAGACACCGGCGCGCAACCTCCCGTCGGGCGTCGAGCGCGGCAAGCCCATCCACTATTGCCCGGTCCACGCCTCTCGCCGTGCGAATCTGCCCTGGCAGTCCAACGACGTCAACGACTGAGGTCCGACACCGCCGCCCGCTCGAGGGCCGGACCGTCAGGCGGTAAGCACCACCTTGAGCGCCTTGGTCTGCGCAGCGTTGGCAAACACGTCGTAGGCATCCATGATCTCTTCGAGCTTGAACCGGTGACTGATGAAAACGTCCGGGTCGAGTTGCCGAGAGGCGACCATCTTCAGCAGCGTGCCGAGGGTGTCGGTGTTCACCAGACCCATCGAGATGTCGATGTTCGTGATCCACAGGTCCTGCAAGTCCAGTTGGACGGAAGAACCGTGAACGCCGACATTGGCGATACTGCCCGCGGGACGGACCACATCGACGCACATCTGCCAGGTCTGCGGGATGCCGACGGCTTCGACTGCGACATCGACACCGAGCCCATCGGTCATCGCCAGGACTTGCTCCCGCCAATCGCCGTCGGACGAGACCACCCCGTCGGTGGCACCGAATTTTGCAGCCTCCTTGACCCGGTTGGCGTCTAGGTCGATTGCAATGATCCGGCTCGGCCCGTACAACCGGGCCGTGGAGATGACGGCAAGGCCGACCGGTCCAGCGCCGACGACGGCAACCACGTCCCCCGCCTTCACATGGCCGTACTGCACTCCGATCTCATGCCCGGTGGGCAGGATGTCGGAGAGGATGACGCCCTGTTCGGCACTGACCGTGTCCGGAAGTTTGTACACCGAGTTCTCCGCGAACGGGACTCGGACGTATTCGGCCTGGGTGCCGTCGATCAGGTGGCCGAAGATCCACCCGATACCAGCCGCGCCTTCAGGTGCCTGACAGTGCGAGTACACGCCTGCTTTGCAGTAGCCACACTTTCCGCAGGAGCTGACACACGAGAGGATCACCTGGTCGCCCACCTGCAGGGTGGTGACGGCAGACCCGACCTCGGTGATGGTGCCGACGCCCTCGTGACCGAGGATCCGGCCCGGGGTGACGGCGGGGACGTCGCCTTTGAGGATGTGGAGATCGGTGCCGCAGATGGTGGTGGCGTCGATCTTCACGATGACGTCGGTCGCGTCGATGATCGTCGGGTCGGCAACCTCATCCCAGGACTTCTGGCCGGGGCCGTGGTAAACGAGTGCTTTCATGCGAATCTCCTCACGCTGCGATAGCCGATTTCAACGCTAGGCCAACTCGTCGGAATGCGGTCCGCATCCGAGCGAACCCCCATCACTGATTCGTGAATCCAACGTCGATCGAGACGGGATTGACGAAACGTGCGGGGTTAGGCACTCGCGCTCGGGACGACTCGATAGCGCACGAACACCGGCACGACGATCGCCGCGACGATCGTCAACACCACGACGGCCACCCCGCCGCCAGCTGTCGCGACTGCGGTGCCCGCGACCGCCGCCGCCCAGCCGTGGGAAACGTCGGCCAGCCGCGGCCCACCGGCCACGACGACGATGAAGACGCCCTGCAACCGACCACGCACCGCATCGTCGGCGGCCGACTGCAGCATCGTCATCCGGAACGCCGCGGACACCATGTCGGCGGCACCGCCGACGACCAGCGCGACGAGGACCAGCGGCAGCACCGGCCACCACGAACCATCGGAGAAGAACAGCGCGAACCCCGCCAACGCCATCGACAGACCCCAGATCACGATGCACACCACGACCGCCAGCCCCTGCCGGACCACGCGAGACACCCAGCCGGAGAACACCCCGCCCACCACGGCGCCCAGCGGGATGGCCGCGAACAGCAGCGCGACCTGCCACCCGCCGTCGGTCCGCCCACCGAAGTCCTCGTGCGCGATCTGCGGGAACAGGATTCGCGGCATCCCGAAGATCATGGCGATGAGGTCGACGACGAACGACATCAACAACACCTTGTGCCCGCGCAGGTAGCTGAACCCGTCGAGGATCGAGCGCAACCCGACTCCGGGGCGCGGACCGTCGGAGTCCTCGGGCTGCAGCGCCGGGAGCCGCCACACCGCCCACAGCGTCGTCAGCAGCGACAGACTGTCGAGTAGATACATCACCGAGAACCCGACGACGGTGACCAGGACACCGCCGAGCAGCGGTCCGACGATCGCGCCGGCCTGCATCACCGTCATGTTCAACGAGTTCGCGGCCGGCAGCTGGGCCGCGGGAAGGATGCGCGGCAGCACCGCACTGCGGGTCGGCTGGTTCACCGCGAAAAACGCCTGCTGCACGGAAAACAGCGCCAGCAACACCCACACGTTGTTCCACCCGGCGGCGGCCTGCAGGAAGAACAACCCTGCGGTCGCGATGAGACCCGACGTTGTCACCAGCAGGATCGTGCGACGGTCGAAGACGTCGGCCAAGGCGCCGCCCCACAGGCCGAACACGATGAGCGGCACCAGCCCGAACAACCCGGTCAGCCCGACATAGGCCGAGCTCTGCGTGATCGCGTAGATCTGCAGCGGAACTGCGACGACGGTGAGTTGGGCACCGATGACCGTGACGATGTTCGCCACCCACAGATGGCGGAAATCGTCATTGGTCAGGGGCCGGGTATCGGCCAGGAATCGACGCACCGCTATGCCTTCTTACGCATCGTTCAGGGCTGCAGCCGCTGAAGGTCCCACCCGCCGTCGGCGGTGCGACGCGCGCTCACACGGTTGTGCAGGCGGTCGGCGCGACCCTGCCAGAACTCCGCGTAGGCCACATCGACGAGGTATCCGCCCCAGTGCGGCGGCACTGGGACCGGCTCGTCGCCGTCGACGCCCCCGAACCTCTCCGCGGTGGCCGCGGCGAGCTCCTCCAACTCCGCACGACCGGCAATCGGCCGCGACTGCGACGACGCATAAGCCGAGATCTGCGAGCCGCGCGGACGCGAATCCCAATACGCCTGCGTCACGTCGGCGCCGACCTTGCGGACGGCACCGCGGAAGTGGACCTGGCGCTCCAGCGCGATCCACGGAAACGTCAGCGACGCCACGGGGTGGGCGGCCAGGGCGAGCCCTTTGGCCGACTCGTAGCCGGTGAAGAACGTGATACCGGGGGCCGCGGCGCCCTTGCACAGCACAGTCCGCGTGGCGGGTACGCCATCGGCGTCGACCGTGCCCACGACCATGGCGTTGGGCTCGGGGATCCTCGCGGCAACCGCCTCGGCGAGCCACCGTTGGAACAACGCCAGCCACGGCGGGGCACCGGTCAGCCAAGTCACGTCGAGGTGCTGCGCCACGCCGTCGGCCCCGGTCGTCACCGGGCTGCCGTATCCGACGCGCATCGCGGCAAGATTGGTGGGGTCTCCGCTCGGCGTCTCCATAGGTGCCCAAGCTACTCCGCCCCATCGGAGCCCAAGCCATCCCGGCGCGGCCTAGGATCAGATCATGACTACAGCCGTTCCCGCTGATTTCACCCCCGGCCTCGAAGGCGTCGTCGCCTTCACCACCGAGATCGCCGAGCCCGACAAGGACGGCGGCAACCTGCGCTACCGCGGGGTCGACATCGAAGACCTGGTGGAGAACCGGGTCACCTTCGGCGACGTGTGGGCACTGTTGGTCGACGGTCGCTTCGGCCATTCGCTGGACCCGGCGCCGCCGCTGGAGTTGGTGACGCGCACCGGCGACGTCCGCGTCGACGTCCAGGCCGCGCTGCCGACGCTCGCGCCACTGTGGGGTTTCGAACCGCTCTTGGATATCGACGACGAGCAGGCGCGCGCCGACCTCGCACGCGCATCGGTGATGACGCTGTCCTACGTCGCACAGTCCGCGCGCGGCGACCTGCCGCCGGTGCCGCAGAGCCGCGTCGACGAGTGCGCGAGCGTCACCGAACGATTCATGACGCGGTGGCGCGGCGAGCCTGATCCCAAGCACATCGAGGCGATCGATGCCTACTGGGTCAGCGCCGCCGAGCACGGCATGAACGCCTCGACGTTCACCGCACGAGTGATCGCGTCGACGGGCGCCGATGTCGCCGCGGCGCTGTCGGGGGCGATAGGCGCGATGTCGGGACCGCTGCACGGCGGCGCCCCGGCGCGAGTGCTGCCGATGATCGCCGAGGTCGAGAAGTCCGGCGATGCACGCGGCCTGGTCAAGGGCATCCTGGACCGCAAGGAGAAGCTGATGGGCTTCGGGCACCGCGTGTACCGCGCGGAGGACCCGCGTGCCCGCGTCCTGCGCGAGACCGCCCGACGACTGGAGGTGCCGCGCTTCGAGGTCGCTGCGTCGCTGGAGCAGGCGGCCCTCGCCGAGCTGCGCGAGCGCCGGCCCGACCGCGCAATCGAGACGAACGTCGAATTCTGGGCGGCAGTGATCCTCGACTACGCGGGGGTGCCCGCGCCGATGATGCCGGCAATGTTCACCTGTGGCCGTTCGGCCGGTTGGTGTGCCCACATCCTCGAGCAGAAGAAGCTCGGCCGTCTTGTGCGCCCCGCCGCGATCTACACCGGTCCCCCGCCGCGCCGGCCCGAGGATGTCGAGGGCTGGAGCACGATCACGCCCGACGCCGTCTAGCCCGACGGGTGGGTGCGACTGGAGCCTTCGGTCGGGGTCCTGATCGCGAGACCCTGCGCGTCGCGGAGATCCTCCGCAAGGAGACCGTGGGCGGCTTCCTGCTGGTCGGTGCCGCGGCCATCGCCCTCGTCGTCGCCAACAGCCCACTGTCGGACACATACGCCAGGGTACGAGACACCGTCGTCGGCTACGGGCCCTGGCACCTGGAACTGTCGATCGGCCACTGGGCCGCCGACGGCCTGCTCGCCATCTTCTTCTTCCTCGTCGGACTCGAGCTCAAACGCGAATTCGTCGACGGCGAGCTCCGCTCCCCGCACACCGCGCTGGTGCCCGTGCTCGCCGCATTCGGCGGCGTCGCGGTGCCGGCACTGATCTACTTCGCGATCAACCGCGGCGGTCCCGGCGCGGACGGCTGGGCGATCCCCACCGCCACCGACATCGCGTTCGCCGTGGCAGTCCTGGCTGTCGTCGGATCGCGCCTACCGGCGTCGTTGCGATTGTTCCTGCTCACCCTGGCCGTCGTCGACGACCTCATCGCCATCGTCATCATCGCCGTCGTGTACACCGAGCACGTCAGCCCCACTCCCCTGCTCCTCGCGTTGGTTCCGCTGGCGTTGTTCGCCTTCTTCACCCACCGCTACGCTGACTGGTTCGCCCGCAACGACTGGGCGGCGTGGGCCGTGCTCCTCCCCCTCGGTCTCATCACCTGGGGGTTCGTCCACGCCTCGGGAATCCACTCGACCATCGCCGGAGTGCTCCTCGGCTTCGCCGTCCCGGTCCTCCGTGGCAGCGACGTCGACGGGAACGACGGATTGGCGGGGCAGTTCGAGCACCGATTCCGGCCGCTGTCGGCCGGATTCGCGGTACCGGTCTTCGCGTTCTTCTCCGCCGGTGTCGCACTGGGTGGCAACGAGTCTCTCCTCGACGCGCTCAGCGATCCGATCGCGCTGGGAATCATCGCCGGCCTGCTGCTGGGCAAGCCGATCGGCATTCTCGGCACCACCTGGCTCACCATCAAGCTGTCGAAGGCCAACCTGGGGACCGGGGTGCGTTGGATCGACTTGTTCGGCGTCTCCGTCCTCGCCGGCATCGGATTCACCGTCTCACTCCTCGTCGCCGAACTGACCTTCGACGACGAGCCGACGGCCCTGCGCCACGCCAAACTCGCCATCCTCGTCGCATCGACCGCCGCCGCCGTCTTGGCCGGATCACTCCTCGCGCTGCGCAACCGCCGGAAGTGAGATCAGGCTCCCTCTACGTCGCGGCGGTCGAACCGCCACCTCGCGAGCGCTCCGAGCGCCACGACGATCAGAAGCAACACGACCACCGGCACCCATCGCATCGGTTGTGACGGCACCATCGGGAGGTGGGTGAACGGCGACAGGTTGCGCACGGTCTGCCCGAGCCCGAACAGTTCGCCCATCGGACCCAGGAGGAAGGCTGCAACGACCATCGTCCAGCCGCCTCCGACGACCAGCCGCGGCGTAATCGCGTAGAGCGCGACCACCCCGACGGCGATCACCAGCGCCGCCGGGATCTGCACCGCGGCACCCCGCACCGCGTCGGAGATCATTCCCGCCCAGTCACCCGTGACTGCACCAGCGCCGAGCCCCACCAGCAATCCCGCGGTCACCAGCAACACCGACACGCCAACGACGACGAGTCCGAGTTGGCTCGCGATGAACGCCGATCGCGAGGTCGGCGTCGCCAGCAACACCTCGATCCGCCCGGCACTCTCGTCGGCACGGGTCCGGCTGATCGCGGTCACCGCCCAGGTGGCCGCCGCGAATCCCAGATAGCTCATGATCACCGCAAGGAAGACCTTCGAGAGCGCACCCGGGCCGCCGAGGCGGTGCAAGTAGTCCATCATCTGCGGGTTGTCTGCGGTCAAGGACGTCGCCGCGTTCACCAGCACACCGATCAACAGCGCGAACACACCGATCCCGACCAACCAGCCGAGGAACGCACCACGGTGCAACCGCACGATCAGACCGGCGACCGACGACACGGTCGACGACGGCGGTCCCGGCGCGGGTGTGATCAGCCCGCCCCCGAGATCGCGATGCCCGCTCGCCCACGCTGCGGCCGCGACGGTCGTCGCGAAGAAGGCGACGCACAGCAGTGCGGGCCACCACGAGTTCGCTCCGAACGGGTCCATCTGCTGGGCCCATCCGACCGGATTGGTCCAACGCAGCCATTCCCATCCGGATGCGTCACCTGCACCCCGCACCACGTACCCGCCGATCACCACGGCGACGGCGATCAGGTTTGCCAACCGGGCGGTGGTCGCGACCTGTGCGGTCAGCGCCGCCAACCCGATCGCCGCCAGCGAGGTACTGGCGTATTGGCCGCCGACGACCGCCGCCTCGGTACCCGTGGCGCCCGCCGACGCCATGAGCCCGGCCATGCCGACACCGATGACTACCGCGAATCCAAGGGCGACGATCACCGCCGCCGTCAACGGCGCGAGGCGGCCGGTCCGGCCCGCGCGCACCAGTTCGAGCCTGCCGAGTTCCTCCTCCTTGCGCGTCAGGCGCGTGACCATCAGCGCCGCGCACACCGCCGACGCCGCGATCATGAACAGCCCGGCGCGCCACGACGCGACGGCCGCGTTGGACTGCAGGTGCTCGAGCGGTCCGAGCAACAGCTTGAACGCGGAGTTCGCCGCGGCACCGGCTGCGAGGCTTTGACGCTCTTCGGGCGTCCCGTACAGGGTGTTGACCGAAGACACCGTCGCGGCGTTGGTGGCGATGAGCACGACCGCCGTCACCGGCGCGATGATCCGTTCCCGGCGCAGGTCCAGCCGGGTGAGCAACCCGGTCGACGCGAAGTCCGCCGTCATCGCGCGCCGGACTCGTCGTAGGCGTGTAGGAACAGCTCCTCGAGACTCGGCGGTTCAACGAGAAGCTGCTTCACCGACAGCCCGCCGAGCGCGCGCGTGACCGCGTCGAGGCCCTCCGGCGCGACGGTGAACGAGACATCGGTCCCGTCGGCACCGTCACTCGTTTCGACATCGTGCACCCCGTCGATTCCGCGCAGGACACCGACGTCACCGTCGCCGACGGTCACCCGCACCCGCGACCGTCGCAGGTGGCGCAGTTGCGCCAGCGTCCCGGCCTGCACGGTCTTGCCCGCCCGGATGATCGTGACTGACTCGCACAGTTCCTCGACCTCGGACAGGATGTGGCTCGACATCAGGACCGCCGCACCGCGCCCGGCCGCCTCGCGCGCCGAGGTCTGGAACTGCTTGGCCATCAACGGGTCCAGCCCCGAGGTCGGCTCGTCGAAGATGAACAACTCGGCGTCTGCGGCCAGGGCCGCCACCAGCGCGACCTTTTGCCGGTTCCCCTTGGAGTACGTGCCGCTGCGCTTGGTGGGGTCGAGTTCGAACCGCTCGATGAGCTCGGCTTTGCGACTGCTCGCCGGGTCGACGCCGCGCAGGCGCAGCAGGACGTCGATGCATTCGCCGCCGGTGAGCTGTGGCCACAGGCTCACGTCACCGGGCACGTACGCCAGCCGGGAGTGGATTGCGACGGCGTCGGCGAACGGATCGAGCCCGAAGACCCGCGCCGTGCCGCCGCTGCTGCGGTACATCCCGAGAAGCACGCGGATCGTCGTCGACTTCCCCGCACCGTTGGGGCCGAGGAATCCGGCGACTTCACCGGCGGCGACGGTCAGGTCGAGCCCGTCGAGGGCCGCGAACGAACCGAACTTCTTGACCAGCGCCCGGACCTCGATCACGTCGTCCATCTTCTGTGCCTCCCGTACTGCGTGCTCCACCCCACAATCGCGCAGGGCCCTGCAACCATCATGCGCGCCAGCACCTACGATTGGTGTTCATGACCGACTCCGCGCAGATCACCATTCCCGCCGACCTGCTCCCCGCCGACGGCCGCTTCGGCTGCGGCCCGTCCAAGGTCCGGCCGGAGCAGTTGCAGTCGCTCGTCGACACCGGCGCTTCGGTGTTCGGCACCAGCCACCGTCAGGCGCCGGTGAAGAACGTCGTGGGGTCGATCCGCGAGGGTCTGGCCCAGCTCTTCTCGCTTCCCGACGGCTATGAGGTCGTCCTCTCCAACGGCGGCACCACCGCCTTCTGGGATGCCGCGGCCTTCGGGTTGGTCCGCAAGCAAGCCCTGAATCTGACCTACGGCGAGTTCTCGTCGAAGTTCGCCACCGTCACCAAGCGGGCGCCCTGGCTCGACGATCCGAAGGTCGTCTCGACCGACCCGGGCACCGCGCCGGACCCGGCGGCACTGACCGCCGCGGACTTCGACGGCGTCGACTTGGTGGGCTGGGCCCACAACGAGACGTCGACCGGCGTCGCGGTGCCGGTGCTGCGCCCGGCAGCCGCCGGTGATGCCCTCGTCGCCATCGATGCGACGTCGGGCGCGGGCGGTCTGCCCGTCGACGTCTCCACCACCGACGTCTACTACTTCGCTCCGCAGAAATGCTTCGCCGCCGACGGCGGGCTGTGGATCGCGCTGATGAGCCCGGCCGCACTCGCCCGCGTCGCCGAGATCGACGCCACCGACCGGTACGTCCCCGAGTTCCTCTCGCTGGCGACCGCCGTCGACAACAGCTCCAAGAACCAGACCTACAACACCCCCGCGATCGCCACCCTGCTGCTGTTTGCGAACCAGATCGAGTGGATGAACGCCAACGGCGGCCTGGACTGGTGCGTCTCGCGCACCGCCGATTCCAGCTCGCGCCTGTACTCGTGGGCGGAGAAGACCTCCTACACAACGCCTTTCGCCGACGAAGCGCATCGCAGCCAGGTGGTCGGGACGATCGACTTCGACGATTCGGTCGACGCCGCCGCGGTCGCAAAAGCGTTGCGCGCCAACGGAGTCGTCGACACCGAGCCGTACCGCAAGCTCGGGCGCAACCAGCTGCGCATCGGTATGTTCCCGGCAATCGACCCCGACGACGTATCGGCGTTGACCGCGTGCATCGAGTACGTGGTGGAGCGCCTCTAACCTGGACGCACCCCCTCCGGCCTGCGTGTCTGCCCCCTCGACGGTGGGGAGTGCACTAGCCTGGGGCCTAGCCGTCAGCGAGGAGGGTTCCGATGCGTGAGCTGCGCGTCACCAGCGTCGACGCTGACGCCAGTCACGTCATCTGCGTCGACGCTGAGACCGGGGAGAAGTTCCGCATTCCCGCCGACGACCGGTTGCGCGCAGCGGCCCGCGGCGACGTCACCCGGTTGGGTCAGATCCAGATCGAGATGGACTCGCTGCTGCGACCCCGGGAGATCCAGGCACGCATCCGCGCCGGAGCCAGCGTGGAGGAAGTCGCCGCGGAAGCCGGCACGACCGCCGACCGGGTCCAGCGCTTCGCTCACCCGGTGCTGTTGGAACGCACCCGCGCCGCAGAGTTGATCCGCGCGTCCCATCCGATGCGCGAGGACGGTCCGGCACTGGCCACGCTCGACGAGATCGTGGCGGCGGCCCTGCGGTCGCGCGGTCTCAACCCCGCGGTCGGCGAATGGGATGCCTGGAAGGGCGACGACGGCAACTGGGTCGGCCAGCTGACCTGGACCGCCGGACATACTGTGAACCACGCCCACTGGCGCTACGCGCCCGGCTCGCAGGGCGGCACGACCGATGCCCTCGACAACACCGCCGACGAGTTGCTCCACCCCGGATCGGCCGGGCGCCACCAACTTCAGCCGGTGGCCGATCCGGCCGAATCGGTGACCGTCGACGCGCAGAGCGTCGTCGCACCGCCGCCCCCGCCCGCCGAACGCGAGCAGGAGTCGGATCACGAACCGCCTAAACGCGCGCGCCGTAAGGCCAAGCCCGAGGTTCCGGGCTGGGAGGACGTCCTGCTCGGCGTCCGCGGCAGCAACCCGCACCAATAGGCGCCGCCGCGGACGACCTGCCGCAGTCAGACCATGCAGGGAAGGTCGATGGACCCCAGCTTGGGGCAGTACGCCGGCGTGTCCGCCTGGGTCTGCGACGGATCGGGTGCCGACGTCGCGCCGAAGCCGAAGGTGAGCAGAGCGACGGCCGCAATGGTGGCGACGACGGCGGACAGACTGCGTTTTTTCATGGTGGACCTCCCGGTATTGCGATCAATTGGCCACACCAGTGAAACCCGACAATCCGCCCTCAGCGCGAGTAGCCGACTACTCGTTTCCGCCCTTGTCCCGGCGGGCTAGTTCGTAAAAGGCGACCGCCGCAGCGGTGGCGACGTTCAGCGAATCAGTACCCCGGCTCATCGGGATACGGGCCCGCACGTGGCTGGCGCGCATCGCCGCAGCACTGAGCCCCGGCCCCTCCGCGCCGACCAGGAAGGCGACCCGCGACGCAGACTCCACGGCGTCGGCCAACAGCGGCACCGCCGGATCCGGCGTCAACGACACCGTCGTGAACCCCCGCTGTGCCAGCAGGTCGAGTTCGCCCGGCCAGTCCGGCAGCTTCACGAACGGCACGAGCAGCGCGTGGCCCATCGACACGCGGACACACCGCCGGTACAGCGGATCGGCGCACCCGGAGCCGAAGAGGACGGCGTCAACGCCGAGGCCGGCCGCGTTGCGGAAGATCGAGCCGATGTTCTCGTGGTCGTTGACGCCTTCGAGTACGGCCAGCACCGAAGCGCCCTCGACTGCCTGCTCGACGGTGAGTTCGGCGGGGCGCCGGGCGACGCCGAGCACGCCGCGGTTGAGGTGAAACCCGACGACCTGGGCCATCACCTCGGCGGTGGCCCGATAGAACGGGACCGGCGCCGGGAGCCGTAGCGAGCAGGCCGAATCCTGACCCGCGTCGGGATCGTCGACGGGCAGCAGCGTCGTGCCGAGTTCGCCGAGTCGGCGGTCGACGCCGAGGAACGCGTGCGGGATGAACCGGGAGGCCACCATCCGCTGCACGACGAGCACACCCTCGGCGATCACGAGCCCTTTGCCGACGCGTCCACCGGGGAGCACCGGGAGGTCGGGGCGGCGGTCGACGGAATTCAGGTCACGAAAGTCGTCGACCCGCTCGTCGTCGGGATCGGTGATATCGACGACGCGCACGGGAAGCGTCGGAGAGGCGGACACCACCGATACGGTAGTCGCATGCCTGCGCACCACGGACTGGAGTTCCGCCCCGCCGTCGACGGGGACTGGCGCGAGATCTTCGCGTCCACCGCCCGGGCCTTCGGGATCACCGCCCCGCTCGACGAGCACCAGCAGGCCAATGAGCGGGCCCGCATCGCCGACGAGGACACGATGATCGCCCGCGATCCCGCGCTGCCGGGGGCACCGCTGGTCGGGATGGCGATGTACTACCGGCTGCAGATGTCGGTGCCCGGCGGATCGATCGGCTTCCCGGGACTCACGTGGGTGTCGGTCTCGCCGACGCACCGTCGTCGCGGAATCCTGCGCGAGCTGCTGACCCGGCTGCGGGCGAAGTGGGCCGACGAGGGTCATGCGGTAGCGGCGTTGTGGGCCTCGGAGGGCACCATCTACGAAAGGTTCGGCTTCGGGCCGGCGGTGTTCGCCGAGTCCGTCCGCATCGACGGGCCGCAGACCCTGCGCGTACCGGCGCCGGCGCAGTCACCCGTGCGCTTCGTCGACGCCGCCGAACTCGCCGTTCTCGCACCGCCGTTGTACGAGCGGTGGGGGCGGGTCCATCCGGGAGTCATGGCGCGCGACGCGCTGTGGTGGCAGGCCGAACTCGACGACCGGCCGTCGAGCCGGCTGCCCACGCTCAGCGAGCGGCACACCATCGTGCACCCGGACGGCTATGCGACCTACCGGCTCGATTCGGCCGACGGCGGCGAGCTGCCGGTCGCGCGGATCGAAGAAGTCGTCGCGGTCACCCCCGAGGCCCACACCGAGCTGTGGCGCGTGTTGGCGGCGCTGGACCTGGTGGCGTCGACGACGGGCACTCTCGACGTCGGGGACCCGCTTCCGTTCAAGTTGACCGACCTGCGCGGGGTGTCGGTGACTCGTCGCCGCGACACCCTGTGGGTCGCGGTCCTCGACGTGCCCGCCGCCCTGGCCGCGCGGACCGACGCCGCCGATCTCGACGCCGTGCTCGTCGTCGATGATCCGTCCGGTGGCGAGGGCGGTCGCTTCCGCCTGCACATCGTCGACGGGACGGCAGACGTGGCGCGCGACGAGACGGCCGCCGGAACCAACGGGGAGATCAGCTGCGACATCGCCGCCCTGGGCAGTCTGTACCTCGGCGGCGTCGATGCGCGCGACCTCGCCGCGGCGGGCCGGGTACGGGCGTCGTCGCCGGAGCTGCTGCGCGCGTTCGCGCTGTCATGGCAGGCGCAGAACCATCCCGCCACCGGCACCGACTTTTGATCGGACCCGCTTCCGATCAGGTGAGCAATTCCTGGATCGGCGCGCGGGCGAAGTAAAGGACGAAGACCGCGGCCACCGCCCAGAGGATGGGGTGGACTTCGCGCGCCTTGCCGCGGGCGGTCGCCAGGACCACCCAGCTGATGAACCCGAGGCCGATGCCGTTGGCGATCGAGTACGTGAACGGCATCGCGACGATGGTCAGGAACGCCGGCAGCGCGTATTCAAAGCGGGTGAAGTCGATGGTGCGGATCTGCCCGATCATCAGCGCGCCGACCACGACCAGTGCGGGGGCGACTGCCTCCAAGGGCACGACCTTGTAGAGGGGGGTGAAGAACATCGCGGCGAGGAACAGGACGCCGGTGACGATGTTGGCCAGGCCCGTGCGCGCACCTTCGGCGATGCCCGACGCCGATTCGACGAACACGGTACTCGACGACGCGGAGCCCAGACCGCCGGCGATGGCGCCGGTGCCCTCGACGGCCAGCGCTTTGCCGATGTCGGGCAGCGTGCCGTTCTCGTCGGCGAGACCGGCCTCCTTGCCCAGGCCCGTCATGGTGCCCATCGCGTCGAAGAAATTGGACAAGACGATGGTGAACAGCAGGATCGTCGCGCCGATGGCGGGCGCGGAGATGACGTGCGCCGGGGTGCCGTGTTCGCTGAACGCGCCGAACAGATCGACATTGCCCACGAGGGACAGGTCCGGCAGGCCGCCGATCGAGTCGGGCAGCTTCGGGGTGTTCAGCGCCCAGTCGCCGGGCTTGGCCACCGCCTCGATGATGATGGCCAACACGGTGGTGATCACGATGCCGATCAGCAGGCCACCGGCCACCTTGCGCACTGTGAGCACACCCATGATCAGCAGGCCGATGGCGAACACGAACACCGGCCAGGTGTTGATCGACCCGGAATCACCGAGTTGCACCGGGACGGTCGTGTGGGCGGCATCGGGGACGCGTTTGACGAAGCCGGAGTCGACGAAGCCGATGAATGCGATGAACGCGCCGATGCCCGCGGCGATCGCGGCCTTCAACTCGGCGGGCACCGCGTTGAACACCGCGGTGCGGAAGCCCGTCACGGCCAGCACGACGATGATGACGCCGTTGAGGACCACCAGCCCCATGGCCTGCGGCCACGTCACCTGCGTGGTGACGCTGACGGCCAGCAGGCTGTTGATGCCCAGGCCGGCGGCGAATGCGAACGGGTAGTTCGCGACGACACCGAACACCAGGCACATCACGCCCGCGACGAGCGCGGTGACCGCGGCGACGGCGGCCATCGGCAGCACGTTGCCCGCGATGTCGGCGTTGAGCGGATTGCCCGGCGTGCCGCCGAGGATGATCGGGTTCAGCACGACGATGTAGGCCATCGTGAAGAAGGTGACGACGCCGCCCCGCAGTTCGCGCAACGGCGTCGAACCCCGTTCGGTGACATGGAAGAAGGAATCGACTCGGGACAGTGCCGGGGGCGCGCTCACGAGAAGACGTTAACCTGATCTCATGTCTGACGCGCGCGAAGTCACCCCGGTTCCCGAGCTGCCCAAGGTGCTGCGCGAACCCGGACCGGTGATCATCGTCGGGTTCGCTGCCTGGTTGATCGCGACCATCGTCGCGCTGGTGACCGGTGTCGGCGGTCTCACCCTGCACGTGTGCCTATGGGGCCTGGGCGTCGGGGTCATCGGGACGTCGATCGTCGCGGCTCAGCTCGCGGCAGTCAGGCGCGGCTCGAAGACGGCGCAAGAGGGCTTGGAGTAGCACCTAGGCGCGCCACGGTCGCGACGACCGCGAGCCAGACCGCGCCGATCGCCCAGCCGGCGAGTACGTCGGTCATCCAGTGCACACCCAGATACACGCGGCTGAGCCCGATCAGGAACGACAGGATCGGCGCGACGAGCAGGACGTCGGGATGCTCGCGGATCCACGCGCAGCACCGGAACAGCCCGACGGCGATCAGCCCGAACACGATCGCGCTCATCATCGCGTGGCCCGACGGCATCGAGTGGTACGCGGCATGGACGAGCCGGTACTCCGGCGGCGGCCGATCGCGCGCGATCGTGTTCTTGAGCACGACCATCAGCCAATAGCCCGTCACCGATCCCAGCCACACCATCAGGGCACTGCGCCACAGCCGAAAAGCTGCGAACAAGGCGCCGGCGACGATGACGATGACCGTTAGCGTCATCGTCGAGCCGAGCCAACTCAGGCTCTCGCACAGGCTGGTCAAGAACCGAGTGCGGTGGCCGACGACGAAGTCGAGCACACCGGCGTCGAACGGCGTGCTCGACGGCAGGTCAGTCCGCATGGCGCCCACCGTATCCGAGGACGTCGACGTGGACGGCACCGTTGGCGTCGACCCACCTGTTGACGCGGTACTCGCCGCTGTCGGTCGCAACGAGCAGACCGTCGTGCACGACGACTTCCCCGCGCGGCTGGTCTCCCCCGTGTCCGGCGGCGAACCGCAGCGCATCCGCATCGGCGTCCCAGGTCGTCGTCCTGCCGGTACTCACGACTCGGGCCGTGAGGGCATCCGACGCGAGCGGAAGGTCGAGCACGTCGGCGAGTTCGCGCGCGGCGTCGGCGGTGACCGGCAGCCCAGCCACCACAGCGAGGTCTGCCGCCACGACTGACAGGTACTGCGATGCGTCGATCACCACCGCGTCGCGGCCAGTGCCGTCATCGATCACCGAACCGTCGAGGGCGCGCGCCGCCGGAACGCCGGACAGCAGCACATCTAGCTCGTGCACGTCGACGTCGCCGCGGGCGATCGCCGCGACGACCTCTCCGTAGCCGCGCACCACGGCACCGGGCAGGATGGGCCGATCGGCGTCGCCGAGGTTGGTCAGGATCAACGCGGCCGTCGCGACGTCGGCCACAACGTCGTCGACGAGAATCCCGCCTAATGCGGCCGCGTCCGGATGGTCGAGGGGGTCAACTATTCCCGCTAACACCTCGGCGTCGGGGCGTCGATAGGAGCGCACCTCGCGGCCGTTGATTCGGGCATGCTCGCGCAGCCACCACGCGGTGTACCCGGCGCGATCGGCAAGCAGAAGCGCGGTCGCCGGATCGTTCGCCATCAGTGCCAGCGCGTCGGACCATCGGTCGTCCGGCACGAGGTCGAGATCGCGGACGGCCGTCATCGACGGCGGCTGTTCAGACAACCCGGCCCACCAGCGCTCCTCGTCGTGCAGGTCGTGGTCGGGCGCGGTGGGCCACTGCTCAGCGACGGTGAGGAATCCCCATCCGACGCCTGCCCGGCGTAGAACATCGCCGCCGAACCGTTCCGCGAGCTGCTCGTCGACGATCGCGAAGGGCAGGTCGTCGGCCAGGATCGCGGCCAGCGGCGAATCGGCCAGCAGGAGTTCGTCGACGTGGACGGGTTCGCCGTCGACGTCGGGCAGCAGCAGTTCGCGCGATGCCTCAGCTGACAGGACCGCCTCGGGGTCGGCGGCCAGCAGGGCGAGCACCGAGTCGGCGAGATCGGCGACCTCGTCGTCGGTCCCGTGCTCGGCGGCATCGGCCAGTGCCGCGACGAGGTCGTCGTGGGCCAGGAGTTCACCAGCCCCGACCGATTGGGCACCCAGCCGTTCCAGCAGGGGGTGCACGGCGTCGGGGTGGACCGTCGGCGCCCACGGCGCCGCCACCCCGGCCGGCGCGATCACCAGTCCACGCGCCCCCAGGTTGCGACGTCCGTCAACCCTGGGGACGGGCAGCGCCCCGAGTTCCTCGGCGTCGGTGCCGCTCACGACGAGAGGAGCCAGCGCCTCGTAGAGCTGCGCCCACCACGCCGCGGGCCGGTCGAGGTCGCCGGCGGCCTCGGCGATGTCGGCCAACCCGATCTCGCGGGCGCCGACGGCCAGGAGCGCCGCACGCTGCTGCGGGCCGGACACGTCGGGGTGTGCGAGCTGCGCGAGCACCGGACCGAGGCAGGCGGCCAACGCGTCGGAAAGATCGGCGACGACGAGTGTGTGCCGCGGCGCGAGGTCGTCTCCCCCGTCGGCGGCCGGGACCCACGCATTGGTGGCCAACTCCTCGCCGATGGACTCCAAGAGCCGGGCGTCGACGCTGTTGCGGGGTAGGGCGCGGGGCACGAACCCCGGGCGCTGCGCCGGGCTGAATGCCCGTACCAGTGCGATGTAGCCCGGTGCGAGCGTGCCGACGTTGACGCCGGGCATGAGGTGGCGTCGGTCGGGCGTCACCGGCAGCGGCGCGATCACCCGCGCGGGGACTGAGATCTCGATGTCGGTGGGTGTGGGCGTGCGCAGGGTCTCGGGGTCTCGATACAGCCGCTCCTCCGTCGCGGCCACTCGACCTCCGACTTTGGTATCGAGACCCAGCCACCGCACGTCCCCGGTTATCGCCTCGCGCCAGACGTTCCTAGCACCGGGGATCGGCGAATCAACCGGCTCGAAACGGATCTCCCCGTCGCCACGCACCGCGGTGACCGCGACGTCGCCAACGGTGATCTGCGCTAGCGCAGGTAGTTCCAGCAGGCGGTCGCAGACTTGCTCGGCGATGCCTTCCAATAGATCGTCAACGTCGATCCCGGCGCGCGGCACCAGCACGATCTCGGTGTCGAACTCCGTCGCGGGCGCCTCGTCGGAGAGCCACGCGAGTCGCAGGAGCGGCACCGGTTCGTCCGACGGCACGATTCGGGCCGAGACGATTGCGTCCTCGGTCTGCGTGCGGTCGAAGACCAGTGCCGTCGTGGAGGATCGGATCTCCACCCGGTCGGCGACCGGGACCACGGCGGCGAAGCCCACGCCGAACCGTCCGACCGTCTCGTCGTCGCGCTCTTTCGCCGAGACACGCAACGCCAGCAGCGACGCCACCCCGTCGGCGGTCAGCGGTTCCCCGGTGTTTGCGACGTGCAACGCACCGTCGGCGTCGCGCCACACCGCGAGATGGCCCGACACTCCGGCAGCGACGGCCGCGTCGGCGGCATTGGCGGCCAGCTCGGTGAACAGCCGGTCGCGGTACCCGACGGCGGCGAGGTCGGCCTCGGCGCGCGAGTCCTCGATGAGCCTCGTCGGCGACCCGTGCCACGCATCCAGGACGGCAGCACGCCGCGACGCGACGCCGAACGGGTCGGGGTCGGTCACGGTCAGTCCACCGTGGCGAACACCTCGAGCACCCCGTCGTCGAACGGGTCGAACTGCGGTGTGGACACCGGCGGTCGCGGCGCGATGTCGGAGTGGGCGCCGCAGCCGTACTCGGCGGACACGACGTGGCCGTCGGCGGCGAACTCGTTGGCGCACACCCCGAACGCGACGCGCAGGGCGCCGGACAGTTGGAGGTAGAACCCGCACGTCTCGCAGTGGTGCTTGGCGGCTTGCGCCATCGCTGAGAGCGGCCCGAACTCACCGTCGTACCAGCGCTGCGCGGCCTCGTCGCGTCCCTGCGCGCTCAGCACGCGCCGACGCCCGAGGCCCAACTCGGTGTCGAGCTCTTCCAGGTCACCGCTGTCGACCTGATTGGGCACCAGGCGCGGATCGTCGGGCTCGGCGGCGAGTTGGTCGCCGGGCTGCAGATCACCGGCGGCGATACGCTCGCACCACGGCACCCACGGCGGCGCGAGCAACGACCCGTCGCCGGGCAACAGGACGACCTCGCTGACGGTGACCGAATCATCGGCGTCGGCGAGCGCCACGACGGCGCACCAGCGCCAGCCGCGGTAGCCGGGCAGGTCGGCCGTGAAGTAGTGGGCAGCCGAGTTGTCGTCCTCGACGACGACCTCGACGTGGTCGCCGGGCGCGCCGCCGTCAACGACGATGGCCTCGCGCGCGGCGTCGACGGCACCGCGGAGCAAGTCGATTTGGGCTGTAAGACTCACCCCACCAGTGTGCATCACCGCGATGGGGCGTGGCACGCCAACCCGGTGTCGGCGCGATAGGGAAGAATTGTCGTCGTGAGTTCTGGTAACCAGCAGCCGTCGCGCAACCCGCACCTGCCCCCGCTGGAGGCGACGCGGGCACAGAAGGCCGCGGCATTTCCCAGTGAGGATGTGCCGCCGAAGACCTCGCTCACCCGACGCGCGGCCCGACACGGCAAGAAGCTGACCAACCGCGGCATCGACACGATCGCCCGCGCGGCCACCGCCGACGGCGCCGACCAGTCCGGACTGACGGCGCTGACCATCCCCGTCGTCGCCAACGCCGCCGTCGACGCCGCCATGGCGATCGCGCTGGCCAACACCCTGTTCTTCGCCGCCGCCAGCGGGTCCGAGGGCAAGGTGGGCCTGTACCTGCTGCTGACGATCGCACCTTTCGCACTGATCGCGCCGCTCATCGGACCACTCCTGGACCGGTTGCAGCATGGTCGGCGCGCGGCGATGGCCGCCACCTTCGCCGCACGCGCGGTCCTAGCAATCTTGATCGTCAGCAACTACGAGTGGGATCCCGCCGGCCACCAGCTGGTGTACGACCCGTGGGTCCTCTATCCGTGCGCGCTGGGGCTACTGGTGTTCTCCAAGTCGTTCGGTGTGCTGAAGTCCGCGGTCACACCGCGCGTCGTGCCGCCCAGCATCGACCTGGTCCGAGTGAACTCGCGGCTGACGACTTTCGCGCTGCTCGGCGGCACCATGGTCGGCGGCGCCGTCGCCGCCGCGTTCGAGATGCTGCTGGGCACGCTCCTGCCGCTGCACTGGCCCGGCGCAATGCTGCTGTTGATCGTCATCGCGTGCATCGGTGCCTACTACTGCATGAAGATCCCGTCCTGGGTGGAGGTCACCGCCGGTGAGATCCCGACGACGCTGACCTACCGCAACCAGCCCAAACCCGATATCTCTGCGCGTGAACGCGCCCGCCGCGCCGGCCGGGTCATCTCCGACACGATCCGTCAGCCATTGGGGCGCAACGTGGTGACCGGGCTGTGGGGCAACGGCACGATCCGCATCCTCACCGGGTTCCTCACCCTGTTCGTCGCGTTCTACGCGCGCAACCAGGAGGGGCTCGACGGCTGGGTGCAGATGGCAATGCTCGGCGTCGTCGGCGGTGCCGCCGGTGTGGGCAACGTCCTCGGCAACGGCCTCGGGACACGTCTGAAGCTGTCGAATCCGCCGAAGATCATCGTGTGGGTCGTCGCGGTGTGTTTCGCGGTCGCGACGGCCGCGGCGATCGTCCCGCTGTTCGCCACCGGGTCGTTCACCACCGTTGCCGCCGCGGCGATCACCGCATTCCTCGCGTCGGCCGGCTCTGCGGTGGGCAAGGTCTGTCTCGACTCCTCCATCCAGTCCGACCTGCCCGAGGCCTCGCGCGCCTCGGCGTTCGGACGGTCGGAGACCGTACTGCAGCTCGGTTGGGTGTTCGGTGCGAGCATCGGCGTCCTCTTGGCGCGCTCGACGTTCTCGATCGGTTTCGGCGTGGTCGCCGCACTCCTGGCCGGGGGGTTGGTGCAGACGGTCCTCACCAGCCGGGGCGCCACGATCGTCCCCGGTCTCGGTGGCGGCCACCGGCCCGAAGTCGCACCGGCGACGATGCCCACCGAGGTCATCGTCCGCCCCGACCCGTCGGCCACCGAGGCCATCCACCGACCCGACCCGACGCCACCGACGACGGCGATTCCGACGACGGCCATGCCGCGGACCCCCCGCGACCGACGACCCCAGCCCCCCGGCCCCACCGGCGCGCCGACGCGGGCCTTCCCCACCCGGCCGCTCGACGACGGTTGGCCGCCAGCCCCGGGAGACCAGTGAACCTCACCCCTTCGGAGAAGAAGACCCTCGCGCTGATCGGCGTCTGCGCACTGCTGTACGCGGCCGTCATCGCCGGTGCCGCCGCCTTCTGGGCGTCACGCACGCACGTCGACGACCGTCCGTACGTCACGCTCTCGGCTGGCCCGCACAGCACGCGTGCGTATCCGACGGTGCTGTGCGACTACCAGTTGCAGGGGTGCGACGGCGATTTCCGCAAGCTCGACCCCGCCCGACTCACGCGCTTCCCTGTACCGATCGGCGAGTCGCTGAAGGTGCGCCTGTCGTCGAATGTCGCCGGCGACCCGTGGTCGGTCGTCGTCCAGTACCTCACCCCGAACGGCTCGCAGCTGCTGCTGAAGAACTTCCGCAGCGGCACCGGCACTGCGGCGCTGCTTCTGCCGTCGACGCGCACGCGCATCTTGATCAATGTCGAGATCAGCCTGCCCGCCAAGATGCTCGCCGGGGATTCCGACGATCAGCTGGTGCGGCGCGGACTGTTCGCCATCAACACGACGCCGACCGACCAGAAGCCGCTGATCGACGCCTACGAGAAGGCGGCAACGGGCAAAGACCCGGACCAGCGGATGGTCGACGACGTCAAAGAGTTCGCCAAGGACTAGGCGTCGAGCTCGCGCGCGACCGCCCGAACGACCTCGGAGATCCGCTGCGCGGTCTTGCGGTCGGGGTAGCGGCCCTGGCGCAGCGTCGGCTGCACCTTGCCCTCGAGCAGGGTGATCAGATCGGCGACCATGCCGTGGAGCTCGTCGGGGCTATGACGCCGGGCCTCCTCACGAGCAGCTTCGCGTGTGTTCTTCTCCACGCTGGGTGCCGGGTCGAGGACGGTGACACTCAACGCCTGCGGGCCGCGACGGCCCGCGGCCATCCCGAACTCCACGCGCTGACCGGGTTTGAGCGACTCGACTCCAGCGGGCAGCGCCGACGAACGGACGTAGACGTCCTCCCCGTCGGGTTGCGAGAGGAAACCGAATCCCCTCTCCGGGTCGTACCACTTCACTTTGCCGGTCGGCACCGCACTCACCTTTTCCTTGTCAGCCGCAAAAAAGCGCCCTGCTCCCGAGTGTGGCGAGCAAGACGCAGCCTCGATCGCTCATCCTACCGCGTGTGCACTAGCGTGGGCAGCCATGGGCACCGGAACGGGCAGGACACCCGCGCGTACAGTCTTCGCGGCGGGCGTGGTCCTGTTCCTGTGCGGGCTCGTCGCGATCGGCACCCTGTTCCTCGTGCCGGCCGTGTGGTCCGGGCACACCGCGCCGCTGCCGGTGTACCTCCTCGCGATGTGCACACCGGTGGGCTTGTTCCTCGCGATTGCTGGAACGATCGCCTCCGGCCGCCCACGCTGATCCTGTCCTGCCACGCGGACGCCGAACTCCGCGATGGGCGTCACAATGTTACTGTGATCTTCCTCACATCACGAAATGGTCACGGTAAGGACACGAACCGTGATTCACCCCGTGAACTGGGCGAACGCCGAAGTGGATCGGCCGACCCACATTTCGACGCGAAAAACCCGCTTTCCCGATCACTTAGGAAGTCCGGCGCTTATTCCGTAGCCTCGTCGTAGGCCATCACCCGATGGCTATAGCAGTACCGACGCAGCTGGTCGCGCCGAGCCTCACTCCACCGGCCGCGTTGTCCTTACAAGACATTCAGGAGTGAGGACGGGGGACCCATCTCCCGTGAGACCGGGTTCTGTGCGGATGTGAATCCACGCAGGATCCTTGGGGTGTAGCCGCGGAGCCCCCGCGGCCGGGCAACCTCTCGCTCGAACCCGACAGCTGACTTCGTAGGCGCGTGGAGAGAGGAAACAGTTCTATGTCCGGACGTCACCGCAAGCAGACGACCAGCACCACTTCCAAGACCATCGCCAAGGTGGCCCTGACCTCTGCCGTTATCGGCGGCGGTGCAGCGCTCGCCTCCGCCGGCGCCGCTCACGCGGCCACCGACGCCGAGTGGGACCGCGTCGCGGCCTGCGAGTCGGGCGGCAACTGGGCCATCAACACCGGCAACGGCTACCAGGGCGGCCTGCAGTTCTCGCCGAGCACCTGGGCCGGCCACGGTGGCACCAAGTACGCACCCACTGCTGACCAGGCCACGAAGGCGCAGCAGATCGAGATCGCCGAGCGCGTCCTCGCGGGCCAGGGCAAGGGTGCCTGGCCGACCTGCGGCACCGGGCTCTCCGGCCACACGCCGCGCGACGCGAGCAAGGCCCCGACCAGCCTGAAGAAGAAGCTGAAGAACGCTACTTCGCTGAAGGCCACCCCGAAGGCCAAGGACAGCGACGACGTCCGCAACCAGGTTGACGGTGTCGTGAAGGCCCGCGAGAAGAAGGGCCAGATGGACCCGACCGTCGCGAACATGTGGGAGGCCGCCAAGGCCAGCGGCTACCAGCTCGACAAGAGCCAGGTCGACCTCTACAACCAGCACAAGGGCCAGCTGCCGTTCGCGAACTGACGCGAACGCGGTAACCCACCGCTGACTACAAAGGCGCCCCGCA
>DLKD01000012.1:24857-27078 GCA_002477755.1 Gordonia sp. UBA7599
TGCGGGGCGCCTTTGTAGTCAGTGGCCCTAGGTGGCCGTGGATCCTAGGTGTTGATGATGGTCAACGGGTTCGTGTAGAGCAGCTTGTCCTCCGGCAGCGGGAGCTCGGTGGTGCCGAACGGCGACAGTGCGCCCGCGATTCCGGCGGCGAACTCCGACACTGCGTGCTCGCCGTCCGGGTAGGGCCAGCCGTTATCGACGTAGTGCCGCTTGGATTCCGCGATGACTTCTTCGACGTCCTGCTTGGCGTCTTCGACGATTTCGTTTGCGCTCACGACGCTCATTCTGCCATGCGCCCGCACGCCCCGGGCAGTGAACCGCCCACCACTACACTCAACCCCGTGAGTGCCACCGACCAGCCGAGCGGATTGGCACACGTGCTCTCCCAACGCCCCGACGACGAGTTGGTCGCCCTCCTGGGCGCCCGCCCGGATCTGGCTTCACCACCACCGGGCGGAGTGAACGTCCTCGCGCAGCGGGCGATGTCGGCGGGCTCGATCAACGTCGTCGGCGAAGAGTTGGACCTGCTGCACGCCGCGATCCTCGAGGTGCTCCTCGCGGCCACCGAGGGCGACCGCGGCAGTCGTGCCCGACGAGCAGTCAGCGACGCGGCGGTCCGCAAAGCACTGTCGGGACGGGCCGCGGCCGCACAGATCAACGCCCACCTGGCCACCCTCGTCGACCTCGCCATCGTCTGGCGGGAGGACGCCGGACTACACATCGCCGGGCATACCACCGCCGCTCTGCCCTGGCGCGCCCGACACATCGCCACCGACCAAGCGCCCCGCACGCCCCTCCAGTGGCAGGAACTGCTCGACGACCTCGACGACGGTCCGCGCGAAGTCCTCACCGCCCTCGCGATGGGCCCCAGCGTCGGGATGACCAACGACGCCGGACCCGACGCCGACCCGGCGCGACCGGTCCCCCGCCTGCTCGCCGCGGGCCTCGTCGCGCGCGTCGACCGCCAACTCGTCGAGATCCACCCCACCGTCGCGCAGTTGATCCGCGGGGAGCCGCCACTGCGCATCGATGATCTGCGCCCGCCGCCACTGCCGGCCGCGACGACCACGGCGTCGGCACTCGGTGGACCTGCCGCACTGTCGGCCACGGCCGCCGGGGCTGCGCTGGAACTGCTCCGTGAGACCGCCGACGTGCTCGACAGCCTGGGTCGCACTCCGGCACCCGAACTCAGCTCCAGTGGCATCGGCATCCGAGAACTGCGCCGCATCGCCAAGGACACCGGGCTTACCGCGCAGCGTGTCGGACTGATCCTCGAGCTCTGCGCCGCGCAGCAGCTGATCGCCGTGGGTTACGCCCAACCCGAGTCGCAGGGCTACGACGCCGCTCGGATCTGGGCGCCGACCCCGCTCGCCGATGCGTGGGCCCACCACAATCCTGCGCGCAAGTGGGCGGGCTTGGCCACGTCCTGGCTGATGCTGACCCATCGCCCATGGCTGATCGGAGAGCGCGACGCCGAGGGCAAGGTGATCGGCGCAGTCGTCGTCCAATCCGACTTCGCCGCACCGCGTGAGCGCCGCCAACTGCTGGAATCACTCGCACAGGCCGACCCCGGGGTGGCGCCGTCAATCGACGACCTGGTCTCTCGGACGCTGTGGCGTCGGCCCCGCATGCGGCGACGGCTGACGCGCCAGGCGGCCCAGCACACACTGCGCGAGGCGACAGAACTGGGTCTGGTGGCCCATGGGGCCCTCACCGAGGTCGGGCGCCTCCTCTTGGCCGGTCCGGCCGACGACGAGTTGACCGGCGCGATGGACAAAGCCTTGCCGGCACCGGTCGATCACTTCCTCGCCCAGGCCGACCTGACGCTCATGGTGCCCGGGCCGATGACTGCCGAGCTGGCCCCGCAGGTCGCGCTCATCGCCGAGCTCGAGTCGGCGGGCGCGGCGTCGGTGTACCGCGTCACCGAAGACAGTGTGCGCCGGGCACTCGACGCCGGACACACCGGCGCCGAGATCGTCGCGCTGCTGCACAACCATTCGAAGACCCCGGTCCCGCAGGCCCTGACGTATCTGGTGGAAGACGTCGCGCGACGGCACGGCACGCTGCGCGTCGGCGTCGCCTCGTCGTTCGTGCGCTGCGACGACCCGGCGACGATGGCCGCGGTCCTGCGCAGCAAGGAGGCCGACGCGGTGGCGCTGCGCCCCCTCGCCCCGACCGTTCTGGTGTCACCGGCACCGCTGCGCGACGTGCTCGACGCGCT
>DLKD01000012.1:27196-27437 GCA_002477755.1 Gordonia sp. UBA7599
ACGTGCTCGACGCGCTGCGCGCAGCCGGTTTCGCACCCGCCGCCGAGGACTCGTCCGGGGCGCTCGTCGACGTGCGGCCACGGGGCGTGCGCGTCGAATCATCCCGGACGGTGTGGTCGAGCAATGGTGACCGACCTGGACGTGCCGCCCCCACCGTCGAACAACTGGCCACGGTGATCACCCGGATGCGCACCGCCGACGAAGTCGCGGGGCAGGCCGCGAGCGCGCGGGGCACCGGCAC
>DLKD01000172.1 GCA_002477755.1 Gordonia sp. UBA7599
GACCAGATGGCCGTGCACCTCCCGCTGAGCGCGGAGGCGCAGGCTGAGGCCCGGATCCTGATGCTCTCGAGCAACAACATCCTGTCCCCGGCGTCGGGCCGCCCGCTGGCCATGCCGCGCCTGGACATGGTGACCGGGTTGTTCTACCTGACCACCATCAAGGAGGGGTTGCCCGGCGAGTACCGCGAGGCCACCAAGGACGACGTCGAGCGCGGCGTGTACTCGAGCCCGGCCGAGGCCATCATGGCCGTTGACCGCGGTGCGATCACCGTGCAGACCCAGATCAAGATCCGCCTCACCGACCAGCGTCCGACGCCGGAGATCGAGGCGGAGCAGTTCCCCGACGGTTGGGCCTACGGCCAGCCGTGGGAGATCATCACCAGCCTTGGGCGGGTGCTGTTCAACGAGCTGCTGCCGGTCGAGTACCGCTTCGTCAACGAGCAGATGCCGAAGAAGCGCCAGGCCGTCATCATCAACGACCTGGCCGAGCGCTACCCGATGATCGTCGTCGCGCAGACCGTCGACAAGCTCAAGGACGTCGGTTTCCACTGGGCGACCCGCTCGGGTGTCACCGTCGCCATGTCCGACGTGCTCGTGCCGCCGAACAAGGCGGAGATCCTCGACAAGTACGAGGAGCGTGCCGACAAGCTGGAGGCCAAGTTCCAGCGCGGTGCCCTGACTCCCGATGAGCGGCGCGATTCGCTGGTCGAGATCTGGAAGCAGGCCACCGAGGAAGTCGGTAAGGCCATGGAGGAGCACTACCCGGCCGACAACCCGATCGTCATGATCCCGTCGTCGGGTGCCACCGGTAACCTCACCCAGGTCCGCAACCTGTCGGGCATGAAGGGTCTGGTGACCAACCCGAAGGGTGAGTTCATCCCGCGGCCGATCAAGTCCTCGTTCCGCGAGGGCCTGACCGTGGCGGAGTACTTCATCAACACCCACGGCGCGCGTAAGGGTCTGGCTGACACCGCCCTGCGTACCGCGGACTCGGGCTACCTGACCCGCCGTCTGGTGGACGTGTCGCAGGACGTCATCGTCCGCGAGACCGACTGTGGCACCGACCGCGGCATCGTCGTGCCGTTGGGCGAGAAGCAGGCCGACGGGTCGATCATCCGTGACGCGCACGTCGAGACGAGTGCGTACGCCCGCACGTTGGCCGCCGATGCGGTCGACGCCGACGGCAACGTCATCATCGAGCGCGGCCACGACCTGGGCGACCCGGCTATCGCCGCGCTGCTGGCGGCCGGTATCGACTCGGTGAAGGTTCGCTCGGTCCTGACCTGTGACACCGGCACCGGCGTCTGTGCCCACTGCTACGGCCGTTCGATGGCCACGGGCAAGCTCGTCGACATCGGCGAGGCCGTCGGCATCATCGCGGCCCAGTCGATTGGTGAGCCCGGTACGCAGCTGACCATGCGCACCTTCCACCAGGGTGGCGTCGGTGACGACATCACCGGTGGTCTGCCGCGCGTCCAGGAGCTGTTCGAGGCCCGTGTCCCCAAGGGCAAGGCCCCGATCGCCGAGGTCGCCGGCCGGATCCGCCTCGAGGATGACGATCGGTTCTACAAGATCACGATCGTCCCCGACGACGGTTCGGAAGAGGTCACGGTCGAGAAGATCTCCAAGCGCCAGCGTCTGCGCGTGTTCAAGCACGACGACGGTTCCGAGCGGCTCCTCGCCGACGGCGACCACGTCGAGCTGGGCCAGCAGCTCATGGAGGGTGCGGCTGATCCGCACGAGGTCCTCCGCGTCATGGGCCCCCGTCAGGTGCAGATCCACCTCGTCAACGAGGTCCAGGAGGTGTACCGGAGCCAGGGTGTGTCGATCCACGACAAGCACATCGAGACGATCGTGCGCCAGATGCTGCGCCGCGTGCAGATCATCGAGTCGGGCGCGACGGAGTTCCTGCCCGGTTCGCTGGTGGAGCGCGTCGAGTTCGAGACGGCCAACCGTACGGTCGTCGGCGAGGGCGGCGAGCCCGCATCGGGTCGCCCGGTGCTGATGGGTATCACCAAGGCATCGCTGGCCACCGACTCGTGGCTGTCGGCGGCGTCCTTCCAGGAGACCACCCGCGTGCTTACCGATGCGGCCATCAACAGCCGCAGCGACAAGCTCATCGGTCTCAAGGAGAACGTCATCATCGGTAAGCTCATCCCGGCCGGTACCGGTATCAACCGCTACCGCAACATCCAGGTGGAGCCGACCGAGGAGGCCCGGGCCGCCGCGTACGCGGTGCCGAGCTACGACGACACCTACTACAGCCCGGACGGTACCTTCGGTGCTCCGGCCGGCGCTGCGGTGCCGCTCGACGATTACGGCTACGGCGACTACAACATCTGATCGCTGAGTTCCGGCAGGCCCTCTCACCGCAAGGTGAGGGGGCCTGTTCGTTTCGGCGTCGGAGGTTCCCACCCCGTTTCGGCAACCCACCGTCGATTGATGCCGGGTTGACGAAACGGTGTGGGGTGGCCGGAACGAACGGGCCGGGCAAAGACAGGTAGTCGGCTACGCATCCGTCCGGTGCCCGTGCGCGCGAGAGTGGTCTCCTACCCCGCACACAGGAGAACGTCATGGGCGATTCGATTCGCCGCGGCGCGGGCGCCGTGGCACTCATCCTGGCGGCGGTGGGCCTTGGGCACTGGGGGACGTCGGAAGCCGCCGCCGCTGACCGCGCGCCGTCGGAGGGCGCGTACGTCACCGGCTGCAGTTACTCCGTCGTCATCGCGCGCGACGACCTGCGCAACGCCGTTTCCGTCGTCGCGGTCAACACGACGACGACGGCGCGCGACAATCTGACGCCGCCATCGGGTGTGGTGCCGGTGCACGACCCCCTCACGGTGAACTGGTCGCCGAGGACGCCGGGCGTCTACGTCGTGCGGGCAGTCGCGTCGAACGAGGTCCCCGTCGAGATCCGGGTGACCGTCAAACCGGGAGGGGACTGCCACTCGGCCTAGGCTGGCAGTCGTGGGCACCCGACGCATCCTGCATGTCGACCTGGACCAGTTCCAGGTATCGGTGGAGCGCCGCCGCTCGCCGGAGCTCGTCGGCGTGCCCGTCATCGTCGGGGGTGACGGGGACCCGACGGCGCCGCGCAAGGTCGTGACGTGTGCGTCGTACGAGGCGCGGGCGGTCGGCGTGCGCGCGGGGATGCCGTTGCGGGTCGCACATCGCAAGATGCCTGACGCGGTGTACCTGCCGCTGGATGTCGAGGCCTACGACGATGCGTCGGCAGAAGTGATGGCGACGCTGCGGGGGTTCGGCGCAGTCGAGGTGTGGGGCTGGGACGAGGCCTACCTCGGTGCTGGGGAACTCGACGATGAGCAGGTCGCCGCCCTCGCCGTCGACGTTATTGCGACGATCGGGGAGCGGACCGGGCTGCCCGCGTCGATCGGCATCAGCGACAACAAGCAGCGCGCCAAGATGGCCACCAACTTCGCCAAGCGCGCATCCGCCGACGACGGTCCGCGGGTGTTTCGTCTCGACGCGGACAATTGGGGCGCATTGATGGGGCCGCAGCCAACCCGTGAGCTGTGGAGCGTCGGGCCGAAGACCGCGACGAAATTGTCGGGAATCGGCGTGCAGACCGTGGACGAGCTGGTGGCTGTGCCCAAGGACGACCTGATCGCTACCTTTGGTCCGCACCAGGGGAATTGGCTCTATGTGCTGTGCCGCGGCGGCGGGGACTCGACGATTACGCCGGAGCCGTGGGAGGCGAAGTCGCATTCGCATTCGCGCACTTTTCCCACGGACCTCGATTCGCCCGAAGAGATGCACATTGCGGTCGACGAGTTGACCGAGCACGTGCTGGCCCAAGTCGTCGACGAGGACCGCGAGGTGTTCCGCGTTGCGGTCACGGTGCGGACCAAGACTTTCTACACGCGGACCAAGTCGCGCAAGTTGCCGGCGCCGACGACGGAGTCAGCGGCCATCGGCCCGGTCGTGCACGCACTGCTCGACGACTTTGAGCTCGACCGTCCGGTGCGGCTGCTGGGGGTGCGATTGGACCTCGTTGCGAGTGACACGTGATTGGGGTGGGTTCTCGTCATGCGGTTCGACCACATTCGATCGGCATGTGACGTCGGGTGATCGTCGTCGCGTAGTGTGGTCTGACTGTTTCGAGAGACGTGGGGGGATCAGGTGCAGAACGTCAAGAAGATCATCGCCGGCGTAGTGGTGGCCGCTGCCACCGCAACGGGAGTGTCCACGATGGCGGCCGCGCCGGCCCAGGCCCAGATCGACTCCGGCCAGTACTGGTACAGCCTCTGGAAACTGCCGACATACGAGTTCGTGTCCACCGAGACGGTGACCATCGCGAACGGATGGGTGCGTGGCAAATTCACCAATCTCCCGATCCATCCGACCCGCAACGGTGGCTACATCGACGATTTCGGGACTCGTACCACCTTCTGGCGCGCAGGTGACGGCTATACCGGTCGTCGCGACAGCCTCTTCGCAGCACCGATGCAGGCCCGCTTGACGGCGCTTCGCAACGGTAAGCCGCGGTCCTGGGCGTCGGCCTGGTAGCCGTTTCCTACACCACGCGCCGCTTGCCAACGCCGACCGATGGCGGAAAGCGGCGTGCCACGTTTGATTCGTGTAGTCCGAGTGGTCAGCTGGCCCCAGCAGCACGGGCCTGGGCATCGGCTGCCGACTGGGGCGTCGCGCCAGGATCACCGGCGGGGATAGGGACTGCGACGACGGCGGTGCCGTAGGCGCAGACCTCGGAGAAGCTGGTGCCGATCGACCCGGTGTCGAATCGGGCTGCAACAATCGCCGTCGCGCCGCGCTGAACCGCCTGCTCCCACATGCGCTGCATCACCTGTTGACGTGATTCGTAGACGAGCTTGGTGTATTCGGTGACCTCGCCTCCGCCCATCGCACGAAACCCTGCAACGAAGTTCGCGCCGATGTTCGCCGAGCGCACGGTCATGCCCATCACTTCGCCGAGGACGGCGTCGATGCGGTAGCCGGGGATGTCATTGGTCGTCACGATCAACATGAGGAAATCCTAGGCCGTCGGGGTTGTCGTTGATGCGACCGCCGAGCAGTCGGCGACCAGCACACTGTTTCCAACTGCGCGCGCAGGAACCCAACACCGGCGGGCGGCGGAAACCTGCGCGCCGCGTTGGATTTGCGTGGGCTTGGGGTCTGGAGGAGGCGGAGCGGAAGTCGTTCGTACTAGGACTGGATGGAACCGCCCGCTGTCGAGCCGCGTCTAAGTGCGCATGGACGAATTCCCATTCGACGGCGAGGGGATCCTGCGCGTGGCGGTCGCCAAGAAGATCGGCATCGACCCGCACCGGATCTACCGAGCAGCGCGTGAGCACAAGATTGAGCCGCTGGTCCCGGGTGTCTACGTACTTCCTACGGCCCGCCGCCCCGTGCATCGCCATCGGCTCGAGGCGTTGTCGGCCAGCGTTGGTCCGGGCACCGTGATCAGTCATTCGTCGGCAGCGGTGGTCCACCAGCTGGCGATGCTGCGCCCCGACCTGAGTCGCCTTCACATCACCGCGGTAGAGGGTTCAGCCGGGTACCGGCGATCGCACCGTTTTTTGCATCCCGGCCGATTGGCCGAGGCGGACATCGTGGAGGTCGACGGTGTGCGGCTCACGTCGCCGGCACGGACGGCTTTCGACGTCGCACGGACTTCGCCCGCCGGGTTCCCCGGCTCGCTCGCCGTGTTCGACTCGGCGCTGCGTGCTCACGTCGACGTGGATCTGCTCGCTGGGTTCTGCCGCGGCCGGCAAAGGAATGTGGGTATCGCGCGCACTGCGTTGGAGCTGGCCGACGGACTGTCGGAGAACCCCGGTGAGTCGTGGAGTCGGGCGCAGATGATCCTTGCCGGGTTGCCGACGCCTGAGCTGCAGGTGGAGATCTTCGATGAGTACCACCTCTTCGTTGCTCGTCCGGATTTCGTGTGGCGCGATGCGACCGGCGCGATCCGCGTCGCGGGGGAATTCGACGGGTTGGGGAAGTACCTCGACTACCTTCGCGAAGGTGAGACACCCCAAGACGTGATAGCGCGGGAGAAGCGGCGCGAGGCCAAGCTGGAGGACATGGGGATCCTCGTCGTCCGGTGGACCTGGGACGACTTGCACGCGCAGGTGGTCGTTGGGCGGGTTCGTCGCAAACTGCAGTTGGCGGGGTTGGTCTGACTCGCAGATCCAACACGGCGAGTAACTCGCCGACTTGCGTCGAAGTTGGTAACCGACTCGCGACGTTGGAAACGTGGGGTCAGCGGGGGATGCGGACGCCGACCAGGCGGCAATCGGGGTCGACGGTGAGACCGACTTCGGCCCAGGGCACCCCTACGGTCAAGACTGCGTAGGCGGACGTCGGGAACTCGGGGACATCGGCGTCGGGATCGAGGTCGGCGGCGGTGGCCGGCATACCCGGCACATGGCCGACGACGAGGAGGGTGCGCGCCGACTCGGGTGTGTAGATGCGGATGGATTCGAGGATCTCCGAGGACCACGCGCCGTAGAGGTCACCGACGAACTGCACGGGGGCGGATATGCCGGTGCGTGCCAGCGTCTCGCGGGTGCGGCGCGCAGTCGAGCAGAGCACCGCGTCGACGCCGAGACCCTCGTCGCGCATCCACTGCCCGGCGAGGGCAGCCTGGCGTTCTCCACGGGGTGCCAGCGGGCGGTCGTGGTCGGCGACGCCGGGCGGGTAGCCCGACTTGCCGTGGCGCAGGAGGATCAGGGTGCGGCTCATGCGCTGCCGTGCGCTGAGGGCAGGGAGCGGCTCACATGTGAGAGGCCCGAACGACAGGTCACGCGCTGCGCCGGCGGGTGTCGGGTCCCTGCGTCATCGTGGTCAGCAGTGCCGCCGTTTCGCGCCACGCGACCGCCTCCTGCCAGTGCAGGTGTGCTTGGTTCTCGTCGTCATCGAGCCAGTCGTCGTACTCGGCGAGGTGCTCGTCGAACTTCTCGCGGCACAGCTCGATGAAGCCCGGGATCTGCGACTCGTCGGCGCAGACCGTCTTTATCTGGTGGCGGCTCAGCGTCACCAGGCGCTCCAACTCGGCGGAATATCCCATGACTCAAACGCTAGCGCCGCCCTCTGACAAACCCACGGTGCCGCGCCGCGTGCTGAGACAGCTCCCGTAGTGGTGGGCGAAGGGAAGATTTCCCTTTGCGGGCCGCCAGGGGAGAATTCTCAGTAGGGGTGGCGTCAGAATCGGTGGGAATGCAAACCTTCAACCCGCGGGGGGCCGGCCCTAACGTGACGCCCATGACAACAGCAACCTTTCATCCCATCCCCGATACCGGCGGCCTCAACGCGCTGGCCAGTGCGACAGCCGCAGCTGTGGAGGTCAATCCGTCGGCCGCGGTGCTGGTTGTCGGTGCGCAGGCTCAGCCGGCCGGGGCGGTGGGCTCGGAGATCACCGTCGGCACCCGCCGAGTCCGCGTCGACGAGCCGGCCGCACTCGGCGGCGGGGGAGAGGCGCCCAATCCCGTCGAGTACTACCTCTCGGCTTTGCTGTCATGCCAGATCGTCACGTACCGATTCTGGGCGCAGCGCCTGGGCATCGAGGTGTCGAGCCTGAGGGCCTCGGCCGAGGGCGACCTCGACGTGCACGGGTTCTTCGGCCTCGACCCGACGGTCCGCCCCGGTTTCCAGGAGATCCGGGTGACCGTGGACATCGAGGGCCCAGCCACCGAGGAGCAGTACCGCGAACTGCAACGCATCGTTGACGAGCATTGCCCGGTGTTGGATCTGACCGTCGAGCCGACGCCGGTCCGGACCACCCTCAACGTCGCCTGACTCACGCCTAGCCTCAGTCGCGCACCGCCGTTCTCGTCATGCGCCGCTGCTCGGCTGTGCCTGATGAGAATCGCGGTGCGCGGCTCGGCATTCAGGCCAGGTGGCCGAGGACGGCGAACATGGTGACGCAGAACAGGTAGTCGCCGGTGGCGAGTCCGTGTTCCACTTCCGTCGCCGCTTGGTCGGCCTGGGCACGGGTGATGATCCCGTCCTCGACGGCCGCGTCGAGCTGGGCGACGTACATCGGTGCGGAGGTGAGCGCGTCGAAAATGACGGCCTCCGAACCGATGTCGTCGATCGTGAACCCGGCCGAGGCCATCAATCCGCGCAGGCGACGCCCCGACGTGCGGTTGGGCGTGCGTGTGGCCTGGGCTGCGCTCAACGCCCCGGAGATCTCGGGGGAGATCGGGTGCATGATCGCGGTGTCCCAGTCACTGTCGATCAGGATGGCGCGACCACCCGGACGGAGCACGCGGGCGATCTCCAGGGTCGCCGCGTGCGGATCGTCGAGGTGCTGGAAAACGCGCTCGCAGCGCACCGCGTCGAAACTGCCGTCGGGGAACGGCAGGTCGTAGGCGGTGCCCTGCACGAACCGAGCCGTCGAGCCTTTCGCCCGCGAGGTCGCCGCCGCGACCATGGCCGGATTGGGATCCACCCCGACGGCTGTTCCCGACGGTCCGACGGCCCGCGCGAGGGACACCACCTCCGACCCGGTGCCCGACCCGACGTCCAGGGCGCTCTCCCCGGCCTTGACCGCCAGCACCTGCGCCGCCCACGCGCGCATCCGTTGGACACTGGGCAGTTCGGCCTGCTGATCGAGCATCATGATCAGCAGGTCTTGGCCGTCTTGGCCCACCCCGTCGGAGTGGAACGACGGCACGTGAGACTCCGCCATCACTCCATTGTGCGCTCGAGAGCCCCCGTCGCCAACGGGGCGGGCGGTGATTCGGGCACCGTGCTGTCGCGCGTGCCGGTAACGTCTGGAAACGACCAATGCCACGAGGGGGCCGGAATGCAGGAGATTAGGCGGATCGCGACGACGGTGCTGGCCGCAGCACTTCTCGCGATCGGTGCGGGGATGGCCACGGCGCCGCCGGCGCAGGCGGCGATCCGCTCGGGTTGGTACACGTACAAGCTGTACGGCCGCGACGACACCGTGGTCTTGACCTACGCGGCACACGTCGTGGGCAACAAGATGTACGCCACCGCCGATGAGACCTGGTACGACATCCACCCGACGTCGCGCGGAGGCTGGATCCTCGCGTTGGACACGACGCGCCGCGACTTCTGGCGCAAGGGCAACGGGTATGAGGGCATCGCCTACGTCGTCCATATCCCGCGCGATCCGACGGTCACGTCTCGAATCACCCTGACGCCGCGATAGGCGCAACCGGCGAAACGCGGTCGACTGAAGGACAATGACGCCATGACCGACAGTCTCGGTCGGTCGCTGACTCGGGCGTCGTCGCGATTGACTCCGCCGCGCACACCGCTGGCCAGTGTGCTCGTCGGCGTGCTGGTCTTGGTCGTCTGGACGGGACTGCTGGCGCAGGTGTGGGGGCGCGGCGGATTGCTTGCCTGGTCGTTGGGGCTGGGCTATCTCATGTACGACGTCGGGCTGCAGGTTTTCACCGGTTGGCAGATCGCTAAGATCGCCGCGCCGATTGCTGCCGTCCCCAATGCTCCCGACGCCGCTCCCGCCCGCGATTCGTCGCAGCGGGTCAGCGTCGCCGTGCTGATCGCTGCGCACAACGAGGCCGCGGCCCTACCGGCGACCATCGCGGCCTTGCTGGATCAGACTGATCCACCGGATGAGATCGTCCTGGCTGATGACGGTTCGACCGACGGCACCGCGGCATGGCTCGACGGTGAGTTCGGACTGACCGTCGAAGCTCCGGTTGTGGTCAATGGCATACGTCTGACAGTGATCCCACTGCCACATGGTGGCAAGGCGACCGCGCTGAATGCGGCGCTACTGGTCACGACCGCCGACGTCGTGCTCACCGTCGACGCCGATACCGTGCTCGACAGTGGTGCCCTCGCCGCGGTGCGCACCGCCTTCGCCGCCGACCTCGACCTGGTCGGCGTGACCGGTGTCATCACCCCGGTCTGCGCGCCGACCGTGGGTGGTGCGGTGCTGCAGTACTTCCAGACCTACGAGTACATCCGCAACTTCCTGGCCCGCTACGCCTGGATGCGCGTGGACTGCCTGCAGCTGATCTCCGGGGCGTTCGCGGGGTTCCGGCGGGAGGCCGTGGCGACGGTCGGCGGTTTCGACGCCGCGACGATGGTCGAGGACTATGAACTGGTGGCCCGGATGTACCGGTACGCCGGCGACCACGACCTGCGCTGGCGGTTCGCGGCCCTGGGCGCGGCGCAAGCGCACACCGAGGCCCCGGGTACCGTCGCCGCGTTCCTCCGGCAGCGCCGGCGCTGGTTCGGCGAGTTCCTGCAGACGCACTGGTGGTACCGCGCCATGGTCGGTGAGCGACGCTACGGACGGCTGGGCACCCTGATGCTGCCGGTGAAGACCGTCGACACGCTAGCCCCGGTCTACGGGTTGACCGCACTCGGGCTGTTGGCCTACTTCCTCATCACCTGGCGAACCGACGTACTGGTGCCGGTGGCGGTGGTGGTGGGTGTCAAACTCCTCGTCGACGTGGTGTTCATGCTGTGGTCGGTGCGCCGGTACCGCCGTTGGGTGGGGGACCCGCAGCGAGCTAGTGCTCTCGGTGCCGCGGCGTCCGTCGTCGCCGGGCTGTTGACCTTCCAGGTCCTGCTGCAATTGGGTGCGCTACTGGGCTGGGGTGCGGCGCTGCGTGGCAACCAGCGGTGGGGTCGACAAGACCGATTTGGGATCCGAGGAGGAACCGGCAACGGCGACAGCGACTCCGCCTTAGAGTGAGCTGAATCACTCTAGGAGGTTCGGATGCGACGACGGTGGATGGCAGGAGCGGTCGCGGCCGCAGCGATGGGGCTGATGCTCGGGATGGTGCCCTCTGCGGCATCGGCCGACCCGTTGCAGCTCCCGCCCCGGACCATGCCGTACGGGATGTTCGCCCCCGTCAACCAGGCGGGGCCGCCGCTGACGGTGCCGGTGGCACGGTTGGCCGCGGGTATGCAGTGCCACGGCATCACGACGAACAGCCCGCACAAACCGATTGTCTTCGTCCCCGGCACCGGAGCCAGCCCGGCCGACTACGAGTGGAACTGGGGGCGCGCCCTGCGTCAGGCGCAGCGCCCGTATTGCATGCTCGCGTTGCCCAACAAGTCGGTGGACAACATCGATATCAGCGCGCAGTACACCGTCTTCGCAGTCCGCACGCTGCACGCACGGACGGGCAAGAAGGTCGACATCATCGGGCACAGCCAGGGTGGGCTCTCTCCGCGGTTCGCCCTGCGGTTCTGGCCGGGCATCCGGCCGCTGGTCGACGACGTGGTCAGCCGAGCTTGTCAAGTTGTCTG
>DLKD01000166.1 GCA_002477755.1 Gordonia sp. UBA7599
GGGTGCTCGCGGTGGATCTCGCTGACGAGCGGCCGACCGCGGTCCCGGACGCCGTGGCATACCGGCGGCTTGACGTTCGGGCACAACAGGATTGGGACGCGGCGCTCGCCTGGGTGCGCGAGGAGTGGGGTGGGCTGGACCTGCTCTACAACAACGCTGGTGTGGCGACCGGCGGCCGGATCGACGTCGAGTCGATGGCCGACTGGGAGCGCGTCATCGATGTCAATCTGCTCGGCGTGGTGCGCGGCTGCCAGACCTTCACGCCACTGCTGAAGCAGCAGGGGAGCGGGCACATCGTCAACACGGCCTCCCTCGCCGGGCTGATCCACGGGCCGGGGATGTCGAGCTACAACGCGACCAAGGCGGGTGTGGTGGCGCTGTCGGAGACCCTGCATTTCGAGTTGCGCCCGTTCGGGATCCGGGTGTCGGTCGTGTGCCCGGCGTTCTTCCGGACCAACCTGCACCAGTCGTTCCAGGGCAAGGATGAAGAGTTCGAGCAGTCGGGGACTCGGCTGATCACGACCGCAAAACTGTCGGCCGACGACATCGCCGCGCGCGTGGTCAAAGGCGTCGAGGCCGGCAAGCACATCATCCTGACCGACCGGCTCGGACGCACGTCCTACTGGACCAAGCGGCTGGCCCGCCCGGTGTATGACCGGGCCGCGTCCCGAGGTGCGCACCGCATTGCCGCCCGCGCCGAGAAGGCGGCGCAGCGATGAGTGACGTCTCCACGCCCGTCGACGTGCGCGACGAAGACGCGTTCGACGTGGAGTCAATGGCGATCTGGTTGCGCGCCAACGCTTCTGACGCGGGCGGGTTGCACGAGACGCCAACGGTGCGGCAGTTCTCCGGAGGCGCATCCAACCTCACCTATCTCTTGCAGTATCCCGGCGGTCGCGAGTTGATCCTGCGCCGGCCACCGGGCGGGACCAAGGCGCGCGGAGCCCACGACATGGGCCGCGAGCACAACATCCAGGCGGCCCTGCGACCGGCCTTTCCCAAGGTGGCCCCGATGGTCGCCTACTGCGACGACGAGTCGGTGATCGGCTCGGAGTTCTATGTCATGGAGCGCATCCCTGGGACGATCCTGCGGCGTGAGATCCCAGCCGACCTCAGGCTTGACGCGGATGCCGTGGATCGGTTGTGCCGCAACGCGATCGACACCCTCGTGGAGTTGCACCGTGTCGACCCGAGTGCGGTCGGACTGGCCGGGCTCGGCAAGGGCGAGGGCTATGTCGCTCGTCAAGTCGGGGGTTGGTCGGCGCGCTATCGGGCGGCGCGCACGCCCGATGTCGGAGACTTCGAGGCGACGATGGCGTGGCTCGACGGGCACCAGCCCGACGATATTGCCCAGGTGCTGATCCACAATGACTTCCGCTTCGACAATCTCGTTCTGTCCCCGGAGGATCCGACGCGCGTGGTCGGGGTGCTCGACTGGGAGATGGCCACGATTGGCGATCCGCTCATGGATCTGGCGAGCGGCCTGGCGTATTGGGCGCAAGCCGACGACCCCGCTCCCTTCCTGGCGATGCGGCGCCAGCCGACGAATGCCCCGGGCATGTGGAGGCGCGCTCAAGTCGTCGAGCACTACTGCGCGGCAATGGGTTTCACCATGGATCCGGAGCGGTGGCGGTTCTATGATGTCTTCGGCGGCTTCCGGCTGGCGGTGATTGCCCAGCAGATCTACTACCGCTTCTTCCACGGCCAGACGACCAACCCGATGTATGGCGAGTTCGTCAGCATCGTCCGGTTCCTGGACGCCAAGTGCGCGGAATTGATTGCTGCACAGGGCGACTCATCGTTCTTGGACGCGGACGCGGACGCGGACGAGTCGAGTTCGGTGGGCGCCCAGGCTACCGGCGAGGACGGTGCCAACGCCGAAGCCGATGCCACGGGCGAGGGCGGGACCGAGGCGTGAGCGTCACCCTGATCACCGGCGCCAGCTCCGGCATCGGCGCCGAGCTCGCCCGTCAGCTCGCCGCGGCCGGCGAAGACCTGGCCCTCTGCGCCCGGCGCACCGACCGTCTGGACGACCTGCGCACGGAAATCCTTGCCGCGCAACCCGGCCGGCGGGTCGAGGTCCGCGCCCTCGACGTCACGGACGACGCCGCGGTGTTCGCGGTCTTCCGCGCCTTCGCCGCCGACTTCGGCACCATCGACCGGGTCGTCGTCAACGCGGGTCTCGGCAAGGGCGCCCCCGTCGGGACGGGACGGTTCGACGCGAACCGGGCCACGGCATACACCAATGTCATCGGCGCGCTCGCCCAGACCGAGGCGGCGATGGAGCTCTTTCGCGCCCAGAAGCGCGGGCATCTGGTGCTGATTTCCTCGATGTCGGCCATGCGCGGCATGCCCAAGACGGTCACCGTGTATGCCGCGACGAAGGCCTTCGTTGCCCACCTCGGCGAGGGGATCCGGGGCGAACTGCTCGGCGAGCCCGGCCTCGATATCGACGTCTCGGTGATCCTGCCCGGGTACATCCGCTCGGAGATGAACGACAAGGTGAAGAAGCCGATGCCGTTCATGGTCGACACGGTGACCGGCACCAGGGCCATCGCCGCCGCGATCCAAGCCCGCAAGCCGTATGCCCGCG
>DLKD01000131.1 GCA_002477755.1 Gordonia sp. UBA7599
TCGGGCCCTTGCGAGTGCGGGCGTTGGTCTTGGTGCGCTGACCGTGGACCGGGAGGCCGCGACGGTGCCGCAGACCCTGGTAGCAGCCGATCTCGATCTTGCGACGGATGTCGGCCTGCACCTCGCGGCGCAGGTCACCTTCGACCTTCACCGACGCCTCGATGTATTCGCGCAGCTTGGCGACATCGGCGTCGGTCAGATCCTTCGCGCGCAGGTCCGGCGACAAGCCGGTGGCGGCGAGGATTTCCTTCGAAGTGGTACGACCCACCCCGTAGATGTAGGTAAGTGCGATCTCCAGCCGCTTTTCGCGGGGGAGATCCACACCGGCAACACGTGCCATGTGTTCGATTCCTTTTCGTTCTCAGAGGTCTGCTCCCAGTCCGTCCCGATCACTGTCGGGCCCCGGCCTCTGATCCGGGGGTCGGCGGATACGCGTCTGTGTCCGCTGGTGCTGGAAGTTCGTCAGATATTCGGTTGTGTGTATTCAGTTGTCACTGTTCGGCCAAGCGACCGGTGGAAGGGCGCTGCTCAGCCCTGGCGCTGCTTGTGGCGCAGGTTTTCGCAGATCACCATGACCCGACCATTGCGGCGGATCACCTTGCACTTCTCACAGATCGGCTTGACGCTCGGCTGGACCTTCACGTCAGCTTCTCCTGTTTCTTGTCACGGGCAGTGCGGTACCCCGCACTGCTCGTGGTGAGTTCCCCCGGCAGGTGCCGGGAAGTCTTACTTGTACCGGTAGACGATTCGTCCACGGCCGAGGTCATAGGGCGAAAGCTCGACGACCACGCGATCCTCGGGCAGGATGCGGATGTAGTGCTGCCGCATCTTCCCGCTGATGTGGGCGAGAACCTTGTGTCCGTTCTCCAGCTCAATGCGGAACATCGCATTGGGCAGGGGCTCGACCACGCGACCCTCGACCTCGATGGCACCGTCTTTCTTTGCCATGTCCTCCGCGCTCCCGGCCCGTAGGGCCTGGTGGTAGTAGTCGGCGCGCGGTACGCGCACCGACGATCCATCCTACGCGACGTGGCGCAGTCGATCCAATTCGGACGATCAGACTTTGACGCCCATGGAACGGGCGATGGGCCCGAGGCCCTCGAACGGCTCGCCACGGGCCATCAGGACCCACCGTGATCCGTCCCGCCGCAGGTCGGCGTATACGAGCGCGCTCTCGCCGGGGAACTGCGCCGAGAGGTCGCATCGCGCGAGTTGCCCGGCATCGGAATCCCACAGTTCGACGCATCCGGCCGGGAACCGGCCGAACAGCGCTTCGCCGCCGTAGGAGCTCACCGCGACGACCACGCGGTCGACCCGCGGCGGCAGCGCCGCGGTGTCCACCGTCATCTCCTCGTTCCACCCGCGGAAGACCGCGGCATCGGAGGTGAGCCGGATCGCGCCGTCGCACGCGGTCAGGTTGTTGAAGAAGACGAAGTCCTGATCAGACGCCACCACGCCGTCGGGCCCGAGGGCGAAGGCAGCGATATCGAGGTCGAGTTGGGTACTACCCGGCTCGATGGTCCAGCCGACGCCAATGCTTACTTTCTGCAGTCCTCTGCGCGTCGCCATCGTCAGCGGCCTCCCCACGGGTCGTAAGCGGTCGGAGCCACCGGCACGGCCGGCCGCCCACGGGCGTAGGTGCGCGACGGCGGCAACCACAGGAACACGACGGCGAGCACGCCCGCGAACACCAGCGCGATGACCACCGGCCCGCCCATCAGGCCGAACAGCGACAACGCGGCCAGCACGGTTCCCAGCGGGGCAGGCCACGCCTCACCACGCCACACCGCGTAGCCGAAGCCCGCATAGGCCAGTGCGAACACCGCGGCGAGCAACACGGTGAACACGATGGCCGTCGTCGACAGGTCGGCGACCTCGCGGCCCAAGTATTCGCGCTGGGCGTCGTCGACCCCCGACTCCGATGCGGCGCGCACGCCCATCACGGCCTGCACGACGCACAGGCCGACGGCCACGGCCAAGCAGGCCGATACCAGCCACACGGTGACCGGCGGTGCCGACGTGCGCGTCGCGGTCAACGGACGGGCCGATGCAACCGGCGGATACCCCGGGGCCGACGGGTGGGTCGGCAGCCCCGCCGGCACGGGCGGGTACGCACCGGGCGCGAACGGATCTGTACCGCGGAATCGGGGATCGGTCATCAGGCGCCGTCCATCATCACATTGTCAGCGGCCAGCACCCATCGCACCGGGTCGGTGACCCGGAACGGCGAGATGCCGCGGTCGGACAGCTTCTCCCCCTCCGGCGACGCGCCGAGCGCCGACACCGCGAAGAACCGGTGCTCGTATTGGTGGCCGGTCACCGGGTTCACCATCGTCGTCAATGCCGGACCGGCGTCGAGCTTGGTGAGCAAGCTGCGGACCTCTTCGTGCAACCCCTGGCCGTCGTTCTCGTCGTAGCCACGGGCGAGCAGGCTGGGATCGCGGTTGTAGGCGGCCCCGAGCTGCCCCATCACCTGCCCCCACGCACTGGCCTCCACCGCGCTTAGCGCCTGCAATGCGTCGAACTTCGACAGGATGACGGCCAGCTTGGGCGAGCCGTTGCCGATCAGGTTCGTCATCGTGTGCAGGACCTGCCTCGGGTCGCCGCCCAGGCTCGATGGCGGAGGCACCAGGTCGCGCAGCTGGTTGGCAACCTCGCCGACGCAGAGCGGGTCGAACATGAACAGCACGGCGTCGGCGCGGGAGAAGAACTCCCACGCCACCCCGCCGACGTCAGCGGCCTCGAGGTCCTCCCCCGCGACGTCGCGGATGACCAGGTAACGCCGCCGACCCGCCCATTCGCCGAGATTGAAGATGAGCGGATCGTGCTGGTAACTGCCATGCAGGGAGGCACGAGGCGTCGGCTGCAGGATCCCGCGCTCGGTGAACAGCGGCGTCTCGTACTCGTCGCGGAAGCGGCGGACGGTCTCGTCGTTGGCCGGGAAGACCTCGCGGTTGAGACGAGCCGCGAAACGCTGCAACTGCTTGATGAGCACCGCTATGTACACCGTCTTGCCGGTGGCGCGCGCACCCGCCATCGTGATGCACGTGGCACTGCCGTAGTACCAGTGCTGCGGCAAAACGAAGTGGCAGACCGGGCACGCCGGATCGCAGGCCCGGTCGGGCACCGGCGGCCACGAGCCCGACCACTCGTTGCGGCGGGCGACCTTCACCCGGCCCATCCGGACCTCGCGCCCGGCATAGGCCGACGCGACCGGGTCGACGGTGACCTCGGCGGGGTCACGATCTACCCAGGCGACGGCGTCGTCGGTCGTGAGCGACGAAAAACACCTCGGGCACTTGGTCAACGCACACCCCCGTGCAATGCGAAGGGCGCCAGCAGGTCGGCTACGACGCGCGCGACCACATCGGGGCGTGCGGTCAGCACCTGCACGGGATCGTCCGTCGGCATCAGCACCGCTCCCCGACGGCCGCCCGTGCCCGACAGTGCACCCGACAACACCAGGAGCACCTGGTCGTCGAACGGCTCATCGGCTGGCGCCGCATCGGTGACCAGGACGGTGAGCGTACCGGCGGCCGGCGGCAGCGCGGGACCGCCGCTCAGGCCGTATCCCTGCGCGGGTGCGGTGCCCAGCGCGGCACCGACACCGTTGGTGGCGACTGCGACGGCGGGCGCGGCGGCCGGCCCCAGCAGGCCCAGGGTCACCTCCGATCCACCGGACACGACCTCGGCCAGTCCGGCGACGATGTCACCGGCCGCAGCCACCATCCCGGAGGCGAAGAGCGGCGCCATCGACGCCGATGCGTCGACGAAAAGACGAACCGGGCGGGCGCGGTTCTCCGCGACCTGGTCGACGTTGAGCGCGCCGCGCGCCGCCACACGCGCCGCCTCGGCGAGCGGGGGAAGCTTGGAGTCCGGGCGTGTCAGCCACGTCGTGACCGTCACCGTGTCGGCCACTCCCGGGGCAATGCTCGCCAACTTGATGAAGCCCAGTCCGGACACATCGCGCGGCGTCAGCTGGGCGACGTCGGCCTCGTAGTCCGCCGCCGAATCCGGTCCGATAGACACGTGCACAATCGTGCCGGGCGCGAACAGGTCGCTGCCCTGTGGCACCGCGCCGATCACGATCTCCTCGGTCACGTGCGGGATGATCAGCATCGTCGGCGCCGTCTCCACCACCGCGCCCGACGGGCCGCCGTCGGCAGTCCGCGCGACCAAGCGCACACCGTTGGCGTTGGGGGTGCCCGACACCGCGATCCGCGCCGCAAGGGGACGACGGGCCAGCGTCGCCGCCGACTTTCCGTCCAATACGTACGTTGCCATCTACCCCAGTCCTCCCAGTCCCCCGTGGCCGAACGACACCGGCCCGGCGGGTCGTCTTATACCGACCTGCACAAGCCAGCTACCAGCCGCTTCCCGTAAGCCGGTGAAGAATTGCTCAGCGGTGTCGGCATCCAGTCCGCACACCACCCGCCAGGCCGCGTCGCGCAAGCCGTCTACGTCTGCCGGTCCACGATAGTCGCCGGCGGCGATCCGTTGCTCGATCAGCCACTGCGACCAAGGCACCAACCGCCCGGGTTCCCGCACCGAGGGTGACCCCAACCCTTCGAGCGGCCCCGCACCGGCTCCGGACAACCTCCTCGCGACGGTGAAGGCATGACCGACGACCCACGCGGTGTCGAGCATCCAGGCCGCTTCGGCGCGCGCCAACTCGTCAACGACCTGGGCGTACAAACCCTTCACGTTCGGTCCGCCTGCCATCCTGCCGTTCAGCGAGGCGCAGAAGCCTGAAGTCGGATCGGCCCACGACACACCATCGCTCTGAGCGAGGACGAATCCCGCCGCAGTCATGACGACGAGGTCATCGGCCGCCTGGGTGACCCAGGTGACCGTCGACCCGGGTTGCGGCACGCTCGACGCCGACCCGGCGAGGGTCTGGACGCTGTCGCACCACTGCTGCCGGTCGGCGGTGCCGCCGTGCCGCCAGGCCCGGCGCAACCAGGCCGCCGCCACCAGTTCCGGCGTGGCGGCGTCGGGCGCATCCAGGATGGCGGTCAATGCCGCGTCCTCCACGTCGCCGTAGAAGACCAGCGAGTCGAGGATCTTCGGGGGCACGCGATCGGTGGCCGCGGAGAATTCGAGCAGGTCCGCCGCGCTCGGCCGCGCCAGCGCCACGACTTGGTCGACCAGTGCCCGACATTGCGCATCGTCGAGACGGTCGCAGCGCAGCGCACCGCGGATCGCCTCGCCCGCATAGTGCGCACGGGCGTCGGCGGGGATCCCCAATTCCGGGTCGCGCAAGACCGCCTGGGCTGCGAAGGCGAACAGATAGTCGTCGACGTCGGTCCCCGGCTCCGGCCGGGCGAAGCGGACGCCGTCGGCCACCGTGCCGTAGAGCCACAGGGACACATCGGCGCGCAGCCCGTCCAGTTCCTCGGGCGACCGTCGGACGAATTCGGGCCGGACATAGCGCGCGAGCACCGCCTCGGAGATCTGTCCGGCATCGAGCGCATCGGCCCAGCCGGGCTCCCCGACCGAGTCAAGGCCGACCCGGGTCAACGCGCCGGTCAGCGTGGTCCGCACCGTATCGAGATCGGCGTCGTCAGCGGCGAGGCGCTCGATGAGTTCCGCGCACCGCAGAACGGCGCGGGTGGCGCCGGTCCGGTCCGGGGCGCCGGAATCCGGTGTGCTCAGATGCGCGAGGACGTCATCGGGCAGCGCACCGACGCGGGCGGTGACCACCGCGGGTACCGCGGCGAGATCGCAGCGGTCCAACCAACCCGGGTCGCGCAGTGCAGCGGCCAGGACGTACTGCGCCAACAGGCCGGTGCCGCGACCGCGCCGGGCGGCACCACCCAGGCGCGCCACGGCTTCGTCGGGGGTCGGTGGATGGGTGCGCAGGGTCCCCTCGACGAGCGCGGCCGCCCAGGGTACTGCGGCGAGATCCTCCGGCGCCTCGTCCACGACCACCGCGGCCGCATCCCGGTGGAACTCGGCGAGTTCGGGGTCGTCGAGGACCGCGACGGCGATAGGCCATTCGGGAACGAGTACGGAGCCATCCACCGCCTCGAATGCCGCGGCCACCGCATCACGCCGGGACAGCACCCGAAGAGCGATCTCCTCGTCGGCAAGTACAGCCTCAGCCAGGACCGACAGCGCGGTGACGGCCACCGTACCGGCGGCCGCAGCAGGCAGGCGGTGCACCGATCCCGGGTCGCCGAGGTAGGGCTCCTCAGTCTCGTCGATGACGGCGCCGACGCCGGTGTGCCCGATCAGCCCGGTCGCACCGGCCCGCGGCACGACCACCAGATGCAAGTCGGCGGCTACCCCGGCCGCAACCGCATCAGCGGAATCGTGGGTGCTCCACGAGAAGTCCCGCGCACCCGCCGGGGTGAGGAAGTGGCTGACGGCCGCTATCCACGAGGCGGCGCGGTCATGATCATCGACGGCTAGGACGACCGGTCCGTTCGTCGGATTGGTCAGCCGCGCGGCGACGGCATCGAGCAGCACTCGCGCGACGACGGTGCGGTCACCGGCCGGGTCGAGCAGGAAGGCCACCGAGGACTCCACTGACAATGCCGGGTTTGCCACCAGCGCCGGCGGACCGTCGGGAAGCGTCGCCGCGGTGACGGCCTCCTGGCCGTACGGGATGAGCCACCCCGGCCAGTGCCACAGTTCGATCGGCGCAAATCCGCCGACGGCCCCGTTCTGCTCCTCGACGGCGATCACGTGGGCGAACACATTGCCCGGCCGGCCAGTGCCATCGCGCCCGGCGTCGACGGTGTGCCAATAGGCGGCCCGACCGTCGCCTAATGCGACGTAGCTCAGGCGTGCGGGGCGGTGCTCGATCTGGTCGGGCGTCGGGAAGGCCGGCAGGGTGGGCTCGAGGTCGAATCGGGTGACGATGCGCGCGGTGAGGTGCTCGATCTCAGCGGGATCCAGGTCCCCGACCACTTGCTTGACCTGCCACCCGCCGCCGTGGCTGCGCTGGCCCGTCGCGGTGTGCAACGAGCCCCGCGGGGTCGACGCGCCGGCGTCGAACGAGGTGTAGGTGAGTTGGGAGTACCGACCCGGCCATGCGGTGGGCACGGTCGTTGTGACGGGCGCTGCGCCCGGCGCGGGCGGCGGGCGACGCGGTGCCGACGGTCGTTTGGTCAGGTCCGCCATCGTGTCACCACTGCACCTGCGGTACCTGCGGCGGCGGTGGCACGAGCCGCAGGTTGGCCATCGGCGGGTCGAGGACCGCAATCGGCCGTCCGCCGCGTCGACCGCCGTCATGGACGAACAACCGCACGTACCCGCTGACACCGGTCAGATCGGCCACCCACTCGGTCTGATGCTCTCCAGGGAGCAGTTCCCCGGTGATCTGGCAGTGCGGCACCAGCTGACCGCTGTCCGTGTAGAAGCGCATGGTGCGGCCATCGGCCGCATCCAGCGGCAGACGGTCGGGGCGGTGAACCAGGACCAGCGGCGGCAAGTCCATCACCGCCGACTCGCTGTGCAACAGCAGGCGGACCACATGCTGCCCGGGTGCCGCTTCCAGCGGCTCGAGCTTGTACGCGAGGCGGGCCAGCCCGGGATACTGCAGGCCCACCGGCTCACCGACGATCTCGCGGCCGCCCGAATACGACACGGCGACCAGCACCACCTGGCAGCCCTTGAGGGTCAGCGGCCGCGCCAGGATCAGTGCTCCGTCGCGCTCGTACTGCTCGGCACTGACCTCGCCGAACGGCCGGCCGTGGCACAGCTGCTCGGCCGGCACACCGGGCTGACCGATGTAGGCGCGCACTGCGGCCGCACCGCGCGGCCAGCCGAAGGTGATCATCTCGCAGTGGAAGCGCTCCACAATGCGCGGATCGACGACCGACGGCAACGGCCGCGCCAGCACCTGGGTCTTCCCGATCCGCGCCTTCCCCGAGGCCACGGTGACCGGCGTCAGATAAGCACGGTCCCAGCCGCTGGGCCACGGCACGCCGAGCATCTGCGAATGCGTCGGATCAGCTCCCGCCTTCACCGGATGACGCACACGGGTGGCTTCGTTGAAGCCCTGCGGCGAGAGTGCGTCGATCTCGATGTCGGCGCGCTCCAGCCCGGCAGGCGGCTGCTGCTGGAAGCGGTAGACGCGCACCTCCTGCCCGCTCTCCGGAGTCGTCCAGGTCAGGTCGAACTGCGAGTTGTTGTCACTGATGGCCACGGCGAGATCGGCGATCGACGTGAGCTTGGCCGAGACCAGGATCTCCTGCTGCGCCGGGCGCGAGAGCCGCAACTGGTTCCCGACCGGCACCTCGGCCTGCGCGCGGTAGAGATAGCGGCGGCCGCGAGGCACATCGGCGTCGACGAACCCGGTCAGATTGAGATCGGTGATGCTGATCTGGTAGCGCGGATCGGTCGTGATCGGCCCGCCCTCGTCGAGCGGGATGCGGAACACCCGGACCGCGCGGGTACCGGTGAACACCGACCATTCGCCCACGACCCGGCCCTCGTCCTCGGTGAGTCGCATGTCCTCGACCGGGCTGATCTCTTCGCCCGCCGCCCACTTGACCGGCTGGGCCGCGCGGGCCTGCGCCTCGTCGGTGCCGGCGTGCGCCCACACCTGGTAGTGACGCACCGCGGTCGTCAGGAAACGGGTGTCCTCGGTGGATGTACCGACGGTGACCGCCACCTGTTCGCCGACTTCGGGCTTGTAGGGCTGCTCACCATCACCTGACACGACCCGGTAGATGACTATCGGGACACCCGGAACCGGATCCCAGCTCAACCGGACGCCGTCGGCTGTGGTGGCAATATTGATCTGCCCGGGCACGACCTCGGTCTTGGCGTAACCGAACTCGGGGAAGTCGGCGTGGGTCAACGGCAGCAGATCGGGGTCGACGGCAGCGGCGCGCGCTACCGCGGGAGCCGGATCGATATGCGGCGGGGCGTAGGTCGGCTGAGGCAGCGGACCGGTCGGCGCCGGAGGGCCGACCGGTGCCGTCGGCGCCGACTGACCGCCGGTGAACCGCGCGAACAACGCGGCCAACTCGTCGACGAGGGCACCGGCACCGGGGAGCTTCTTGCGCAACTGCTCAGCGGAGACCGGCGCGCGCTTGGCCAGGTTGCGCAGGGTGAGGTCCTTGATCGTCTCTGCCCCCGGAGCACCCTCGGCGATCTTGGCGCCCCGCCACGCGATCAACGCGGTGGTCAGGTCCTCGACCGGATCGGTGGGCACCGGTGGCGGTACCGGCGCGGGGGGCACGACCGGTGACGGCGCTGCCTGCGCGACCGCGTGCGGAGGCTGGGCGACCACCGGCGGTTCTGGCGGGGGCCCGACCGGCGTGAGCGAACCGGGGACGTGCGCGACGGCGATGACCGGCAGCACGCCCAGGCCCACCTGGTTCAGCAGATGGTCGATCACCGGACCCCAGTACCGCGCTTCCGGCGATGCCGAGATGTCCTCGCGCCACGTTTGGGGTCGGCGCGCGATCGCATCGAGCTCGCGGTCCGGTGGCACCGCCTTGCCCTCGGCGGCCGTGGCCGCGGCCCACTGGTTCAGGGCAGTCGAGTAGTCCTGCACGGAGACCATGTGTCAGCGCCCCATCTCCGGTGGCCGGAACGGATCCGGCGCGAGTGTCTGGCTGGCGGGGTCGATCGGCGTCGGGGGTGTGACCGGGGAGCGCGGCGGCTCCCACGACGATGTGACCGGCGCGACGGGCGCCCCCTCGGTGCGCAGGTAGTCCAGCGTGATCGCCTCCGACAATTGGGTGGCGACGCAAACCATCCCCAACCCGGCGCGCACGCGGTGACGCACGTCGACGCGAACTCCCGCACCCCCGTGCGTGACGGCGATGTCGGTGAGCAGGGCATGGTCGAACGATCCACCGGGCGCCGCGTCGCGGTCGATCCCCGCGAGGAACTCCTCACGCGGCAACGTCGGACCGCCGGCGACGGCGACGGTGCTGACCAGCCGCGGAACCAGATCGCCCAGCGGACCGTCGAGGGACTGCAGGGCACGGCCCCACACGATGTCGGCACCCGTGGAGCCGATCACGCCGCGGAACAGGTCGGTGGACCACCGATCCAGTGCGGTACCGGTGTCCTTGCCGTGATCGAGCCAGACCGGCGACGCCTCGGCACCCGCTTCGCGCGAACCCAGCCGCGGCGGGATGGAGGACAGGATCAAGTGGTCCCACGACGGCGTGAGCCAACCGGGCCGGAACAGGTCCAGTCGCAGGTAGCTCACCGACTCGTCGACGTCGGGGTGGCTGGGCCGGGCCGAGCCCAGCCCGGTCGACATCGGCATCCCCCACATCATCGGCAGCGTGGCCGCCGACCCCGCGCTCGGCTTGCCCAGCGGCGCCTCGAGATAGGCGCCGAGGGCCCGGTTCCAAGAGAGGAATTGGCCGTACGCCTGAGAGAGCCGACGGACATCGCGCAACGCGGCGCGCAGGTTTTGCCGGTCCACCTCGAGCCGGTCGATCGCGGCGCGGCGCTGGTGCAGCAGCGCGAAGATCGTCCGCTGCGACTGGATGAACCCCCACAGGCAGGCCCCGACGCTGATCACCAGTAGCGAAACGATGACGATCAACGAGATCCACCAGGCCAGGTCGTGGCGGACCGTGAGGTAGATGAACAGCGCTGTGACCAGCAGCATCGACAGGACCGTGGCTTGAACCGCGCGGCCCAGGGACTTGTTGCGCTGATCGGGTTCGGGCGGCGGCGCGACAGCGGTGTTGACCTGGTGGAGCAGCTGCAGAACCTCGTTGTAGGCGCCGTAGAAGGCGTCGCCAAGGCGCTGGCCGGCGGCCACCCCGAAGCTGCGCCCGGAGTTGCGGCGCCATGTGTTGAGCTCGGTCAGCGTGGACCGTGCGCCGACGCCGTGGTCAGAACTGGACTCCAGCTCGTTGAGACGATTGGACAGGTCGTTGATGCCGAGCACGTCGGTGGCGTCGACGCTGTCCACCTCGACCGCGGCCGACACCGGGCCCGGTATGGAGCGGAACGCGGCCGACGGACCGGGCACGACTTCGTCGGCGTGCTTGACGATCGCGCGTGCCGAACCGACCTGGATGGGCGGAAGGTCGCGGCTGCGCGTCCCTGCGTCGGCCAGGGTCAGCGCGGCGCGCGCGTAGTCCTGCCACACCGGCGACAGGTCCGAATCGGCGTCGGCCAACTGCCCCGACGGGTCGAACAGCGCCCCCGACAGAGCGCTCGAGGCGGCACCGATCTCGGCCCATCCGGCCGGCCGGCCGGAACTGGTACGGCCGTTGACCACAACCTGGTAGGCGGCGGGCTGCCCCTGGAAGGCGGCCTGCTCGACGCCGACGGCGATCTTGCTCGACACGCTGTCGACGACGCTGCGGTACCACGCAGCCGGGGCATTGCGGATCGACGCCCAGACGAACGCGAAGAACATCTTCAACACGGCCATCGCACCGATCTGGGCCGGCGGTACCGCGTCGTAGGCCATCCGGGGCCCGCGCAGGACAGCAGCGTACTTGCGCCAGAACGCATCGGCCATCGTCGAGGTGGCCGTCGCGACGTCGGGAACGTAGACGATTTGGGACCGCTGGTCGCTGGGCAGCGGCAGCACGCCGTCGTTGGTCAACAGTGCGGTGCTGAGCGCTTCTTCGACCTCGTCGGTGCGCAGCTTGCGGTAGAAGGAGCGACCCAGGCGGACCGACTCCCCCGGAACGACGGGGAGCGTGTCCAGCGGGGCGTGGTCGACCCCGCTCCACAGCCCGACCAGGCCGGCGATCACCGGCGCGGCGTGGCGGCCGATGTCGTGGGCCGGGTCGGCGGCCGTCAACGGCACCCGGCCGAAGCCGGGGCCGCGCGCGTCCTCGGGCGACAGCACGACGTTGTGCCACCCGGGTACCGCCAATTCGCTGGTGGAACCGGCGACCGCCGGGGGGCGCGCGACGAGTGCCCGGATACGCGTGACCGCACCGGCGCCGGTCGCGCTGATCAACCGGTCGGCCAGCGACGTCTCGTCGGCCACCGACAGCCGGCGGGCACCGGGCAGTGCGGGGACCACCGAGCACACCCGCAGTAGCGACGTGCGCCGACCGGCCACGAGCTCAGTCAGGCCCACGTCGTGAACACGACCCCGCGAGACCAACGCCACCGTCGTCAGCGGCGTGTGTCCCGACGGATCGGCGACCCAGAGGAAATCGTCGACGAGTCCGGCGGCGGACAGGTCGGTCAACGCCGACATGACGCTGTCCGCCGGGCCGGTGGGCGCCACGAGGACGGTCAGCGCGGACATCAGAACCCGCCGGGTTGGTGGGGATCGCGAGGCGCGCCGAACGGATCGGACCCGCTCTCGGGACCCCCGCCGTATGACGGCGCAGCAGGCGGCGCCGGGTCGGCCGGCGGGTTCGGGGCGGCCGGCGGGTTCGGGGCACCGAATGCCGCCGCAGGGTCCATCGACGGCACGACGAAGGTGTCGCCGGATTGGAAGTTCGGGGCCGGGGCCGGAGCCGCAATGCCCTGCTCGGCCAACGCGACCGCGCTATCGATCAGCCCGATCAACTCGTCGGTCGCCCAGAACACGTCTGGAGCCACGTCTCGGTAGAGCGGCGTCTTCGACGCCTGCTGGCGCACCGTAATGCGTGCGAAGACACCGGTTCCCTCGGCACCGGCATGACCGGGGGTGGCGCCCTCGCCGGGCTCCATGTAGTTCGTCGACACGAAGTCGTGCTGGTAGCCGAAGTATGCCCGCAGCCTCTCGGCACGGTCTCGGATGGTCGCGCCCGGCCCGGTGTCAGGAATGGCCGACGCCACACCCGTCCCGGTCTCACCGGTGCGCAACCAGTTCGCGATGTTGATCGTCGCCGCCAAGTGGCCCTGGTCCAAGCCCGACGACGGGTTCTCGGCACCGGAGTCGTAGATGTGGCGCAACGCGCGGTAGGGCGCCATTGACGACATTGCCGGCGGCTTGTGGCTCTGGGCGATCGCAAGCAGCACCGACTCCAATACCGCCGGCAGCCAGTCGTAGTCGGCGAGGAACTCCGACTGCGGCGTGAGCAAGGGGTTGGGGAACGCCACCCAGCGGCGGTCCTGCGTATCCCAGACGTGCACCGCGTCGGCAAACGGCGGCGGGGGCACCTGGATGAACCCGATCGCCTGCCCCAGGACCCAGCCGGCGACCATGGCGCGACGCTCGTTCTGGTGCATCGGCAGGCTCGCCTCCAACGGCCGGGCCCGTCGCATCGTCCAGAAGGCCTTGCGTTGTCCCGGCGACGATGCGAGCCACTGCCGCGCGGCCGGTTCGATCACCGCTTCGTAGGCCAGCGGCGAATAGTTCGGGTAGGACCCGAAGATGTCGATGCGCTTGATCTTCGCCTCGTCGGTCAGGGCGTTGACGACGGCGTCGGCACTCTTCTTGTCCACACGGGCCGTCGCACCCAGGCTGGTCCGCAGGTCGTCGGCGACGGGCAGCCCCTTGAACGGGATGGCCGAGAACTTGTAGCGGTAGACCATCTCCGCGACGCCGTGGATGGCCTGCATGGCGTTCTCGTTGACACTCGCCAGCGGACGAGCCAGGTTGACCGCCTCGATGAAGCGCAACTCCAGGTCGGTACGGCGCGCGAGACGCTCGGACTCGGGTGCGTCGTAGCCCTCGACGTACTCACGCAGCGACACCGAGCAGAACCGGTCGAACGATTCCCCCGTGCGGGCGACGAAGCGCCGTGCCCGGCTCAGCAACTCGGCCGGGCGCAGGTGGACGTCGTAGGTGGCGCGCTGCGCGATGAGGCCGTCACCGGTCTCGGGATGGCGCGGGAAGGCCCGCGAGATCCAGGTCGTCGTGCGTTCGACGACCGGCTGCACCTCGGCCGGCGACTTGCTGCCGTCCAGGGTGGTCCAGTAGCCGGTGACCACATGCCCGGCGGCCCGCGAGATCCCCTCGCCCAACAGGCGGGGATCGCTGCTGGTCGCCCCGACCGCCGCTGGCAGGTCGATCTCGTAGCGCTGCTTGAAGTCCGCCGACCGGGTGAGCATCACCTCGTTGTCGGCCTCGGAGAACCGATCGGCGACGAGTTCGTCGGCGTCAGCCGGCCAGGCCGCGTACTCGTCGGTTTGCAGCTGTGCCAGACCGACCTGCTGCCGATTGGCCCCGGCGGCCTGCCGCAGCATCGTCTGCGCCTCGTTGAGGGCGTCGATCAACGGGTCGAAGACCTCGGTGACCATCGCGCCGCACGAATTGGCGACATGGTGGGCCAGTGCCGCATAGATCTGCCGCTCGACGGTGCGCGCCGAACCGGCGAACACCTCGTCGGCGATCGGCCCCGGGTTGGTGATGGTGCCCGAGAGTGACGCCAGCGTCGCCTTCGTCTCGCCGGGCAGGTCGGCGATGTCGGCGGGACCGTACTTCGACAGGTCGGCACACGCCGGCATCAGCACGTCGTCGAGCAGTCGGGCGACCCGCTTGACCAAGCCCGTCGCATACGGCAGGCCCTGCGTGGCCAGCGCACGCGTGGTGGCCTGCTCCAAGTACGCGACGAAGTGCTGGTGCCACCCGAACGCGTGGTGATAAGCGGCGGCATTGGCGCCCTCGGCGAGGCTGTGCCGCTGCGCGGCGAGCACCTGGCCGACCCGCGCGGCCCACTGCTCGCCGTTGACTCCGGGCGTCTGGTCGATCATCGGACGCACACACGAATTGACGACGCCGCGCGCCTGCGCGGCCACCTGGTCGCCGGGCAGCACGGTGTGGGTGAGCCACGGCGCGATCGCATTCCCGTCGGCCACTGCGGGCAACCCCAACGACGCGCAGATGTTGGCCCACTGGTTGTCCAGGATCGCGTTGACCTGCTCCTCGTCGGAAGCGTCATTGCCCGGCTGGAGATGCCCGTGCAGTAGTTTGTCCACGCTGCTTCGCGCCAGGCGCTGGGCGGAGTACTCCGCGTACCGGTCCCGGCCCATCGACAGGCTGGCGTACCCGAAGGTGCCCCATGGGATGTTGTTCCACTGCTTGTTGCCCCAACCGAGGAACTCCAACGACCCCTGGTCGCCGGTCTGGTTGGTCAGGTCCCACTCGATGAACTGCTGCGTGGCTGTGCCCGAGAGAACCATCCCCGCCAAGCCGCGACCCAGGCCGCGGTACACCGCGTTGGGCGTCCCGTCGCCGAAGATCGTCCGCTGCGCGCCGACGTAGCGGCCCACCGGGAAGACACGGGCGAACGGGATACGCTCGCCCTCGCCGTTCTCGTGGCCCAGCGCGCGCAGCAGCTCGACGTCGGTCACGCGCGCCGAGCCGGTCTGGCTGGCGACGATCTCCCCGAGCATGGCCAGCGCGTTGGCGCGGGTGCCGGTGACTGCCGAGTCGTCCAGCGATTCGAAGATGTCCGGTGTGACCAGGAACATGCCCATAAGGCGCGGATCCACCCCCTGCACGAGGGTGAGCATGCGGCAGATGTCCAGCGCCATCGACGCACCGGCACCGCCGGCCATCGACGAAACGACGAGCACGATCGGCTGGTCGTTGGAGCTGTACGCCCCGGCGCCGGGGATCTTCAGCGACCGCATCTCACTGTCGGTCGAGGTGGCGAACAGCGTGTCCCACGCCCGCTGCAACGACTTACGGACGGTGTCGACCCGGCTTAGGGTGATCATCCGGCCGAGCGCGCGGTACTGTCCGGCGCCGGTCGACAGCGGCGTGTACACCTGCTCCGGTTCACGCGGGGCCCACGTGGCGATCGTGTCGAGGGCGTTGTTGGCGGCCAGACGCTGCGACATCGCGTTGTCGAGGACCTTGTAACCGTCGCTCTCGGGTCCGGTACCGACGTACGCACCGCCGTGATCGGGCACAGTCCCGACGCCGGGGACCGGCGACGGCGAGGTGGGGACATCGAGGTGGACGAACTGCCACCCCGCCGGAAGCTTGTTGATGCCGTGCGACCGGAGGTCAGACTCAAGCTGATCCATCATGTACGCCAGGGCGGCCCCACCGGACCCACCGCAGCCGACGACCAGAAAACGCTTCATGTGTGCTCAATCCTCTTCACGGATGGTTCGATGTGGCTGACTCGACATACTCGGTGCGGGCCACGGTTTCAGTGTTGGAACGGGTTGTAGTCCGGAGGAGTTCCACCACCGGGTCCGGACGGCGGACCGGCGGGTCCTCCGGGCGGCGGACCGACGGGCCCTCCCGGTGGCGGCCCCTGCCCCAGTGGCGGTGCGCCGAAGGATCCCGGCGCGGAAGCGGGCGGGGGTGCGGCGAAGGGATCGGCACCGGCGGCGAAGCCGCCGCCTTGAGCGAACGGATCGGCGGGTCCCGCCGCCACCGTTGGCGCACCGGCCTGCTGACGCAGGGTCGCGATCAGTGTGGGCAGCGATTCGGTGATCTCCTCGCTGAAGCGTTGCAGGGTCGCCGCCCCGGCATCATCGCCGACGAGGACCACAACCGACGCCTGGTCGGGACCGCCGCTCGGGTTGTGCAGGACGAACCACCGATTGTGGACATTCAATGGCAGCCGCGCTTGTGGCGGCGTCCCGAAGCTGTCACCGGACTTCCCGGCCGCGCCCACCATGCCGGGCGCGCTCGCGACGACGAATCCCGTCCCGAACGGCGACTTACCGACCCTGGTATCCAGCCGCACTCCGCCGCCGGGCAGATCGAGGTGACGCGACGGACTGGCCGTGCCCGAGACCATCGCGACCAGATCGGTGTCGCGGAAGGCGAAGGGAGCATTGTCACGCAGCACCGAGGTGCCACTAAGGGTTACCGGGATGACCTCGGAGCGCAGGGTGCGCGCGGGGATCCGGGCGGTCCACCACTTCGCGAGATAGGCCAGGCCCAACGGGATCAGTGGTCCGAGCAGCAACGCCGCCAGGACGCCCAACAACGTGTTCGACGCGTCCTGCTTCTTGGCCAGGGACGCGCTGAACTGCACCTCCATCGGCTTGGGCGCACTGCCGTCGGCCTTGGCCAGCATCACGGTGACCGTGCCGTTGACGTCGCCGCGAGCCTGGTTGGGCACCCGCAGCGTCAGCGGCATCGAACCCTGCTTGCCGTCGGCGGCCTTGGCGCAGGACTCGCGGCTCGACGCTGCCGACGTCACTGCCAGACCGTCGGCGCCCGACGGGGCCGCGGTCACCTTGGTCGCGCCCTCGGGGGTGACCCAGACGCAGCCCGGTCCGGTCATCGCCAGTTGCGCGGTCGCCTCCCCGGCACCGGTGACGGTGCCGAAGTCGACCCGCGCGACTACTTCGGGATAGCCCGTGGGAGCGTAGATCGTCACCGGCAAGTCGACGCCCTTGGGCACCAGCGGGGTTCCGGGCACCCGTGTGCCCTTCGCGTCGCGCGCCGAGGCCGTGGTCACCGACAACTTCATCCGCAGCGTCGCGGCGCCGGGCGCGACCCCGGCGAGGTTGGCGGTCCACTTCTTGGTCACCGATGCCTTGCCGGCGTCGGAGACGATCGGGATCGTCTTACCGGCCCGGGTGACCAGCTCGGCGTCGAAGGACACCGTTCCCGGCAGGCCCGAGACGTCAACGGTCTCGTTCTTCTTGTTGACGACCTGGAACTCGAAGGCGGCGGCCTTGTTGCCGCTGCGCAGCTTCTCGGTGCCGTGTGCCGGCCACGTCGGCGACAGATCGCCGTAGATGCGGATGTTGGACTGCGTGTCCGCGTCGACCTTCGGTTGCGGTGAGACGAACACGAGTGCCCACACGCCGCGCCATTTTGCGACGTCGGTGCTGGTCATCTCGATCGATACCGACTTCTCACTCGGTGACGCGAAGTCGACCGAGGCGCCGCCCACATCGAGCTTGCCTGCCTTGCCCGCTTCGAGCCGGTGTTCGCTGCCGTCGGGCGCGACGAGCACCGGTGTCAGGCCAGCGACCGTCGCGTCGGCGATGATGCTCACACTCGACACCGACCGGTCGAGCACAAACCGGTGCTTCCCGGCCTCACAGACCTTGTTGTTCGGGCAGGCGGCATGGGTCGCCTCGACCCCCGAACCGCCGCCGATGCGGGCGAACGCCCGTACCAGGCTGTCGATGTCGGTGACCCGGTAGAACGCGCCCGGCACGGGCTCAGTCACCGAGCCGCACTTCACGCCACCGGGCGCGCTGCCGGTGGCGATCGCCTGCATCAGTGCGAAGTCGGTCTTGCCGGACTCGCCGTCGAGGCCGATCGCCACGGTGATCACGCCTGATGACCGCAGCTGGTCGGCGACACCGCCAGGACGGCAGACGCTCTCCTGCGCCGCCTTCTTCATCGCGTCGCGGTCGGCGGGGCTGTTGAGTTGCTGGCCTGGGGCGTATTCCTTGTCGACCTGCCCGCGGTTCTGGTAGTCGAAGTCCAGCGCGCCGTCGGAGAACCACACCAACATCTGGCATCCCGGCGCACCGTCGGGCTTGCGCTTGCCCGCAAGCGATGTCGCGGCATTGGCCAGGGCGGTCGCGTAGTCGGTGTCACGCCCGGAGTTGCTGTTCGCCAAGGTTGCCAGGCCGTCGGAGATCGTGCCCAGCGACCGCTCGTCGAGCACCGTCCAATCGGTGATGACGCGATAGCTGTCAGAGAAGGCCGCCACCGACACGTCGAGCTTGGAGCCGTCGCGCTCCCCCGCCAAGCGCAATTGACGCGCCAATTCCTTGGCCGCGGCCACGCGTGCGGCCTTCGGATCGGTCTTGCGCAGACTCAGCGACTCATCCATGAGGAAGAGGACCTGGCCGCTGCGCTGCCCGGCGACGCACGCCGCGAAGCGCTGCACCGCCGCGTCGGCATCGGTCGGCGCGGCCTGCGCGGAGGCCCCGACGAGCAGCCCCAGGGGTGCCAGCACCGTAGTCAGCGCACCGACGGCCAGCAGGCGTCTCATCCGTCCCCCCGTCATACCGCTCCCCCGCGCCATTACAGCTGCCCGACCCAGAATCCGACGGCGAGCGCCGTCACGGCGATCCCCACAACGACGGCCACGAGTGCGACCACCCACCACAGCCCTGTCGAACCGGGGCGCGAGTACACCGTGGCGGTCTTCCTCTCGGTGTCGACGGCGACGAAACGGGCGACCAACCAGATCGCGATCGGTCCGGCCAGCACCCAGCCCAGCAGCGACCACCACTGACCCCAGCCCAACGCGCCGATGACACCACCGATGACGGCGCACACCGTCGCCGCCAGCAGCAGGCCGTTCGGCGGGGAAGCCATCGTGATCGCCGGACCGCTGGCGGCCGGGATCGTCGCGGTCGTCGGTCGGGCCAGCGGGTCGTTCGGCTCGAAACCGGCCTGCGCATACGGGTTCGCGGGTGGGTACGCGGACGGGTACGGGCTGGCGGACGCATACGGATTGGCCGGCTGCGGCACCTCGTGCCGACCGTGTCCGGGATAGCCGGGACCACCATTCGGCACGGCTTGCCCACCGGGCATCGGGCCCGGCGGCGACTGCCCCGGATCGTTACCCGGTCCAAACGGATTGAACGACGACACGCTGACATGTTTTCACATGTGTCCACCTTCTGCGTGTCCCGGGCGAAGGAATCAAACGTCACAATTCGGGTTGCAATCCGGCGTGCGAGGGCCGAGCGACGTCCGATTCACGGCTTGTCCGGGACCTGATCTGGCAGGATCGATGGTGTGATCCCTTTCCTCTGGCGCACCGCGACCACGGGCCTGACACTGTGGCTGGCCACGCTCCTGGTCCCCGACAGCATGCATTTCGAATGGGGGGACGCCACGTCGACTTGGCAGAAGGTCGGCATCGTCGCTGTCGTGGCCGTCGTCTTCGGCGTGATCAACGCATTCATCAAACCGGTGGTGCAGGTTTTGTCGATCCCCTTCTACATCCTCACCCTGGGCCTGTTCCACGTCGTGATCAATGCGCTCATGCTGTGGCTGGTCTCCTGGTTCACCAAGCAGGTGACCCATTGGGGGCTCATCGTGGACAGCTTCTGGTGGTCGGCCATCTGGGCAGCGATCATCGTGTCGATCGTCGGCATGGTCGTCGCAGCTATCACCGACGCCCTCGCCGATAGATAGGTATGCCCATGGCTTCACCCCGTCGCATCACGACCGGACTCGCCGCACTCGCTGTGGCCGTCACCGCAACGACGGTCCTCGCCGGTTGCTCGGCGTCGACGGCGGTGGACCAGACCCGGTCGGTCACCGTCGTCGGCAACGGGAAGGTGACCGGCGTCCCCGACACCCTGAGCGCCTCCATCGGCGTCGAGGCTCAGGCCCCCGACGTCTCGGCCGCCATCAACGAGGCGTCGGACAAGATCGCCAAGATCACCGATGCCGCCGTCGCCGCAGGCGTCGACCGCAAAGACATCACGACCCAGCAGGTGAACGTGTCACCGCGGTATTCGACGCCGGGTACCGAGGGCGGAACAGCGACGATCAGCGGATATGAGGCGACCAACACCATCTCGGTCAAGATGCGTGACCTGTCCAAGGCGTCCAAAGTGCTCGGCGACCTGGTCACCGCGGGCGGTAACAACACCCGTCTGAGCGGGGTCGGCTTCTTTATCGACGACGATTCGGCACTCATGCGCAACGCACGCGAGGCCGCCTTCGCCGACGCGAAGGCACGCGCCGACCAGTACGCGCGCCTGGCCGGCGACAAGCTGGGCAAGGCCTTCGTCATCACCGAGACGAACACGGTCGATGCGCCGCAGGCCACTACCTTCCGCGGAGCGCCGGACTCCGCCGCTGCGGCGCCCGTACCGCTTGAGCCCGGCCAGCAGACACTGACTTACCGGGTCACCGTCAAGTTCGCGCTGACCTGACCCATGAACCCGGCACTGGAACCCTGGAAAGACTTCAACGTCGCCGTCGCCGGGGCGAGCGCGGCATTGGCGGGCCTGCTCATCGTCGCCATGTCGGTGAACGTCGATGCCATTCTCGCCGCCCCCGCTGTCGCGTCGCGCGCTGGATCAGCGATCGGGTCACTGACGCTGGCGGTCACCGCTGCCTGCCTCCCGCTGATACCCGACCAGTCTGTGGTCGTGCTGGGTGCGGAGATTCTGGTCGGCGGCGTCATCTGCTTGTTCCTGGCCCTGTTGGCCGCGCGCCAGATCTACTCGTCGCGAACCGCTTCGCCCGACCCGTCGCTCCCGCCGCCACCCAGCCACCAACAGCTGTCGGCCAAAGTCGCGATGAACCTGGCCGCGCCGGCGCTGTTCACCGTCGGCGGCGCAATCCTGTTGGCCGACAACGCGAGCGGACTGAATTGGGTTGCCGCCGGGTCGATCGTCTCGATCATCGCCGGCGTGGTCTTCGCCTGGATCGCCCTGGTCGAAATCCGGCGCTGACGCGCGAAACCGCAGGAGCAGGAGTCCCGATGACCGTGTTGTTCAAGAATGATTTCCTCGACGATTTCGGCCAGTGGCCGCTGGCTTATACGCCTTACGGTGGGGCCGACTTCGGCGAACTGCAGGCGATTGCTGCGACAGTCGGGGATGGTGGCGTCGACGAGTACTACGCGGCCTTCACGGGTATGGCCGGGCGTCTGGCCGCCGAGGCCGACGCGGCACAGGCCGCCGGACATCTCGCGTCGGCCCGGCAGGCGTACCTGCGGGCGTCCTCGTACTACGCGGCCTCGTATCACCCGCTGTACGGCTCCCCCGTCGATCCCCGTCTGCTCGACGCCTTCGACAAGCAGGTCGCCCAGCTCGACAAGGGCCTGGCACTCGGCGATGAGCCATGCACTCCGGCGCGGATCCCTTACGACGACACCACGCTCCCCGGATACCTGATCCCCGCGCCCGGGGCCGCAGGGCAGAAGCGACCCACGATCATCTTCACCAACGGCTACGACGCCACGATCACCGACTTGTTCTTCGCCTCAGCCGTCGCCGCCGGTGCACGCGGCTACCACTGCCTGCTCTTCGACGGTCCCGGGCAGGGCGAGATGCTGTACCACCGCGGCATGCCCATGCGCCCGGACTGGGAGCACGTCATTACGCAGGTCGTCGATTGGGCGCTGACCCAAGACATCGTCGATGCCGATCGGCTCGTACTGAGCGGCTGGAGTCTCGGCGGGTACCTCGCTCCCCGCGGCGCCTCCGGCGAGCACCGGCTGGCCGCCCTCATCGCCGACCCGGGCCAGTGGGACGTCGGAGCGACGATGGTCATGATGGCCACGGCGATGGGTGTGTCCGCACAGCAGGCCGCCGATCCAGCGACGATGGACCAGTCCGCGCTCGACGCGATGATGTCGGTGATCAACGGCGTCCCGCGCCTCCAGTGGTCCATCGTCAAGCGCGGGTTCTGGGTCAACGGCGTCGACAACCTGCGCGACTTCCTGGTCACGACGCTGCGCTACACGCTCGCCGATGTCGGCAAGAACATCGCCTGCCCCACCCTGGTGACCGCGGCCGAGAACGACATCCTCAGCAAGGGCGTCGGACAATTCGCCGACAATCTCGGCGACCGCGTGACGACCATGAATTTCAGTGCGGCCCAGGGCGCGGGTATGCACTGCGAGATGCTGAACCGATCGCTGCTGAACCGACAGTCCCTCGACTGGCTCGACGACGTGCTCGGCGGGCCGCCGTGCGGGCCGTAGTCCAGCGGGTCTCCTCGGCGCGCGTCGTCGTCGACGACGAGGTGGTCGGCGAACTCGATCTCGACGACGGCCGTCAGGGCCTCGTGGTGCTCGTCGGCGTCACCCACGAAGACACCGAGGCACAAGCCGTCGCCCTCGCCGACAAGATCTGGCGGTTGCGCATCCTCGACGGTCCTGACGGCGGGCAGGCAGGCGCAGCTGATGTCGATGCACCGATCCTGCTGGTCAGCCAGTTCACCCTGTACGCGAACACCGACAAGGGCCGTCGTCCGTCGTGGAACGCCGCAGCGCCCGCCGCTGTCGCCGAACCGCTCGTCGACGCGGTGGCCACGGCGTTGCGCAGCGCGGGCGCGACCGTCGCGACGGGACGGTTCGGTGCGCACATGCACGTGGGGTTGGTCAACGACGGGCCGGTCACGATCCTGCTCGAGCAGTGATCATCAACCGGGTCGCTACGGCCGCAGAGTAAGGATCCGCGGACCGTCAGCGGTGACGGCGACGGTGTGCTCCCAGTGCGCGGCACGGCTGCCGTCGTCGGTGACGACCGTCCAGTCGTCGTCGAGCACACTGGTCTCCTCGGTACCCAGCGTGAGCATCGGCTCGATCGCGAGCGTCGAGCCGACGACCAGGCGCGGCCCGCGGCCCGCGGGGCCCTCATTGGCGAGGAACGGATCGAGGTGCATTTCGCGGCCGATGCCGTGACCGCCATATCCCGCGACGATGCCGAAGTGCCGACCGAACTTCTCGCGTGCGGCGAGGGTGCCTAGCTCGATGGCGTGGGAGATGTCGGTCAACCGCGCTCCGTCGACCATTGCGGCGATGCCGGCCTCCAACGACAACCGGGTCGCTTCGCTGAGATCTGCGTCTGCCTCGGAGATCTCGCCGACACCGAAGGTCCAGGCAGAGTCGCCGTGCCAGCCGTCAAGGATCGCACCGCAGTCGATCGACACGAGGTCGCCGTCGGCGATGACCACCTCGGCGCTGGGGATGCCGTGCACGACGACGTCGTTGACCGAGCTGCAGATCGACCCCGGGAATCCGTGGTAGCCCTTGAACGAGGGCACTGCTCCCGCGTCGCGGATCACCGCTTCGGCGACGCCGTCCAACTCCAGGGTGGAAACTCCCGGCTTGGTGGCCTCACGCACGGCGACCAGTGCGGCGCCCACCACGGCACCGGCTGCGGCCATCGCGTCGAGTTCACCCGCCGAACGGAACGGGACGACACCCCGACGACCGAACCGGACCATGGAGGTAGCGGCTACTCGCCGGGCGCGTCGGCGTCGACGCCGAGCGAGGCGAGAACGCGGCGGTGCACTTCGTGGACTTCGCCGACGGCGTCGATCGAGGTGACCTCGGAGCCGTAGTGCTCCAGCAGCGGGGCCGTCTCGGTCGCGTAGACCGACAGCCGGTTGCGGATGACGTCCTCGTTGTCGTCGGCACGGCCGCGGGCGAGCATGCGCTCCACGACGACGTCGGCGTCAACGGTGAACGAGAGCACTGCGTCCAGCTGCACGCCCATCTCCTCGAGGGCCTCGGCCTGCTCGATGGAGCGCGGGAAGCCGTCGAGGATGAAGCCGCGCGCCGCGTCGGGCTCGGCGATGCGCGAGCGGACCATGTCGACGGTCACCTCCGAGGGGACCAGATCGCCCGCGTCGAGGTAGCGCTTGGCCTCGACTCCGATCGCGGTGCCCTGCGAGATGTTCGCGCGGAACAGGTCGCCGGTCGAGATGTGCGGAATGCCCAGTGCTTCGGAGAGCAGTTCGGCCTGCGTGCCCTTGCCTGCGCCGGGAGGGCCGAGAATGACGAGTTTCAATTGAGGAACCCTTCGTACTTGCGCTGCATCAGCTGGCTGTTGACCTGCTTCACGGTATCGAGCGCGACCACGACCATGATCAGCAGCGCGGTGCCGCCGAAGGGCAGGTTCTGCAGACCGCCGGAATTGCCGACCTGCATGAACAGGTTAGGCAGAATCGCGATCAAACCGAGGTAGATCGAGCCGGGAAGCGTGATCCGGGACAGGACGTAGCCGAGATAGTCGGCGGTCGGCTGGCCGGGACGGATACCCGGGATGAAGCCGCCGTACTTCTTCATGTCGTCCGCGCGCTCCTGCGGGTTGAACGTGACCGCGACGTAGAAGTACGTGAAGAAGATGATCATCGCGAAGTAGGTCACGATGTAGACCGGGTCGCTGGGGTTCACCAGGTGCTGGTCGATAAACGTCTGCCACCCCTTCGGCGCACCGTCGCCGCGGGTCAGATTGCTGATCAGCATCGGCAGGTAGAGCAGCGACGAGGCGAAGATGACCGGGATGACGCCGGCCTGGTTGACCTTCAGCGGCAGGTACGTCGACGAGCCGCCGTACATCTTGCGCCCGACCATCCGCTTGGCGTACTGGACCGGGATGCGGCGCTGGCCGCTCTCGATGAAGACGACACCGCCGACGATGATGATGCCCGCGACGAGCACCAGCGAGAACGCAACCGCGCCGCGGTCGTTGAGGATCATCCGACCCTCGGCGGGGATGCGGGCCACGATGCCGGCCGAGATGAGCAGCGACATGCCGTTGCCGATGCCGCGCTCGGTGATCAGCTCACCGAACCACATGACCACCATCGCACCGGCGACCATGACGATGACGATGATCGACAGGCCCAGGATCGACTGGTCGCGGATGATGTTCTGCGCATCGCAGTTCGCCTGGCCCTGCAGGAGGTTGCCGTTGGCAGCGAGCGCCACGATGCCGGTGGCCTGCAGCAGCGCAAGCGCGACCGTGAGGTAGCGCGTGTACTGCGTCATCTTGGCCTGGCCGGCCTGGCCCTCCTTGCGGAGTTCCTCGAAGCGAGGGATGACCACCGTCAGCAACTGCACGATGATGCTCGCGGTGATGTAGGGCATGATGCCGATCGCGAACACCGACAGCTGCAGGAGCGCACCGCCGGAGAACATGTTGATCAGCGAGTAGATCTGCTGCTGCGTCGAATCCTGGTTGGCGGGGTCGAGACACTCCTGGACGACCTTGAAGTCCACGCCCGGCGACGGAAGGGTCGCGCCGAACCGGTACAGCACCAAGATGCCGAGGACGAAGAAAATCTTCTTCCTCAGATCCGGCGTGCGGAACACGGCGACGAGGGGGGAGAGCACTAATTCCTCCTAGTGGCGACCACTTCGGTTCAGTGACGATCGGGGGCGCGCAGACGACAAGGCGCCGTCCGCGGCAACGCTGCAAACTCTAACAGTTGTCCCTGTGGCCGGGCCTTCGGTGCGACGCGCTGCGCGTGGCACCGGCGACCCGGCCGTCGGGACTGCTCAGAGTTCGGTGGTGCTGCCGCCGGCGGCGGTGATCTTGTCCTTGGCCGACGCCGAGAACTTGTTGGCGGTGATGTCGAGCTTCACCGACAGTTCACCGTCGCCGAGAACCTTGACCAGCTCGTTCTTGCGGACTGCACCCTTGGCGACGAGGTCCTCGACGCCGACGGTGCCGCCCTTGGGGAACAGCTGCGCGAGATCGCCGACGTTGACGACCTGGTACTCGACCCGGTTGCGGTTGGTGAAGCCCTTGAGCTTCGGCAGCCGCATGTGGATCGGCATCTGGCCGCCCTCGAAACCGGCCGGCACGTTCTTGCGGGCCTTGGTGCCCTTGGTGCCGCGGCCCGCGGTCTTGCCCTTCGAGCCCTCACCGCGACCCACGCGGGTCTTCTCGGTCTTCGCGCCCGGAGCGGGGCGAAGGTGGTGGAGTTTGATGGTCATCTCTAAACCTCTTCGACGATCACGAGGTGCCGGACCACGTTGATCAGGCCCCGCGTCTGCGGGTTGTCCTCGCGGGTGACGGACTTGCGGATGCCCTTGAGGCCAAGGGTGCGCAGGCTGTCACGCTGATTGCTCTTGGTGCCGATGGTGCTCTTGATCTGGGTGATCTTCAGCTGGGACACGGCAGTCTCCTTCTGTGCCACGGCGCTCACGCGCCCTTCGTAGCAGCGGCGACGGCGCGAGCCCGCAGCATGCCGGCGGGAGCGACGTCCTCGACCGGCAGACCGCGGCGGGCCGCGACCTCTTCAGGCCGCTGCAGCTGCTTGAGAGCGGCGACAGTGGCGTGCACGACGTTGATGGCGTTGTCGGAGCCGAGGCTCTTGGCCAACACGTCGGTGACGCCGGCGCACTCGAGCACGGCACGCACCGCGCCACCGGCGATAACACCGGTACCGGGGCTGGCCGGGCGCAACATCACAACGCCGGCAGCGGCCTCACCCTGCACCGGGTGGGTCACGGTGCCACCGATCATCGGGACGCGGAAGAAGTTCTTACGAGCCTCTTCGACGCCCTTTTGGATCGCCGCCGGGACTTCCTTGGCCTTGCCGTAGCCGACGCCGACCATGCCCTGGCCGTCGCCGACCACCACAAGCGCGGTGAAGCTGAAACGGCGGCCGCCCTTGACGACCTTGGACACGCGGTTGATGGTGACGACGCGCTCGAGGTGGTTGCGCTCGTCGCGGTCGCGACCGCCGCCCCGGTTGTCGCGACGATCGCCGCGCCCACCGCGACGGTCGCCGCCACGCTCGTTGCTGTTGTTGTTATCGGCGGGTCCGGTCCCGCCGTCACGCTGACGTCCGGGCATTAGACGGTCCCTCCGTTGTTGATCAGGCAAAAGGTGTTGGTGGTCATCAGAACTTCAGGCCTCCCTCGCGGGCGGCATCGGCGAGCGCCGCGATCCGACCGTGGTAGCCGTGGCCACCGTGGTCGAAGACGACGGTGTCAATGCCGGCGGCCTTGGCGCGGGCGGCGATCAGCTCGCCGACCTTGGCGGCCTGGGCCGACTTGTCGCCACCGGCCGCACGCACGTCGGCCTCGATCGTCGACGCGGCGGCCAGGGTGTGGCCGGCCAGGTCGTCGATGAGCTGAACGTGGATGTGACGGCTGCTGCGCTTGACCGCGAGGCGGGGGCGCGCAGGGGTACCGGCGATCTTCTTCCGCAGGCGGAAGTGACGACGGCTGGTTGCCGTGCGGCGACGCGTCGAGGCGTCGGTGCCGACCGGCTTGCGCTTCACAGTTGCTGCTTCACTCATGGCTTACTTACCCGTCTTTCCGACCTTGCGACGGACCTGCTCGCCTTCGAAGCGGATGCCCTTGCCCTTGTAGGGGTCGGGGCGCCGCAGGCGGCGGATGTTCGCCGAGATTTGGCCGACTTGCTGCTTGTCGATGCCGGTCACCGAGAACTTCGTCGGCGACTCGACGGCAAAGGTGATGCCCTCGGGCGCCTCGATGGGCACCGGGTGGCTGTAGCCGAGCGCGAACTCGAGGTCACGGCCCTTGGCGGCCACGCGGTAGCCGACGCCGAAGATCTCCAGCTTGCGCGTGTAGCCCTCGGTCACGCCGACCACGAGGTTGTTGATCAGACTGCGCGACAGGCCGTGCAGGGCACGGTTGCGGCGCTCGTCGTTGGGCCGGGTGACGAGGATCTGCTGCTCTTCCACAGCGACCGAGATCGGCTCGCTGACGGTGACCGACAGCTCGCCCTTGGGGCCCTTGACGGTGACGTCCTGGCCATCGATCTTCACATCGACGCCGGACGGGATGGCGATGGGGTTCTTACCGATTCGCGACATGGTGCCCCCTACCAGACGTAAGCGAGGACTTCGCCGCCCACGCCCTTGTTGGCTGCCTGGCGGTCGGTGAGCAGGCCCGACGACGTGGAGATGATCGCCACGCCGAGGCCGCCCAGCACCTTGGGCAGGTTGGTCGATTTTGCGTACACCCGCAGGCCCGGCTTGGAGACGCGGCGGAGACCAGCAATGCTGCGCTCACGGCTCGGGCCGTACTTGAGGTTCACGACGAGCTTCTTGCCGACCTCGGCGTCTTCGACGCGGTAGTCGGTGATGTAGCCCTCTTTCTTGAGGATCTCGGCGATGTTGGCCTTGATCTTCGACGACGGGAGGGTCACCTCGTCGTGGTACGCCGAGTTGGCGTTGCGCAGACGCGTCAAGAAGTCTGCGATCGGGTCAGTCATGGTCATGGGTGACCGTCAACCTTTCTCGTAGCGGTTCCCATGCAGCGGCAATCTGGTTTCCCAGGTCAACCGGTGGGCCTTCCACGAAGTGGAGTTGTGCGTAGGTTCTTCCCTGCCGATGCCCTTGGCTTTTCGCCAGCACCGACGGGGTATGAAGTTGTGGCTCCCAGGGGGCACAGTTCACCCCGGGCAACCGTTCTAGTGTAGGGACTGCGTCGTCCAGACCCAAATCGCCCCGGGGAGCCGCCATTCCTTGGAGTTGCGCAATTCTCGGCCCTCCGGCCACTTTCGCGGACTAGCGTCCCCAATATGAACCGCCCAGCCCAGGTTCAAGGTAAGTCCGCGCAGGCCCTCTTAGACATCGGGAAGTTCTTCACCCGGTGGGATGAGACCGAGGACCGGCGGGCAGTGTTCCGCGACGGTGGTCGCGCGGGTGACGTGTTCTACCGCGACAGGTGGAGCCACGACAAGATCGTGCGGTCCACCCACGGTGTCAACTGCACCGGATCGTGCTCGTGGAAGGTGTACGTCAAGGACGGCATAATCACCTGGGAGACCCAGGAGACCGACTACCCGTCGGTCGGACCGGACCGGCCCGAGTATGAGCCCCGCGGCTGTCCCCGCGGCGCCGCGTTCTCCTGGTACACCTACTCCCCCACCCGGGTGCGCCACCCATATGCGCGCGGTGTCCTCGTGGAGATGTACCGGGAGGCCAAAGCGAAGCTCGGCGACCCCGTCCTGGCCTGGGCCGACGTCACCTCCGACCCACTGCGCCGCCGGTCCTACCAGCGCGCCCGCGGCAAAGGCGGACTGGTCCGGGTGAGTTGGGCCGAGGCGATCGAGATGGCCGCCGCCGCCCACGTGCACACCATCAAGACCTACGGCCCCGACCGGTGCACCGGCTTCTCCCCGATCCCCGCCATGTCGATGGTCAGCCACTGCGTGGGCACGAGGTTCATCCAGCTCATCGGCGGCGTCATGACGTCGTTCTACGACTGGTATGCCGATCTGCCCGTCGCCAGCCCCCAGGTCTTCGGCGACCAGACCGACGTTCCCGAATCGGGCGACTGGTGGGATGCGACGTACCTGATGATGTGGGGCTCCAACGTGCCGGTCACGCGCACGCCGGACGCCCACTGGATGGCCGAGGTCCGCTACCGCGGCACCAAAGTGGTCACGGTATCCCCCGACTACGCCGACAACACCAAGTTCGCCGACGAATGGCTGCCCGCCCAGGCCGGCACCGACGGGGCACTGGCCATGGCGATGGGCCACGTCATCCTCAAAGAGTTCTTCGTCGACGCGACGACCCCCTTCTTCGTCGACTACGTCCGCAAGTTCACCGACCTGCCCTTCCTCATCGAGCTCGACGAGCAGACCCACGACGGTCAGGAAACTTTGGTCCCCGGCAAGTTCGTGACCGCCGACCAGGTCGGCATGGGACTCGGTGACGACGACGACGCGTGGAAGCCCGTCTTCCTCGACGACGGGAACGGCGCCGTCGTCGTACCCAACGGGTCGATCGGGTTCCGCTATGCCGAAGCCGGTCGAGGGCAATGGAATCTCGACCTGCAGGGCGTCACGCCTCGGTTGTCGCTCCATGACGACCCCGAGGCGACGCCGGTGATGATCAGCGTCGCCGCGTTCGACGCCCCGGACGGCAGTGGCTCCGTGCTGCGCCGCGGTGTTCCCGCACGCCGGATCGGCGACCGCCTGGTCACCACCGTCTACGACCTGATGCTGGCCCAGTACGGTGTCGGCCGCAACGGGCTGCCCGGCGACTGGGCGAGCGGGTACGACGACGCGGACACCGCGTACACGCCCGCCTGGCAGGAGGCGATCACCAGCGTGCCGGCGTCGTCGGCAATCCGCATCGCGCGCGAGTTCGCCACCAATGCTGTGGAATCCCAAGGCCGTTCGATGATCATCATGGGTGCGGGCATCTGCCAGTGGTTCCACGGTGACACGACCTATCGGGCGATCCTCGCGCTGCTCAACCTGACCGGCAGCATGGGCCGCAACGGCGGCGGTTGGGCCCACTACGTCGGCCAGGAGAAGTGCCGCCCGATCACCGGCTGGATCTCGCTGGCCAATGCTCTGGATTGGTCGCGCCCGCCGCGGACGCAACCAGGGACATCGTTCTGGTACATGCACACCGATCAGTGGCGCAACGACGGATACTCGACGACCGCGCTGGCCTCCCCGCTCTCGAAGGGCGTGCTGGACCATCCGCACACCGCCGACGCCATCGCGCAATCGGCACGGTTGGGCTGGATGCCGTTCTATCCGCAGTTCTCCACCAACCCGCTGACGGTGGCCGATCAGGCGAGCGCCGCGGTCGACGCCGGCGACGCGGGTAGCCCCGCGGAATGGGTGGCCCGCCAGTTGCACGAGGGTGCGCTGACACCGTCGATCAGCGATGTCGACGCACCCGAGAACTGGCCGCGCACGCTGGTGCTGTGGCGCTCCAACCTGCTCGGCTCGTCGGCCAAGGGCGACGAGTACTTCCTGCGCCACCTGCTGGGCACGCAGCACAACGTGCTCGGCACCGAGCAGCCCGACACCCCGCGCCCACGCGAGGTGGCCTGGCACGACGAAGCCCCGGAGGGCAAGCTCGACCTGCTGCTGTCGGCGGACTTCCGGATGACCTCGACGACGCTGATGAGCGACATCGTGCTCCCCGCGGCCACCTGGTACGAGAAGCACGACCTGAGTTCCACCGACATGCACCCGTTCGTGCACGCCTTCACCCCGGCGATCGACCCACCGTGGGAGGCGAAGAGCGATTTCGAACTGTTCCACGCATTGGCGGCCGAACTCTCGCGGCAGGCGGCCACGCACCTGGGTACCGTCCGCGACATCGTCGCCACACCCAACCAACACGACACTCCGGGCGAGACGGCCAACCCGCACGGGATCGTCGACGACTGGCTGGACTCGCCGCGGCCGGGCGTCGCGGGTACCAACCTGCCGCAATTCGTCGTCGTCGAACGCGACTACACCGCGATCGCCGACAAACTCGCCTCGGTGGGACCGCTGGCCGACAAACTCGGTTTCACCGTCAAGAACATCACCTTCGACATCGGCTCCCAAACCTCGAAGCTGGCCGCCGCCAACGGCGTGATGATGAGTCCTGCCGGGCACCACAGCGTCGCCGACGGGCGTCCCGCCATCGACACCGACGAGAAGCTCGCCGAAGCAATCCTGATGTTCTCCGGGACGACCAACGGCGAGCTGGCCGTCGACGGTTTCGAAAAGCTCGAGGAGCGCACCGGCAAGCGGTTCGTCGACCTGGCCATCGGGTCGGAGGAGAAGCGGATCACCTTCGCCGACACGCAAGACTCCCCGCAACCGGTGATCACCTCGCCGGAGTGGTCGGGGTCGGAGACCGGCGGCCGGCGGTATGCGCCGTTCACGATGAACGTCGAGCGCGAGAAGCCCTTCCACACCCTGACCGGGCGGATGCACTTCTACCTCGACCATGACTGGATGCTCGACATCGGTGAAGCGCTGCCGGTCTATCGGCCCCCGCTGGACATGCACCGGCTGTTCGGCGAGCCCAAGCTGGGGCCGACCGGGGAGATGGAGATCGCAGTGCGGTACCTGACACCGCACAACAAGTGGTCGATCCACTCGGAGTACCAGGACAACCTGTTCATGCTGTCGCTGTCGCGCGGCGGTCCGGCGGCGTGGCTCTCGCCGGGCGACGCCGCGGCGATTGGGGTGGAAGACAACGACTGGATCGAGTGCACCAATGCCAACGGCGTCTTCGTCGGACGGGCGATCGTGAGCCATCGCATCCCCGACGGCGTCACCTACGTCCACCACGCCCAAGAGCGGACGATCGACGTACCCAAGTCCGAGGCGACCGGGCGCCGCGGCGGTATCCACAACTCCGTGACACGACTGCTGGTGAAGCCATCGCACCTGATCGGCGGCTATGCGCAGTTGTCGTACGCGTTCAACTACCTCGGTCCGACGGGCAACCAGCGCGACATCGTCTCGACTATCCGCAGGCGCAGCCAGGAGGTGACGTACTGATGCGAGTCATGGCACAGGTTGCGATGGTGATGAACCTCGACAAATGCATCGGCTGCCACACGTGCTCGGTCACATGCAAGCAGGCGTGGACCAACCGGGCCGGCACCGAGTACGTGTGGTTCAACAACGTCGAGACGCGCCCCGGACAGGGGTACCCGCGGCGCTACGAAGACCAGGACAGGTGGCGCGGTGGGTGGAAGCTCAACCGGCGGGGCCGCCTGCGGCTGCGCACCGGTGGTCGGCTGCAGAAACTTGCCACCATCTTCTTCAGCCCGGTGCAGCCGACGCTGCACGACTACTACGAGCCGTGGACCTATGACTACCAGAACCTGATCAGCGCACCGCTGGGCGACGACATCCCCGTCGCCCGACCCAAGTCGCTGATCACCGGCGAGGACATGGCGATCACGTGGTCGGCCAATTGGGACGACGACCTCGGCGGCAGCGCGGCGACCGCCGAGCAGGACCCGGTTCTGCAGAAGCTCGCCGCGCAGGCCTCGGAGAAGATCAAACTCGACCTCGAACAGACCTTCATGTTCTACCTGCCGCGGATCTGCGAGCACTGTCTCAACCCCTCGTGCATGGCGTCGTGTCCGTCGGGCGCGATCTACAAGCGCGAAGAAGACGGGATCGTGCTGGTCGACCAGGATCGATGCCGCGGTTGGCGCCAATGCATCACCGGCTGCCCGTACAAGAAGATCTATTACAACCACCGCACCGGCAAAGCGGAGAAGTGTACGTTCTGCTACCCGCGGATCGAGGTCGGACAGCCGACGGTGTGTTCGGAGACCTGTGTCGGCCGGCTGCGCTACATCGGACTGTTCCTCTACGACGCCGACCGCGTCACCGAAGCGGCGTCGACCGCCGACGAGAAGGATCTCTACGAGGCCCAACTCGACCTGATGCTCGACCCGTCCGATCCAACGGTCCTGGCACAGGCACGTGCGCAGGGGATTCCCGACGACTGGATCGACGCCGCTCGCCGCTCCCCCGTGTACGCCCTGGCGAAGAAGTACCGGGTCGCTCTCCCGCTGCACCCGGAGTACCGGACGATGCCGATGGTCTGGTACGTGCCACCGCTGTCACCCATCGTCGACCTGCTCTCCGAGCAGGGACACGACGGTGAGAGCCACGACAATCTGTTCGGTGCGATCGACACGCTGCGGATCCCCGTCGAGTACCTCGCCGAGTTGTTCACTGCGGGCGACACCGACATCGTCACCGGGGTGCTGCGCAAACTGGCAGCGATGCGGTCGTACATGCGTGATGTCGCCCTGGGCCGCGAACCCAACCCGCTGATCCCGGCGGCGGTCGGCATGGACGAGGAGTCCATGGTCGAGATGTACCACCTGATGGCAATCGCCAAGTACGCCGACCGGTACGTCATCCCGACTGCGCACCGCGAAGAGGGCCATCAGTTGGAGGAGTTGGCATGCTCGCTCGACTACGACGACGGTCCGGGCATGTACGAGTCCGGCCCGTTCGGTGAGGCGAGCGGGCGTCCGACCCCGGTCTCGGTGGAGACCTTCCAAGCGTTGCGGCAACGGCAGACCAGCGACCATGCCGCAGATGAGAACGTCCTGCGTGGCCGAGTCAACCTGCTGAACTGGGATGGCAACGGGAGTGCGTCGGGCATGTTCCCGTCGGACGCCGGAGCGAAGCAGTGATGCGCAATCCGTTCGCGGCGAAGCCGACCGCAGACCGCCCTCGCAGTTCCGGCGACCACCGGGTCGTCCGCCAGGTCGCATCCTGGTGCCTGCAGTACCCCGACGACGAGCTACTCGAACGCGTAGACCTGCTGCGCAGCGCCCTCGCCGAGCTGACGCCGTCCTCGTCGACAGCTCCCCTGGCCCGGTTCGTCGACCATCTGGGCTCGACCGCTCCGGATGCTCTGCGCCGCGACTACGTCGACGTCTTCGATCTCTCACGGCGTCAGACGCTGTATCTGACGTACTGGTCGGATGGGGACACGCGCCGCCGCGGCGAGGCCCTCGCGGCGTTCAAGCAGCGCTACCGTCGAGCCGGATTCCTCGTCGACACGCACGGCGAGCTGACCGACTACCTGCCGATGGTCCTCGAGTTCGCCGCACGCGTGGATCCGGTTGCGGGCCACGACCTGCTCGTCGAGTACCGGGGGTCCATCGAGTTGATCCGACTGGCACTACAGGAGGCGGGCTCGCCATACGCCGACGTCCTGGTGTCGGTGTGTGCGACGTTGCCCGGTCAATCGCCACCGGACAAGGCAGCGGCACTGGCCATGCAACGCGGACCCGCTGGCGACGCCACCGACCCGATGCCCGCAGGGACGGTCGAGCAGGTCGGCCTCGACGTCGGCGATCCGCGTCTGATTTCGTTGTCGCCGGTGGTCACCGCCCCACCCGCCACCGTCGGGGGGCCGCGATGAACGTCTTCCTGTGGGGAGTCGTCCCCTACCTCGCGCTGATCTCGGTGATCGGCGGCACCATCTGGCGGTTCCGCTACGACAAGTTCGGTTGGACGACACGGTCGTCGGAGCTGTACGAGGCCCGGCTGCTCCGCATCGGCTCACCGCTGTTCCACTACGGCGTCCTGGTGGTGATCGCCGGGCACGCGGTCGGCCTGGTAATCCCGGAATCCTGGACCAACGCCCTGGGGATCAGCGAATCCATGTACCACTGGGCCGCAGCCGTCGGCGGGATTCTCGCCGCCGTGGCCACCCTCGTCGGCGTCGCGATCCTGATTTACCGGCGGCGCACCGTGGGTCCGGTGTTCGCGGCGACCACAACCAACGACAAGCTCATGTATCTGGTCTTGGTGTCCGCGTTGGTGGCGGGCACCTACATCACCGTGGTGGGAATGATCGACCCGCACGGGCCCGGCGTCGACTACCGCCAAACCGTTGCGCCGTGGTTCCGGTCCATCTTCGCGCTCCACCCTGACATCAGCGCCATGGAAGCGGCACCGCTGCGCTTCCACATCCACGTGCTCATCGGAATGCTGCTGTTCATCCTGGTGCCGTTCACGCGCCTGGTCCACATGTTCACCGCACCGCTGCACTACCTGTTCCGCCCGTACATCGTCTACCGCAGCCGGGACGGCAAACCCACGTCCGGTGGAAGCCACACCGAAGCGTGGGCGCCGATCGGCACGAAAGATGGAGCCCGTCGATGACGACCGCCCAACAACCGGCATCCGCGCTGCGCGCCGGACAGACCCGCAACCTCGTCCTCGCCACGCTGGCATTCGCGATCACCTTCTGGGCCTGGAACCTGATCGCACCGCTCGGCGTGTTCTACGCCAGCCCCGGCGAAATGGATCTGAACGCCTCACAGAAGTCGATCCTGATCGCCGTGCCCATCCTCGTCGGCTCGCTCGGCCGAATCGTCGTCGGCGTACTGACACCACGGTTCGGCGGGCGCGTCATGTTCACCGCGCTGCTACTACTGTCGGTTCCGTTCGTGATCCTCGTCGCTGTGGCCGGTGAGTTGAAGTCGTACCCACTGATGATCGTCATCGGCTTCTTCCTCGGAATCGCCGGGACCAGCTTCGCTGCCGGAATCCCATTCCTCAACAACTGGTACGAGCCAGCGCGACGCGGATTCGCCACCGGCGTCTTCGGCGCCGGCATGGGCGGGACCGCCCTGTCGGCGTTTTTCACACCCCGGTTCAAGGAGTGGTTCGGCTACTTCCCGACGCACATCATCATCGCGGGCGCGCTGATCGTCGTCGCCGCCATCTGCTGGGCCGGAATGCGGGACGCGCCGACGTGGACGCCCAACACCGAACCACCCATGCCCAAGCTGGTCGATGCGCTGAAACTCCCGATCACATGGCAGATGGCATTCCTGTATGCCGCGGCGTTCGGTGGGTTCGTTGCCTTCTCGACCTATCTGCCGACGTACCTCAATGATGTCTACGACATGACCGACCTCAAGTCGGCCGGTGCCCGCACCGCGGGATTCGCGGTGGCAGCCGTCATCGCACGCCCACTCGGCGGCGTCCTGTCCGACCGGTTCGGTCCGCGCTTGATCACGGCCATCTCGTGCGGTGGAGCCGCGTTGCTGGCGCTCTGGATGATCACCAAACCCGCGATGCCGTGGTATGCCGGGGTCGACTTCATCCTGATGGCCGTGATGATGGGAATGGGCGCCGGCTCGGTCTTCGCCTGGGTCGCCGTCGCGTCGCCGCCCGCCCGAGTCGGTGCGGTGACCGGGCTCGTCGGTGCGGCCGGCGGCCTCGGCGGCTTCTTCCCCCCGCTGCTGATGGGCGCCACCTATGACGACGCCGACCACTCGTACACCATCGGCCTCACGCTGCTGGTGGTCTTCGCGGCGGCGGCCTGCCTGTTCACCGTGTTCGGCATCCGACAGCACGACAACGACTAGTCAGACAAACTCTGCTTCCACCGGTTCGACCTTGTTTCCGACGGGATCCTGCTACGCCCGACGACGAAGCAGCAGCGCCGCGGCAGCGGCAATCCAAACCCCAAGCAGGACGACGGTGAGGTAGATGCCGAGGGTCTCCAGGTCAGCCGATCCGATCCGCTCGACGAGTCCGCCCCAGCCGAAGGTTTCAGTGCCCACACCCGCGAGTTGCACACCGGCGACCAGGACCGCAACCACCGCCGAGATCCCAGTCATCACCAGCGGATACCGGATGACGCGACGCTGCGAGGGAACACCGTCGGCCGTCGGGGCCTGCCACGCGTAGGCCCGGCGCATGAGAGCCCCCTGGGTGGTGTCGAGCAGCGACATCCCCGCCGCGAAAAGGACCGGCAGGGTCATGACCGCCCACCACGGCACCTGGCCCAGCGTCGCCGCACCGGCGATGGCGAGCAACCCGATCTCCGTGGCGGTGTCGAACCCAATACCGAAGGCGAACCCGACACCGAACATGCGCGAGGGTCGGTCCACGACCGCCTCGAACCGGCGCATCAGCCACCACATTGGTCCGCCCTTGGCTTGCTCGGTGCCGTCGCGGCGAGACTGACGCAGCGACCACATGTTGATCGCGGCGATCGCCAGGAGGAACACCGACGACACCGTCGGACCCCATACACCGGTAAACCCGCGCACCGCCGAATCGTCATCGGAGATCGCCGCGGCCGCCGCGGAGAGCCCCGCGGCCAGCGCGGCGCACAACAGCAGCACGACCGTGGAATGGCCCAGGGAGAACCACAGGCCCACCGTCGAGGCCGGTTTGCCGCGATCGACGAAGCGACGGGTGGTGTTGTCGATGGCGGCGATGTGGTCAGCGTCGAAGGCGTGGCGCATGCCCAGCGCGTACGCCGCCAGCCCGACGGCCAGCGCCGTGGACCCACCGGCGGCATAGCTCACCCCGGACGGCACGACGACCAGCAGCAACATCCCCCAGCCCACCACGTTCAACGCGACGATGACCCCGACAGCCACCGGCCAACCCGACAGCGTCGCGCCTACGGTGTCGCGCTGCCCGCCGCTCATCTGCGCTCCTCGTCCATCGCCCGGTCTCCCACCGTATTGCGCCACGACTCCCATGTCGCGCCGAGCGGGCTGAGGTGGGTGGCCGGTCCGATGAAGCGGGCCAGCGCCCCCGGCTCGGCCAAGCTCATCACCCCCGGACCACTCTCGCCCCGTGGCCGACGACCTAGCATCAGGACGGTGTCGAGCACCCGGTGGGCACCGATCACCCCCGGTACCGGGTTTGCGCCATCTAGGTCGATCTCTTCGACCAGCACCGGCGTGCCGTCGCGCGCCACGACCTCCGTCGCTTGTCGCACGCGCCCGCCGCCCTCACCGCTGCGCCCCAGGACAGTCGTCTCCCGGACCAGTGCACATCCTCCGGTGTCGAGTTCGACGCGCAGGGACCGGGTCAGGTTCGATCCGTCGGCGACGACCGTCTCACGTCCGTGCCACAACAGCGTCGCGCCGCGTCCCACCGCAACGTCCACCGACCACGTCGATGCTTGCCCGGCCGCGTCGTAACAGACCGTCCCCCCGACCTCGACGAGTTCAAGTCGACACCCCGCCCCGACCTCCACGCGCACCGACAGGTGGTCACCGCCGAGGACCATCGCCCCGCCCGGTACCAGCGCGATCCGAGCGGTGTCGCGGGTCCGGTCGAGCAGTCGCGGGACCAACACGGTGCCGGCTCCCGACGACATCACGACGCCGGCGCGCGGATCTCCGGCGCGCACGCCGACCGTCGTCGTGGTCATCAGTGCTCGTGTGCGCGGGAGTGGGCATGACTGTGGGTGTACCCGCCGTCGGGGTGCTGCTCGTCGGCGTGGAAGTGCGGAGCCATGGGGCCGGGGTCGATCGGGGTGTGGTCACCGGAGCGGCGCGCCGCGATCATCGAGAGCACCCATGTCCGTAGCTGCGCCACCGACTCCGGGTCGTGGCGCGAAAGCGCGAGCACCGGCCCGCCCTCGCGCGCCGCGCGCGCGTCGGCGGCCATCAACTCGACGTCGACACCCACGTGTGGAGCGAGGTCGGTCTTGTTGACGACGAGCAGGTCGGCGCGGGCGATCCCCGGCCCGCCTTTGCGTGCCACATCGCCGCCACCGGCGACGTCGAGCACGAAGATCTGAGCGTCGATGAGCGCCGGGGAGAACGTGGCGGTGAGGTTGTCGCCGCCGGATTCGACCATGACCAGGTCCAGCGGCGCAAAGTCGCGCTCCAGGTCTTCGACGGCGAGCAGGTTCTGCGTCACATCGTCGCGGATGGCGGTGTGCGGGCAGGCGCCGGTCTCCACCGCGCGGATCCGCTCGGCGTCGAGCACGCCGGCCGCCTTGAGCATCCGGGCGTCTTCGTCGGTGAAGATGTCGTTGGTGATGACGCCGATCGCGATCTCGTCGGCCAGTTCGCGGCACACCGTCGCGATCAACGACGACTTTCCGGTGCCGACGGGCCCGGCGATGCCGAGTCGGAAAGACCGCGCGGGGTCAGTGGTCTCAGGCACGGAACAACCTCTGGGTCAGGAGTGCGTGGGCCTGCGCCCACTCCTCGGTTTGCGGGGCACCGGCCGCCGGGATCGCGGCCGGTTCGATCAGGGCCGCCAACTCGACGACGAAGGGCTCCGCGGCCGCGCAGGCGTCCAGCACCCACCGGCTGACCTGCGCCGGATCGCACGGGTCGAGCTTGAGGAGCGCGGCCGCGGCCGTAGCAGCATCGTCGTAGATGACGGTACGGACTAGTTCCACGGCCGACATCTCCGACGCGGCGGCGATCGCCCCGATTACGACGGCCCGGCACAGCGGTCGGGCCTGCTCGGCGAGCACCGGCCACACTGGACCGGGCCACAGCGAACCGGCCAACCGCAGAAGGCCGCGTGCTTGCGCGGCAGAGGCCTCCCGCAGGGCCGGCGACGGGGTGCGCGCCGCCCACGCGGCCAGTACGGCATCGAGGCCGGCATGTGAATCGGCGTCGTCGAGCAGCGCGTGACGGGCGACGACGGCGGTACCGGCCTCCACCCGCACCACGGTCCGCGCCCGGCCAAGCATGTACTCGCCGATCTCTTCGGGCGCCAGCCCGCTGCGCAGCGCCGGTTCGACACCGGCCGAGTAGGCGTGGCCGCCGCTGGGGAGCCGGGCGTCGGCCAGCAGCATCGCGGCGTACATCAGAACATCGAGTACAGCTGGGCCAGGGGCAGCCGTTCCGCCGGTGCCGGGGTGACGGCTTCGCCGTTGATGCTGATGGCGAAGGTGTCGGGAGCGATGTCGATGATCGGCAGGGCGTCGTTGACTTTCATATCCTTCTTTCCGATGCTGCGCGTGGGCCGCAGCGGCACCAGTCTCCGGCGCAACCCCAGACGCTGCGCGAGCCCGTCGTCCAGCGCCGCCGGGGAGACGAAGGTCAGCGAGAGGTCCGCCCCGATCGCGTCGCCGAAAGTCGGGCGGGCCAACACCGGCTGCGGTGTGGGGATTGAGGCGTTCGGATCGCCGAGGGCGGCCCAGGCGATCGCACCGCCCTTGATGACGACCGACGGGCGCACGCCGAAGAACTTCGGCTCCCATAGCGTGAGGTCGGCGAGCTTGCCCGGTTCGACGGAGCCGATCTCGCCGTCGAGGCCGTGCGCGACCGCCGGGTTGATCGTGTACTTCGCCACGTACCGGCGTGCGCGCAGATTGTCGGCCGGTTCGTCGCCGGTCTCCCCTCCGCGTCGTGCCTTCATGACGTGTGCGACCTGCCACGTGCGGGTGATGACCTCGCCGATACGGCCCATCGCCTGGGCGTCCGACGACGTGATGGATAGTGCCCCCATGTCGTGGAGGATGTCCTCGGCGGCGATCGTGGTCCCACGGATCCGAGACTCGGCGAAAGCAAGGTCCTCGGGCACCGCCGGGTTCAGGTGGTGACAGACCATCAACATGTCGAGGTGCTCGGCGACGGTGTTGACGGTGTGCGGCAGCGTCGGGTTGGTCGAACCCGGGATGATGTGCGGCAGCCCCGCGATCGACAAGATGTCGGGCGCATGGCCACCGCCGGCGCCTTCGACGTGGAAGGCGTGGATGCTGCGGCCGTCGATCGCCGCCACTGTCGAGTCGACGAAGCCGGCCTCGTTGAGCGAGTCCGAGTGCAGCGCCACCTGCAGGCCCCACTCGTCGGCGGCGGTGAGCGCAGAGTCGATTGCCGCCGGCGTCGAGCCCCAGTCCTCGTGGACCTTGTAGCCGCCGGCCCCGGCGAGTGCCTGCTCGGCCAACCCCGCGGCCGAAACGGTGTTGCCCTTGCCCAGCAGCACGATGTTGAGCGGCAGCCCGTCCAGTGCGCGGTGCATCGTCTGCAGGTGCCACGCGCCGGGCGTGACGGTTGTGGCCTTGGAGCCTTCTGACGGCCCGGTGCCGCCGCCGATGACGGTGGTGATGCCGGTGGCGAGCGCCTCGTGCAGCTGCGACGGGGAGAGGAGGTGGACATGCGAGTCGATAGCACCGGCGGTGAGGATCTTCCCCTCCCCCGCGATGACGTCGGTCGACGGCCCGATGACGAGGTCGGGGTGCACGCCGTCGGCGATATCGGGGTTGCCGGAGCGGCCGAGCGCGACGATGCGGCCGTCGCGGACGCCGACATCGGCTCGCTCGATCCCCCACCAGTCCAGGACGATCACGTTGGTGATGACGGTGTCGAGCGCACCGTCGGCGCGGGTCCGCGTCGACTGGTTCATCGACTCGCGCACCGACTTGCCGCCGCCGAAGACCGACTCCTCGCCGCCGACAGTGTGGTCCTTGGTGACCTCGATCCACAGATCTGTGTCGCCAAGCCGGATCTGGTCGCCGGCCGTCGGGCCGTAGATGGACGCGTAGGCCGCCCGGTCGATGGAAACCATTTAGAGACTCCCATCGGCTTTGCCACGCTGGATACCCGGCACTGCCCGCCGGCCGCGCAATGCAACGACGGCGACGGTGCGCGACGCACCCGGCTCGAATCGCTCCGACGTGCCCGCTGGGACGTCGAGGCGGAACCCGTGGGCGGCAGCGCGGTCGAAATCAAGGGCGGTATTGGCATCGGGCAGATGAATGTGCGAGCCGATCTGTACGGGCCGGTCGCCGGTGTTGACGATGACGAACTCAGCTCGCTCGTCGGGGCCGCGATCGGCGTTGAGTTCGATCTGCCCGGGTCGCACACGGATCGCGCCGGGACCGGAGTCGCTTGATGTGGAGTCGGTTGTTGCCATCTCTCGCCTCGTCAGTCGATCGGGTGATGCAGGGTGACCAGCTTGCGGCCGTCGGGGAAGGTGGCCTCCACCTGGACATCGGTGATCATCTCGGGTACGCCCGGCATCACCTCGTCGCGACGCAGGACCGACCGGCCCTGTTCCATCAGCTCGACGACCGACGCGCCTTCCCTGGCCCGCTCGACGACCCAGGTGGACAGCAGGGCGACCGACTCGGGGTAGTTGAGCAGGATTCCCCGCTCACGCCGGTCGCGCGCCACCATCCCGGCGACCGCCAGCAGCAACTTCTCCGTTTCGGCCGGTGTGGTGTGCATGGCAGTTGATCCTGCCACCCCTCTGGGTACGCCGCGCGACAGTGAGAATTCAGCGTCGCCGCACTGCGATCGAATCGAGCACCAGGTCGAGCCCGTAGGAGTACTCGTCGGCGAACCGATAGGACTCGGTGACGACCGTCTCCGCGAGCTCCGCCAGATACGGATAGTCAGCCACCGGCAGTGCGTCGGTGAACTCGCCGACGAGTTCGTCGGCGCCGTCGGAGAAGGGGAGATTCATCTCGGTGAGGACGAACCCGTAGACGTACGAGTCGATCGCGGAGAAGGCGTGCGACGCGAGTTCGACGGTGAAGCCGTTGCGGCGCAGACAGCCCAGTACGGCGTTGTGGTGCGTCAACAGAGCCGGCCCCGGGGTGCGTCGGGAGTCGACCAGTCCAAGGGCCCACGGATGCGCGGCGAGCACGGCGCGCGCCGAGTCGGCCCGTCGCACCATCCCATCGCGCCACCCATCGTCGGGGGCCGGCAGCTCGATCCGCGTGAAGATCCAGTCCACCATCGCATCGAGCAGGGCGCTCTTGTCAGCGACGTGGTGATAGAGCGACATCGCCTCGACGCCGAGTTCGCGTCCGACGTTGCGCATGCTGACCGCCGACAATCCGCCGGCGTCGGCTACGGCGACTGCCGCGTCGACGACCTTCTCCCGGGTCAGGTGCGCGCGTGCCACGGTCGTACTCCTTACGCCCGACGTTTGCAGACTTACGACCGTAAGGCTAGCATTCCCAGCAAGACTTACAGGCGTAAGGAGAATGGCATGAGAGCAGCAGTCGTCCCGGTCTACGGCCCGCCCGAGGTCGTCGAGATCCGTGATATCGATCGACCCGAACCCGGGCCCAAGCAGGTACTCGTCCGCGTTGTCGCCGCTGCGGTCACCTCTGGGGACGCCCGCATCCGCGGCGCACGCTTCCCCGACGGTTTCGGCGCACTCTCGCGGCTGGCCTTCGGCTGGCGGCGGCCCCGACGACCCGTGTTGGGCGGAGTGGTCTCTGGCACGGTGGCGGCGCTCGGTGCCAAGGTCGACGGGTTCGCCGTCGGCGACGAGGTGGCCGGGATGACCGGCACTGCGATGGGCACCCACGCGCAGTATGTCGCCATCCCCGCGAAGAAGTTGACCCACAAGCCCCCGACGGTCAGCCACTCCGACGCGGCGGGCGTGTTGTTCGGCGGCTCAGCGGCACTGCACTTCTTGCGCAGCGTGGACACCGGCGCGAACACGACAGTCCTCGTCAACGGCGCCTCCGGCGCCATCGGCACCAACGCGGTGCAGATCGCCAAGCACCTGGACGCTACGGTCACCGCGGTGACCAGCGGGTCCAATGCCGCGCTCGTCACCGACCTGGGCGCCGACGACGTCATCGACTACACCAGTGTGGACCTCGCAGCCACGAAGCGGCGCTTCGACGTCGTCCTCGACACCGTCGGCAATCTCGATCCCGCTTCCGCAGCACGACTGCTGACCGACAGCGGCACCGCGGTGCTCGCTGCCGCGACCCTCGCCGAAAACGTCATCCCGCGCCGGCGCGTGAAAGCAGGTGTGGCACCCGAGCGCGCCGAGGATTTCGCCCACCTAATGAGCCTCGTCGCCGACGGGACGCTTCGCGTCGTGCGCGACGACATCGGCCTCGACGACATCGTCGACGCCCATCGGCGCATCGATTCCGGGCGCAAGGTCGGCAACATCGTCGTGCATCCCTAGCGATCTCTACACCCCGCATGGTTTCGACAAAGCCGCGTCGGTCGATGCTGGTTCGACGAAACGGCGATGGATTCGCACAGTGTCGACGCCTCAGTCGAACCGAAGCACGTGGGGGTTGAGGATCCCGGCGGGGTCGAAGGCATGCCGGATCGCCGCCATCATTGCCAGGTCGACCGGCGATCGACCCAAGCCGATCCACGGGTTCTTCGCCCGTCCGATGCCGTGCTCGGCGCTGATGCTGCCCTGATACTGCGCGACGAGGCGGAAGACGGCGTCGGTCACCTCCTCGCGCTGCTCGGGCGGCACGTCGAGCAGGTTCACGTGGATGTTGCCGTCGGCGAAATGTCCGAAGTTCAGTGGCCGGATGCCTGGGTGGTCGGCGCGCAACAGTTCGGGGAGTTCAGCCAGGAAGCCGCCGATCTCACGCACCGGCACGGAGATGTCCAGCTTGAGCACGGGGGTCACCGACGATGACGCGGCCGACTCGGTGTGGCTTTCGCGGTAGTGCCACAGACGCTCGGCGTGGCCCTTCTCCACCGTCCCGTCGACGACTCCGGCGCAGCGCGCCAGCACCTCGACCAGCGACCCCTCCGGATCGTCGGGTCCGGATACCTCGAGTAGCACCGTGTAAGCAGCACGGTCATCGAACGGGTACCGCAGATCCTTCTCGGCGCAGACCAGATCCAGTCCGTCGTCGGTCATCAGTTCCGCCGCCTCCAGCGTCAGACCGGCTTCGAGGATGGCGTCGCGCAGCGAGAGCGCCGCACCCGCGTCGTCAACTCCGACCAACACCGTCGCCGTGGCCTGCGCCGGAAACACCAGTCGCAACAACACTCGGGTGATCACCGCGAGCGTCCCCTCCGAGCCGGTGAGCAGACCGGGCAGGTCGTAGCCGATGTTGTCCTTGGGCAGTGCCGCCCACCGGGTCAGCACCCGGCCGTCGGCGAGCACGGCCTCGAGCCCCAGCACCTGGGCGCGGGTATTGCCGTGCTTGACGAAGGCGATGCCGCCAGCGTTGGTGGCCACTATGCCGCCCAGCGTCGCCGATTCCCGCGACGCCAGATCGACGCCCAACGCGAGTCCATGACCGGCTGCGGCGCGCTGGGCGTCAGCCACCCGTACGCCCGCTCCGGCCGCCAGCGTGCAGCCGAGTGCGTCCACCTCCTCAATGCGGTTCAGTCGAGCCGTGGACAACACGACCTCGCCGTGCAGTGGCACCGAACCGCCGACCAAACCGGTGTTGCCGCCCTGCGGGACCACTGCCACACCGGCGCGGTGACAGCGTGCGAGCACCCGCGAGACCTCGTCGGTGTTCGCGGGCCGCACCACCGCCGCGGTGTGCCCGTGCCAGTTGCCGGTCCAGTCGGTGACATAGCCGGCGACGACGTCGGGGTCGGTCAGGACGTGGGTGCCACCCACGATCTGTTCCAAGTCCCCGCGCAACTCCGCCACGCTGTCAGCCTTCTCATCTTCTCCGCCCACATCGGCGAGCCTACGGCGGTGCACCGCCGGGCATGCCCTGGAACGAGTCCTCGATACAAGGCCGCCTCGTCGTCGAAAATCGGTAGCGTGGCGCTATGGCACTCACATGGAACGGCCGCCCGCCTCTCGTGAAATCCACCGTCGTCGTACTCACCGTCGGTGTGCTGTGCCTGACCGGGTGTGATCGCTCGACCAGCAGTACTGACGACGCGTCGGCGACGGTGACCGTCACGACCACCGTCGGACAATCCGCCGCGCCCACCTCGCCCGTAGAAGCAGACATGGCAGAGCCCAGCTCCTCCAAACTCGCGTCAGGCGCGGTGAACCCGGCCGACTACGCCGTGGGCGGCAACTACTACTTCACCTCCCCGTCGGGGAAGTGGCAGTGCGCGATTCTCGCCGCCCAGCCCGATTCGGAAACCGGCTGCCACGGCCACTTCCCCGACTTCGTGCCACGTGTCCCGGGCTCCGGCGCCCCCGAGGTCATGGTCGCACCCAACGCCGTGGTGATGTCGACGCGCAATCAGAAGGCCATGCTCATCTCCATGGGTGACGCCCGGTTCTATCCCGAATCGCGCAACTCCCGACCCCTCCCCTACGGTCGGACGCTGACCGTCGGGCCGATCACCTGCACGATTGCCGAGGCGACCGGCGTCAGCTGCGACGATACGAAGACCGACCACGGCTTCACGGTGTCCGAGACCGCCGTGACACTGCGCTGAGAGGATCCACCATGACCACTGCGCAAGACCTTCGGTCGGGCCTGAGCACCATCGCCGCCCAGGAGTTGTTCGACGCCCTCGCACCTGTGACCGTCGACGAGATGATCGGGCGCTGGCGCGGCTCGGAAATACCCACTGGCCACCCGATGGACGGCCTACTGGGTCTGACCGGGTGGTATGGCAAGGAGTTCATCGACGCCGAGACCGTCCACCCGCTGCTGTTCGGCGAACCCGGCGACCTGTATGCGGTGAACCCCAAGCTCGTGCCGATGAACACACTGACCGGCGTCGCGTCGCGCGTTCCCCGCGTCATGCCACCGGGAGGACGCGCCGCCTTCCGCGGGTTGCGGACCCGCAAGCCGCGCGCCCGCCTGCGCGTCATCTCCTACCGCGGCGCCAGCGGCGCGGCGATGGTCTACGACGACATCCCCGTCATCGACCACTTCCGCCGCGTCGACGACACGACGCTCCTCGGCGTGATGGACCAGCGCGGGGCTGACCAGCCCTACTTCTTCCTCCTGGAGAAGGACGGGCCCACGCCCATCAGCCCTGGGTGATCAGCCGAGCGTGATCAACGCGGGGGAATCAACGCAGGGTGATCAGCGGCGTAAGCCCGATTGCGGCATCGTCGTCGGCCAACAGCACCCACGGCTGTACCGGCAGAGGCTGATCAGCCGCGGGCGTGGCCCGAGTACCGGCCAACAGATACTCGTACAGCGCGACGATCGGTGCCTCGTTGGCAAAGCGCGGTGCCCCGGACACGCAGAACCGCAGGTCGCCGACCGTCACTCGGCCCGCGCCGGACACCTCGATCCGATAGGTGCGGTACCCGACCGGGCCCGATCCGCGCGGAGCCTCGCTGATAGTCGCGGCCTCCCCCAGCCGGCGCTGATGTTGTCCGCGGTCGTTAGTGGTGAAGGTTGAACCGCCGACCGTCGCCCATCCGTGACCGGTGGGCTTGAGAAGACGCACGGCGAATCGGTCAGCAGGAAGGTCCGATCCCAGCACGAGTGCGAAGCCTCCAAGGACGACCGGCTCGGCGAACTCCACCTCGACGACGGTCCCACCGTCGGACGTGATCGTCGTGACGCCGATCGGGACGTCGACCGGAGCCGTGTCGAGGGACAAGTTGTTGGTCAGCCGCCAGATCGCCGCCTGCGTAGCAGCTATCGCCTGGTGTTCCCGCAGGTTTCCGCAGTTCAGCGGGTAGCCCGCGGCACGCAGCCGACTACTGAGCTCTGCCAGACCGACGTGGGGATAGGACTGCGCTAGCAGAGCCGAGATCGCCGCCGACCGGAACCGGGCGGCGTAGGCGCCGGTCACCTCGTCCCACGAATGCGGGCGATACACGGTGGGACTGTCGGTGACCATGCCGTTGAAGTCCAGCGAGTAGGCGCCGACGTCGGGGTTGAGCCGGATCAGGTCGGTGCGCGCCTGTGCCCCATCGGCGAATCGGACCCGGCCGACCGTCGGCGAGTACGTGCCGCCGCGGTAGCGAGTCAACCGGGCGAAGGGTGCCGGGCGCGGCACAGAGAGTATCGCCGACGGCGCGATCGCGGCAGTTTCAGACGGCCACGTACTAACAGGCAAGACAGTCTCGGACAGCCAGAGTGGGGCCGCCGATGCGGTTTCGGACATGGAGTTCTTCCCTAGCGATGAGGAGGATTGCGGTGCAAGAAGTCGACGGACGAGCCGTCGTTCATCGACACCGACAGCCGGGCGCGACGACGACGGCGTCGTGCATTCGCCTCGACAGGGAACAAGCCATGACTGTCAAGGTAGGCGATCAGTGCCGCAAGTCGGGCAACGATGGCGGGTTCTGCTCGCAGTGAGTCCAATACCCCGCGGTGGTTGCCCGTCCGCGGGTGCCGCGGATCTACTGTCAATCGACCTGCTCGCGGCGCATACTTGGCCCCCGAGACGGCACACCCTGCCCCGAGACGGAGGATTCCAGTGACCAACCCGCAGAATGAGTCCCAGGCGCTCGGCGATCTCGCCGCACGGCAACTCGCCAACGCCACTAAGACCAACGCCCAGCTGGAGACGATTACCCCTCGCTGGCTCCTTGACCTACTGCAATGGGTCCCCGTCGAGGCCGGTATCTACCGGGTGAACCGCGTGGCCAACCCCGACCGGGTGTCGGTCCACGTCGCGCAGGGCGAGTCCGACCTCGACGGCCAATTGCCCCAGACCTACGTCGATTACGAGACCCACCCGCGCGAGTTCACGCTCCGTCCGATCGCGACGACGCTGGACATCCAGACCCGCGTCTCCGACCTGTACTCCAGCCCGCACAACCAGGTCGCCGAACAACTGCGGCTGACCATTGAGACCATCAAGGAGCACCAGGAGTCCGCACTCATCAACAACCCCGAGTACGGGCTGTTGGCGCAGGCGGTCCCCGAGCAGCGCGTCGCCACTCTCACCGGCCCGCCCACCCCGGACGACCTCGACGGGCTGATCACCAAGGTCTGGAAGTCGCCGGGCTTCTTCCTCACCCACCCGCTCGGCGTCGCCGCGTTCGGCCGCGAGGCCACCCGCCGCGGTGTCCCGCCAGCCACGGTCAGCCTCTTCGGCTCGCAGTTCTTGACGTGGCGCGGCATCCCGATCATCCCGTCGGACAAGGTGCCCGTCGAGAAGGGCAAGACCAAGTTCATCCTGGTCCGCACTGGCGTCGAACGCCAGGGCGTCGTCGGCCTCTTCCAGCCTGAACTCGAGGGCCAGAGCCAGACGCCGGGCCTGGCGGTGCGCTTCTCGGGGATCGACCGTGCCGGCGTCGCGTCGTACCTCGTCACGCTGTACACGTCCCTGGCCGCGCTGACCGACGACGCCCTCGCGGTGCTCGACGACGTCGCGGTGGACAACTTCCATGACTACTCCTGAGCCGCGCCTGCCCAACGAACCGCGCGAGTTCCGCTCCGCCCAAGCCGATGGCGAGTGGCCGGCGAGCACCGCGGAACTGTCGGCGCTCGCCGGCCAGCTCTACGCCTCCGCACAGCGGATCGTCACCGGGACCGGTGCGCCGTTCGTCCCGCACGTCCCCGGACCGGTAGGACTACCAACCGTCGCCCCGGGGGCAGCCGCCCCCAGCGGATCCGCACTCGAGCAACTCACCGCGGTCCCGCAGTTCTACTTCGCCGATGGCGCGGCCGGCGCTTCGCCGTACTACTTCGTCGACGCCGCTCCCGCCGAGGAGAGCGTCGACGAGTCCGGGCCAGAAGTTGCGTCGATCGAGGTCGTCGAACCGGAGCCGCCGTCGGTCGCGACGACCGGCGACCGTCCGCTCGACGTCGAGGAGGTACGCCGCGACTTCCCGATCCTGTCCGAGACGGTCAACGGCCGGCCGCTGGTGTGGTTCGACAACGCGGCGACGACGCAGAAACCGCGGGCGGTGATCGACCGGATCTCGTACTTCTACGAGCACGAGAACTCCAACATCCACCGCGCGGCCCACGAACTGGCCGCCCGCGCGACCGACGCCTACGAAGATGCGCGTGACACCGTCGCCAAGTTCATCGGCGCCCCCCGCAGCGAGGACATCGTCTTCGTACGCGGCACGACCGAGGCCATCAACCTCGTCGCGCAGTCGTGGGGCGCCAAGCACCTGGGTGAGGGTGACGAGATTGTCATCACCCATCTCGAGCACCACGCGAATATCGTCCCGTGGCAGTTGGTCAGCCAGCAGACCGGTGCCGTCATCAAGGTGGCACCGGTCGACGACCGGGGCAACCTGCTGCTCGACGAGCTTGAACGCCTCGTCGGCCCGCGCACCAAGATCGTCGCGGCCACCCAGGTGTCCAACGCGCTGGGCACGGTGACACCGGCCAAGCGGATCGTCGAAATCGGGCACCGCTACGGTGCACGCGTCCTCATCGACGGCGCGCAGTCGATCCCTCACATGCCGATCGACGTCGTCGACCTCGGCGCCGACTTCTTCGTGTTCTCCGGACACAAGATCGTCGGGCCGACGGGGATCGGCGTCCTCTACGGCACCGAGGACGCGCTTGCCGACACCCCGCCGTGGCAGGGCGGGGGCAACATGATCGCCGACGTGACGCTTGAGCGCGCCATCTACCAGGGTCCACCCAACAAGTTCGAGGCCGGCACCGGCAACATCGCCGACGCGGTCGGGCTGGGCACCGCGCTGCGCTACGTCGCCGACCTGGGAATCGAGCGCATCGCCGCGTACGAGCACCTCCTGCTGGAGTACGCGACACCGCGGCTGGCCGCGATCCCCGGCGTCCGGATCATCGGCACCGCCGACGAAAAAGCCAGCGTACTGAGCTTCGTCCTGGCCGGTCATGAACCCCTCGAAGTCGGCAAGGCGCTCAACGCAGAAGGCATCGCCGTGCGCGCCGGGCACCACTGCGCGCAGCCGATTCTGCGCCGCCTCGGGGTGGAGCAGACGGTGCGGCCGTCGTTCGCGTTCTACAACACGACCGACGAGATCGACTTGTTCATCGACGTCGTCGACCGCCTGGCCCGCGGCGGCATCTGACCGATACCGCGGCTCAGACGCTGTCGAGCTTGCGCAGCAATTCCCGGGTGCGGTCACGCACCCCCGCGTCGCGGTCGAAGACGATGCCGACGTACTCGTCGACGCCGGCGTCGGCGAGTTCGCCCAGCCGCGCGGTGACCGTCGCCTCGTCGCCGATGATCGCGGCGTCCACGGGGGTGTCGTAGCCCTCGCGGTCGAGCATGGCGCGATACGACGGCAGCGAGTTATACATGCGGAACTGACGCGCTGCGGACTCCTTCGCCCCGTCGACATCGTCGGTGACGGCGACGGGCAGAAACGCGACGGTCCGCACGTCGCCCGCGGCACGTCCGGCCGACTCCGCGGCGGTACGCAAGCTCGGGACGATGTGGTCGCGGAGGGTTTTCGGCCCGGTCATCCAGGTGACGGTGCCGGCGGTGCGGGCACCGGCCAGCTTCAACATCTGCGGACCCAGTGCGGCGAGGTAGACCGGCGGCGCGGGCACCTCGGTGAGGCTCATCGCACCGCGGGTCGTCGTGAGCTCGCCAGCCGCGTCAGCCGCTTCGCCTGAAAGCAGCGGCAGCAAACCGTCGAGGAACTCGGCCATGCGCCGCACCGGCCGGTTGTACGGGATACCCCACATGCCCTCGGTGACGACTTGGTGGGTCAGCCCGATACCCAGCACCAATCGGCCTCCGGTGACGGCGTTGACGGTCAGCGCCCGCTGGGCGAGGTTCATCGGGTGTTGCGGCTGGATGGGCAGGACACCGGTGGCGAATTCGATCCGCGGCACCTCCCGCCCCGCGACGGCGAGAACCGTCAGCGCATCCGGATCGTTGGGCATCTGCGTGGCCCAGATGCGGCGGAATCCTTCCGCCTCAAAGCGGGCCAGCTCGGCGATGTAGTCGTCGAGGTGCAGCTTCTTACGACCGTCGACGGTGTGCATGAGGGTGATTTCCACATGTCCAATCTATCGCCCGGAACACCAGGGCTTGGGCCGGTTGTGGCCGATAACGCCGAACTGACCAGGACCAGCTTGCGGTCCCCGATGCGGTCCCCGATCAACCCACCACCGTCAAGCGCGTTGCGGGGTACGTCGCGGTCGTCACACCGTCGTCGAGCACCACTCCGGTGAACCCGTCGGTCGGCGCGGTGAAGTGGTAGAACCGCAGCACGGTTCCGTCGGGATCAGGGATGTCCAGGCGGGCACCCTCCGGCCCCTCGACGCACGGGCCGTGGGCGACGCCGAGTCGATCGCAGTGAGCGGCGAGATCGTCCATCGCGGCACGCGATGCCGGGGTGAAGGCCACCACGTCGAAGCCGGTGAGATCGGGTGTGCCGGCGCAGTGCTCGCGCAGCCGCAGAGCGATGTTGAACCGGCCATCGGGGTCGATCAGGCCCGCGCCGCGCACCTGTCCCTCCTCGGAGAACTCGGTCCAATGGCGCAGCCCCAACACGTCGCGGTACCACGCGATGCTGCGGGCCAGATCGGTGACGGGTAGCTTGACCTGAGCAAAGCCGGCGATGAGTGCGGCCGTCGATGGGTGCGTTTCGGTGTGTGTTTGTGTCATGGCAGCGACGCTACGGACGAGGCGCGGCACAATGAATCCGTGAGCGTCCGGCAATCCTGCGCATTCGTCCAAAGACGACGATGGACGCGCTGACCGCCGTCGTCGACGAACTCCACTTCACCCACGTCGGGTACCGCTGGCTGGAGTATGACGGCCCGTTCCGCGTTCCGTTCAACCAGGACGGGCTGCGCGGAGTGCACGCGGTGACCGCGGGTGAGTGCGACCTGGACTTGGGCGACGGCGAGACCACCCGACTCGTCGCCGGTGACGTGGTCATCCTGCCGCGCGGCGACTCGCACTCCCTGGTCGGCACCGGCCCGTGCACCCTGCTATGCGGCGCCTTCGTCGTGCCCGCCACCGGCCACCCGGTCCTCACCGCACTTCCCCGCGTCGTCGTCGCACCCTCGAGCGGACCGCTGTCGGTCGGCCCGTTGATCGACGCGCTCGGAGCCGAAACCACCTCGCCTGCGGACGGCGGCGACGTGCTGTTGGCCCGATTGTCGGATGCCCTCGTCGTGCAGGCGTTCCGGTTTCACATGCAGCAGTCGCCGCAGCGCGGGTGGTTGGCGGCCCTGCGTGACCCGGATATTTCGCGGGTCCTGACCGCGATCCACTCAGATCCAGGCGGCGAATGGGACATTGCATCGTTGACCCGGGTGGCACGCATGTCGCGCTCGGCATTCTCGGCACGCTTCACCGAACTGATGGGGCAGTCGGCGATGCGCTACGTCACCGCGATCCGGATGCAGCGGGCCATCACCCTGCTGCGCGACGAGCGGTCCACCGTCGCCGCAGTGGCAACGCGTCTGGGGTACGCCTCGGAAGCCGCGTTCGCAGCGGCCTTCAAACGGGTGACGGGTGAAACGCCCGGCAGCATACGTTAGTCCAATAGACCAAGTGGACCAAATGGACTAACCTTGGTGGTATGCCGATCACCGTCAACATCCACGAAGCCAAGACCCAGATGTCCAAGCTTGCTCGCGAGGTCGAGAAGGGCGAAACCGTCATCGTCGCACGCGCCGGGATTCCGATCATGGAGTGGAAGGCAGTCGCCCATCGCCCCGTCCGTATCGGAGGGCGACCGGGGTTCGGTGGGCCGAACTGGGAGGATGCCTTCACCGAGGAAACCGAAGCCGAGATCCTTGCGATGTTCGACGAGGTCTGAGCCATGCTCTTGCTCGACAGTCACGTGTTGATCTGGCTGCTTCGCGGGGATGGTCGACTGGGTTCCAAGACGGAGGAACTGCTGGTTAGCCAGCATCCCGTTTACTACTCGGCTGTGAGCGTGTTGGAGTTGACGATCAAGGCACTCATGGGTCGGATCGATCTGCCGAACACGCTCTCGGCGGCGCTCGAAGAGGAGGGCCTGCGTCAGATGCCCCTTACCGGTGAGCACGCTGAGCTACTTGCAGACTTTCCGGAGTTGCTCGGACATGACCCGTTCGACCGCGCACTGGTGGCCCAAGCGAGGGCCGAGAATCTCACGTTCGTCACGGCCGATCGTCGACTGCTCTCCTTGGGACGCACCTTCATCCACGACGCCTCGGCATGAGCGGGACCGCGGTAGGCCGTACCGCCCCGGGAAAGCACCCGGCCAGACCACACGACGACCCCGCCTCACGTGGCGGGGTCGTCGAGTTGTTCGTGTATGCGGTCCGGACGGACCGTCAGCTCACCAGCTGGACTTCTGCACGCCCGGCAGCTCGCCGGCATGCGCCATTTCGCGCAGGCACACGCGGCACAGGCCGAACTTGCGGTACACCGAGTGCGGACGACCGCACTTGTTGCAACGCGTGTAGCCGCGCACGGCGAACTTGGGCTTCTTGTTGGCCTTGTTGACCAGAGCCTTCTTTGCCAT
>DLKD01000044.1 GCA_002477755.1 Gordonia sp. UBA7599
CGCGGAGAACCCGTCGAACACGCTCCGCAAGATCTCGGAGATCTACGACCGCATCGGATTCGCCGCGGTCGGCAAGTACAACGAGTTCGAAAGCCTGCGCCGCGCCGGTATCCAGCTCGCCGACTTGCGTGGATATAGCTACGACCGCGCTGACGTCAGCGGCCTGTCCCTGGCCAACGCCTATGCAACGACGCTGGGCACCGTGTTCACCGAGCAGCCAAAGCCCTACGAGGTGGAGCTTTGCGTCGCCGAGGTCGCCAAACCGGGCCGCGACACCCCGTCGCAGCTCTACCGCATCGGATACGACGGCTCGGTGGTCGACGAGACCCGGTTCCTGGTGATGGGCGGGCACACCGACGCGATCACCACGGCCCTCGCCGAATCATTCGAGCCGGGCCTGGAGTTGGCGGCGGCCCTGCGGGTCGCCGTCGACGCGCTGTCCACGCCGGTCTCGGCGCCGGCGGGCAACGGTGGCGACGCTACGGCAGCGCCGCGCGAGCTGACGGCGGCCGACCTGGAAGTCGCCGTGCTCGACCGCACTCGGCCGCGCCGGGCGTTCCGACGCCTGGGCCATGACGAGGTATCCACTCTGCTGGACGGCGGCCGATCGTCGAAGAAGGGTTGAGCCATGCAGCGCCGGATCATGGGTATCGAGACCGAATTCGGGGTCACCTGCACCTTCCGGGGACACCGCCGCCTGAGTCCTGACGAGGTTGCGCGCTACCTCTTCCGCCGCGTGGTGTCGTGGGGTCGCAGCTCCAACGTGTTCCTCGACAACGGTTCACGGCTCTACCTCGACGTCGGTTCGCACCCGGAGTACGCGACCGCCGAGTGCGACGACATCCTCACGCTGATCAACCACGACCGGGCCGGTGAGCGGATCCTCGTCGACCTGCTCGTTGACGCACAGAACCGACTGGCCGACGAGGGCATCGGCGGCGACATCTACCTGTTCAAGAACAACACCGACTCGGCGGGCAACTCCTACGGGTGTCATGAGAACTACCTGGTGGTGCGCTCGGGCGAGTTCTCCCGGATCTCCGACGTCCTGCTCCCGTTCCTGGTGACCCGGCAGTTGATCTGCGGAGCGGGCAAAGTGCTCGCGACGCCGAGTTCGGCGCAGTTCTGTCTGTCGCAGCGCGCCGAACACATCTGGGAGGGCGTGTCGAGCGCGACGACGCGCTCACGTCCGATCATCAACACCCGCGACGAGCCTCATGCCGACGCCGAGAAGTACCGCCGCCTGCACGTGATCGTCGGGGATTCGAACATGGCCGAGCCGACCACGATGCTGAAAGTCGGTTCGGCGCTGCTGGTGCTGGAGATGATCGAGGCTGGCATGAGCTTCCGCGATTTCGCCCTGGACAACCCGATCCGGGCGATCCGCGAGATCAGTCACGACCCCACGGGCCGCCGGACGGTGCGGCTGGCCGGCGGGCGCGAGGCCAGTGCCCTGGACATCCAGCGCGAGTACTACGCGCGCGCGGTGGACCATCTGGCCAACCGTGCACCCGACGAGATGCTGACCAAGACCGTCGATCTGTGGGGGCGGATGCTCGACGCCGTCGAATCCGACGACTTTTCCGCCGTCGACACCGAGATCGACTGGGTCATCAAGCGCAAACTGTTCAACCGCTACCTCGACCGCTACGACATCGACCTGGGTGATCCGAAGATCGCCCAGCTCGACCTCGCCTACCACGACATCAAGCCGGGGCGCGGTGTCGCCGACGTCTTGACCCGCAAGGGTTTGATCTCCCGGGTCACCACCGATGAGGCCGTCGAGGCGGCGGTGCACACACCGCCGCAGACGACCCGGGCCCGGCTGCGCGGCGAGTTCATCAGTGCCGCCCAGGCCGCCGGGCGCGACTTCACCGTCGATTGGGTCCACCTCAAGCTGAACGACCAGGCACAGCGCACCGTGCTGTGCAAGGATCCGTTCCGCTCGGTCGACGAGCGTGTCGATCGGCTCATCGCCTCGATGTAGGTGGCATTACCCTGGTAGTCGTGCCCAAACGCGAGAAAGTCGAGCGACAGCTCAACCTCGTCATCTGCCTGCTGTCCACCCGACAGTTCGTCTCCGCCGAGTACATCCGCGCCAACGTGGGCGGCTACTACGAGAACGACAGCAGCGACGACGCCTTCTACCGCATGTTCGAACGCGACAAAGCCGACCTGCGTGAATTGGGTATTCCGGTCATCACCGGCCCGACCTCGGGCTTCGGAGAGACCGAGGACGGCTATCGGATCGACCGGGAGCGCTACGAACTGCCCGACATCCACCTCGAGCCCGACGAGGCGGCGGCGGTCGCACTGGCCACCGCGCTCTGGGACAGCTCCGAGGTCGCGGAGATCGCGCAGAGCGCGGCGCTCAAACTGCGCGCCGCCGGGATCGACGTAGCCGCCGACCAGGAGTGGGGCATCGGCCCGGCCGCCGTGGCCGGGCGCGGCACCGGTGACGAGCGGGTGCTGCGCGCACTGCTGGAGGCCAGTGAGAAGCGTCAGGCGGTCGAACTGGTCTACCAGCGCCCGGGCGCCAAGGCGGTCAAGCGCGTGCTTGAGCCCTGGGGGGTGGTGACCAGACGGGGTCGTTGGTACGTCCTGGGTCATGACCGCGACCGCGACGAGCGACGCACCTTCCGGCTGTCGCGGATCACCGAGGTGACACCGACCGGACCGGTGGCGGCCTTCACCCCCGCCGTGACCGGCGACGGACTGCGCGACGCCGTGGCCGAATCGGTCGACGCGGCGTTTCGCGAGACGGTCACCACGGCCCGTGTCTGGGTGGCCGCCGATCGGGCCGACGGACTGCGCCGATTCGCGGTGAGCGCGGTGCCTGCGCAGCTCGACGGCGTCGACGGCGACGACCTGGTCATCGAGTACGACTCGAGCACCGCTCTGACACGCGCGGTCCTGGCAGCCGGACCTGATGCGGTCGTGCGCGAACCGCAGTCGCTGCGCGACTCGGTCGTCGCGGCCCTCGACGCGATGGCGGTGGCGTGATGGCCGCCCCGTCGGTATCGCGGTTCTCCCGACTATTGGCGATGGTGCCCTACCTGGCCGCGCGTGACGGCATCGAGCTCGACGAGGCGGCCGCCGACCTCGGTATCACCACGGCGCAGCTGACCAAAGACATCGAGCAGCTGTTCGTCTGCGGTCATCGGGAAAACGGTTTCGAGGACCTCATCGACGTTCAATACGACTCAGGGTATGTCCGGGTTGCGTTTACGGCGGGAATGGACCGACCGCTGCGGCTGACCGGGGCCGAAGCGGCGCTGCTGCAGACCGCGTTGGCGACACTCGCCGATATCGCGGGCGTGGACACCGATGCGACGCGACGGGCGATCGCCAAGATCGAGGCGGCCATGGCCGTGCCGGTGCACCGCAAGAAGAAGAAGGGCCTGCGGGCCCGCGGCGAAGAATTGGCGGCCGCGGCAGCCGCTGCGCGTGAGGCGGCACAGGCAGGCCAGGCAGTCGACGACGATTCGCCCTCGAGCGGCCGCGACGCCGTCTTCGAGGAGGTGCACGCCGCGGTCCGTGAACATCGGGCGCTGCGGATCCGCTATTACACCCCGTCGCGCGACACGATCAGCGAGCGGATCGTCGACCCGATCACCGTCCAGCTGATCGACGGCAGCGCCTACCTGCAGGCCTGGTGCCGCTCGTCAGAGGACACACGGCTGTTCCGCTTCGACCGGATCGAGGCGGCACAGCGTCTCGATGAGCCGGCCGCTCCGCCCGAACAGGCGGTACAGTCGCCCCCGCCAGCCGGTTGGGAGGACGAGGTCCTGCTCACCGCTGAGCTGGAGATCGACCCGGGTGCGGCGTGGGTCATCGAGAACTACCTGGTCGATCTGCTCGACGAACCGTCGGATGACCCGACTCGCCCGGTACGGGCCCGGGTGCGCTACGGGTCGGCCGAATGGCTCGTCCGCTTTCTCCTGGGATCCGGGGGCTCCATCCGCGTGGTCGACGAGCCGGAGGTGGCTGCCGAAGTGTCCCGTCGGGCCGTCGCGGCGCGCGCGCACTACCGGTAGCGGGCGGTCGCGTAGACTCGACACCGAGTTCACGACCCGATCGAGCAGGAGTTCGTCCAATGGGAGCAATGAGCCCGTGGCACTGGGCAATCATCGCCATCATCTTCGTCGTCTTGTTCGGGGCGGGGAAGCTGCCGGCTGCTGCCCGCGGACTGGGGCAGTCGTTGCGGATCTTCAAGAGTGAGATGCGCGAGATGACCGGCGACGGCAAGACGGCCGATGCGCCCGAAGCCGCGCCGCGCGAACTGCCGCCGGGGGAGAAGGCCGCTGATGCCGACCCCGCGTCGGAGAAGAAAACGGCTTAGCCCACCCCACCTGTGCGCATCCCCTTCGACCCTCGCCGCCGCCGCAGCAAGGTCAATCCCGACGGCACCATGTCGTTGGTGGACCACCTGCGTGAGCTGCGCAGCCGTCTGATCATCGCGCTGGTGGCGATCGCGGCGACCACGGTCGTCGGGTTCATCTGGTACTCGCAAGGCGTGTGGCGGCTCGAGTCGCTCGGGGAGCTGCTACGCGGTCCGTACTGCAGCCTGCCCCAGGACGTGCGCGCGTCGTTCTCGCCCGATGGGCAGTGCCGACTGCTGGCGACCGGGCCGTTCGACCAGTTCATGCTGCGGCTCAAGGTCGGCATGACCGCCGGTGTCGTCTTGGCGGCGCCGATCTGGTTCTACCAACTGTGGCGGTTCATCACGCCCGCCCTGCACCGCAACGAACGGCGTTACGCATTCAGCTTCGTCGCGACGGCCAGCTTCCTGTTCGTCATGGGAGCCGTGCTGGCCTATCTCGTCGTCGGCAAGGCCTTCCACTTCCTGCTCAGCGTCGGCAGCGAGGTGCAGACCACCGCGCTGGACGGCAACAAGTACTTCGGGTTCATCCTCAACCTCCTGATCATCTTCGGGATCAGCTTCGAATTGCCGATCCTGTTGATCGCACTCAATATGATCGGCGTCCTCAGCTACCAGCGCCTCAAGCAATGGCGGCGCGGCCTGATCTTCGGCATGTTCCTATTTGCCGGGGTCGTGACGCCCGGACAAGACCCGTTCACGATGCTGGCCCTGGCGCTGTCGCTCACCGTCCTGCTCGAACTGTCGATCCAGGTGGCCCGCGTCAACGACAGGCGCAAAGCCCGCAAGCGGAGTGCGATCGAGTATCTGTCCGACGACGAGGCGAGCCCGATCCCGGCGCCGAGCGCCCGGCCGGTGGCCAGCCAGATTCCCGCCTCCGCGGGTGCCACCCGACAATCGGTTCGCGACGAACAGAACTTCGATGACATCCTGTAGTCGATGACTACTCTTGCGGACTTCACAGCACGCCTGGACTTCCGCCTCGACGACTTCCAGCGGCAGGCCTGTGAGGCCCTCGCCGCCGGCCACGGCGTGCTCGTGTGCGCGCCCACCGGAGCGGGCAAGACGATCGTCGGGGAGTTCGCGGTCCACCTGGCCCTGGCCAGCGGCACCAAATGCTTCTACACGACGCCGATCAAGGCGCTGAGCAACCAGAAGTTCCACGACCTGGTGGCGATCCACGGCGCGGGCAACGTGGGGTTGCTGACCGGCGACAACTCGATCAACGCCGATGCCCCGGTCGTCGTGATGACCACCGAGGTGGTCCGCAACATGATCTACGCGCAGTCGCCGACGTTGAACGGGCTGTCCTACGTCGTGATGGACGAGGTGCACTTCTTGGCGGACCGGTTCCGCGGTGCCGTGTGGGAGGAGGTCATTCTGCACCTCGACCCGTCGGTGCGGGTGGTGAGCCTGTCGGCGACGGTGTCGAACTCCGAGGAGTTCGGCGCGTGGATCCAAACGGTGCGCGGTGACACGACCGTCATCGTCGACGAAATCCGGCCGGTCCCGCTGTGGCAGCACATGCTGGTGGGCAACCGGCTGTTCGACCTGTACGACCCGCGCACCGTCGCTGAGGGCGGCAAGCGCGTCAACCCGGAGCTGACGCGCTATATCGCGCATCGCGACCTGTCGTCGGCGGGCGAGCGCGATGACCGTCGCGGCCCGCGGACGCGGGGGCGCGACCGTGGGCGCGGACGAGCCGGGGGACAGCGCGGCGGCACACGGCCGGTGTCGCGCCCGGAGATGGTGGTGCGGCTGGACCGCGACGGCCTGCTGCCGGCCATCGACTTCATCTTCTCCCGTGCCGGGTGCGACGGTGCGCTGGCGCAATGTGTGCGCTCGGGCATCAACCTGCTCGACGACGAGCAGCGGCAGCAGGCACTCGAAATCGCCGACCGCTACCTGGCGGAGCTGTCACCGGTGGACGCGGAGGTGCTCGGCGCCGACCAGTGGCGGTTGGGTATCGGGCGCGGGTTCGCCGCCCACCACGCGGGTCTGTTGCCGACTTTCCGGCACGCGGTGGAGGAACTGTTTGTGCGCGGACTGGTCCGCGTGGTGTTCGCCACCGAGACACTGGCACTGGGCATCAATATGCCGGCGCGTTCGGTGGTGCTCGAGCGCTTGGTCAAGTACAACGGCGAGGCGCACGTCGACCTCACCCCGGGCGAGTTCACCCAGCTCACGGGACGGGCCGGGCGCCGCGGGATCGATACCGAGGGGCACGCGGTCGTCGTGTGGACCCCGCAGATGCAGGTCGCCGAGGTCGCGGGCCTGGCCGGGGCGCGGACGTTCGCGCTGCGCAGCTCGTTCACGCCCGAGTACAACATGGCGGTCAATCTGATCGACCGGCTCGGTCTTGACGGTTCGCGCGAGCTGCTGCTGCGCTCCTTCGCCCAATTCCAGGCCGACCGGTCGGTGGTCGGGCGTGCCCGCAAGCTCGACGGCCTGCGTCATTCGCTGCGCAAGGTCGACGGTGAGTTGGCGCGTGCGGCGCAGCAGCGCGGCATCGAGGAGGCGGTCGACGACGACGCCGACTACCAGGGTTTCGTCGGGTACATGGAATTGCGCGAGGACATCCGTCGGCGCGAGCGCGAACTCCGGTTCGCCCGCCGCGACGACGCGCAGCTCGATATCGGCGAGGCGCTGGCCGGACTCAAGCGGGGACAGATCATCGGCCTCTACGGCAACCGGCACCGCGGTACGGCCGTCGTCGTGGAACCCGCCGAGAACATCGTCGATCCGAAGCCGATGGTGCTGGCCGAAGACGGTTGGTGCGGCCGGGTCGGTGTGCGCGACTTCCTCAACGCCCCCGAGGTCCTGGGAAACATGCGCCTGGCCCGCCACGTCGACCGGCGCACCGGTCGTGGGCGTCGTGACCTGGCGTCGGCGCTGCGGGCGACGGGGGTGGACCTGCCCAAGGGCAAGCAGCGCAAACGGGCGGCTGCCGCCGATGACGCCGAACTGGCCCGGATGCGGGCCCAGCTGAGGGCTCACCCGGCTCATCGCACCGCCGACGACGAGGAACTGGTGCGACTCGCCCAGCAGCGCAACCGGCTGTTGCGCGAGGTGCGCGCGCTCGACGAGGAGATCGCACAGCGGACCTCGGAGTTGTCCATCACTTTCGACAAGGTCGTGGCCGTGCTGTCGGAGCTGGGCTACCTCGCCGACGAGACTGTCACAGACGCCGGGATGGTGTTGCGCTCGATCTACAGCGAGAGCGACCTGCTGGTCAGCGAGTGCCTGCGCGAGGGTGTGTGGCGTGATCTGGCACCCCGGGAATTGGCGGCCGTCGTCGCCAGCCTGGTCTACACGTCGCGGCGCGAGTCGGCGGCTGCGGCGGACCGACTGCCCGGGTCCGCGGCATTGCGCGGCGCACTGGCGGACACGAACCGGATTTGGCGCGATCTCGTCGAGGTCGAAATGCGCCACGGCGTCTCCCCGACGCGTGAACCAGACACCGGATTCTCGGTCGCGGTGGCGATGTGGGCGTCGGGCCGCTCGTTGGCGGAATCGCTGATGGCCGCCGGTGAGGCGGGACAACTCCTCTCGCCGGGTGATTTCGTCCGCTGGAACCGTCAGGTCATCGATCTGCTCGACCAGATCGCCGGATGCGCCGGTCCGGGAGATGGCGTAGGACGCGCCGCGATCGCGGCGATTGGTGCGATCCGCCGCGGTGTGGTCGCGGTCGAGATCGGCTGACTTGCGGTAGCGTTGGCCCCGTCTGCCACCGCAAATCCGGTGCGCCGCGTTGACGAGGAGGGACCGCCATGACCGATCCGCTGCAGCCAGGCTCCGGGGAGTCGAGCAACGACCCGGCGCAGGATGCGACGCAGGTCGTCGAGCAACCGACCGCGCCCGAGGCCCCGCCGGTCCTGGAGTACCCGATGCCCGCCCGACCCGATCAGCTGGCGCAGCCGGAAGCAGCTGTGCAACCGTCGGCCGCTCCGTATCCGCCGCCCGGACCAGCGGTGACGCCACACACCGATGCGCCCCAGTATGCGGCACCGCAATACCCGGCGCCGGGGCAGCCGGCGTATCCGGTTCCGCCGGGGGCGCAGGCTCCCGGGCAGTACGCGCAGTACGCCCCGCCGGCGTACGGGCAAACCGGTCCGCTGCCGGTTTACGGTCAAACCGGTCCGCTGCCGGTCCAGACCGGCCCGGCGCCGTACGGTCAGCCGCCCTACGGTCAGCCAATGCAGCCGGGCCAACCTGGCGAGGCTAAATCGGGCCCGAATACCGCACTCAAGGCCATCATCGGCTCGCTCATCGCGGTGCTGGTCGTCGGCGGCCTCTTGGCTTTCACGGCGTTCATCGCTCCGGGCTGGGCACCCAAGACACTGTCGCAGTCGGGCGCGCAGGACGGGGTCAAGCAGATCCTGACGAACAACTACCAGGTGGAGAAGCTGTCGAATGTGAGCTGCCCCAGCGGTGAGCGCGTCAAGGAGGGGAACTCCTTCGACTGCACCGTCACCATCGAGGGTCGGCAGCAGAAGGTCACGCTGACCTTCATCGACAACAAGGGCGGCTTCGAGGTCGGTGCGCCGCACTGACCACCGGTCACGGCGATGGCCAGGACAGCGCCGCGCCGAGCCGTTGCAGGGATGATTCGATGCCCAGCTCGGTGCCCAGGGCGACCAGGGCCGCCGGATCGGCCGGTGCAGCGGGGAGTCGGTCGTCGGGCTGGTCGACGAGTTCGGCGTCGTTCTTGACGAACACGACGGTGCGCGCGGCCTGAAGGTAGTCGGCCGATTCCAGCAACGATGACCGGGCCCGTGGCTTGAGGGCCGGTGCCCCCGTCTTGGCCGCTGCCTCCAGTGCGTCGAGGCTGCCGAATTCGACGAGGAGTTTCGCCGCGGTCTTCTCGCCGATCCCTGGCACGCCGGGCAGTCCGTCGGACGGGTCGCCCCGCAGCATCGACATCTCCGCGTAGTCGGTGCCTGCACGTGCGGGGGTCAACCCGTAGCGCTCTGCTACCTCGACCGGCCCCATCAGCTGGGCTTTCGCCAGCCCCTGCCCCACGTAGAGGACGCGCACCGGCACCGGATCGTCGGCCACCACTTGGAGCAGGTCGCGGTCGCCGCTGACCACGAGAACCGGGTCGGTCGCCTCGGCGAAGGCGAGGGTTCCGATCACGTCGTCGGCCTCGCACCCGGGTGCGCCGGCAGTCGCGACGCCGGCACACCGCAGCGCGGTCAGGATCATGTCGACCTGCGGTGTCAGCGCATCGGGCACCTCCTCGACGTCGACACCGGTCTGGTCGTCTGCGGCCGTCTCGACCCGGTGGGCCTTGTAGGAGGGGATCAGGTCGGTGCGGAACGTGGGTCGCCAATCCAGGTCGAGGCAGACGACGAGACGGCTCGGTTCGTGCTTGGCGACCAGTGCGGCAATGGTGTCGAGGAATCCGCGCACCGCGTTCACCGGGCGGCCGTCGGGTGCGGTTACCTTCTCCGGGATCGCGTAGAAGGAGCGGAACCACAGGCTCGCGCCGTCGAGCAACATCAGTGAGGACATGCCGACAGTCTCGCATGCGCCAATCGGAGTAGCGTCGGAAGAACGGGCTTGCGGGACGTCGATGAAGGGGCGGTAGGGCTTGATGGCAGTGCGGGAGTCACGGATGTTCGCGTCGCTGCAGCACCGCAACTACCGCATCTACTTCACCGGCGCCCTCGTCTCCAACATCGGCACGTGGATCCAGCGGGTCGCGCAGGCGTGGCTCGTGCTCGAGCTGTCGCACGGCTCGGCCGTCGCCGTCGGGATCACGACCGCCCTGCAGTTCCTGCCCTCGCTGCTGCTGTCCCCGGTCGGCGGTCTGCTCGCCGATCGCATGGACAAGCGGCTGCTACTGGCCCTGACGCAGGGCTGGATGGCCTGCTCGGCGCTCGTCCTGGGGGTGCTCGCTATCAGCGGTGTCGCGCGCACCTGGCACGTGTATTTACTTGCGCTGATATTCGGCATCGGGGCGGCCGTCGACGTGCCGACGAGACAGGCGTTCGTCACCGAGGTTGCCGGTCGGGAGAACCTGACCAACGCGATCGGGCTCAACAGTGCGTCGTTCAACGCCGCGCGTCTCGTCGGCCCCGGTGTCGGGGGCCTCATCATCGCCGGCTGGGGCAGCGGGTGGGCGATCCTCACCAACGCGGCCAGTTACGGCGCCATGCTCATCGCGCTGTTGGTACTGCGGCCCGACGACTTGGACCGCGCCTCGCCGGTGGCACGGGCGAAAGGCCAGATCCGTGAGGGCTTTCGCTACGTCGCGGCGCGCCCCGATCTCCTCATCGCGCTGGGGGTGGGCTTCGGGGTCGGAACCTTCGCATTGAACTTCCAGCTCACCAACGCCGTCATGGTGAACACGGAATTCCACCTCGGCGCACAGGCCTACGGCTGGGCCGGATCGGTCATGGGCATCGGCTCGTTGACCGGTGCGCTGCTCGCCGCACGCCGCAGTCGCACGCCCCGGCTCCGGTTCGTCGTCGGTGCCGCCATGGTATTCGCGGTCCTGTTGGCGCTACTGGGCACTATGCCCGGGTATGTCCCGTACCTGCTGGTGCTGCCCGTGGTCGGGCTCGCCGGACTGTTGACCATGACGGCGACCAACATGTTCGTCCAGACGACCAGCGATCCGTCCCTGCGGGGCCGGGTGATGGCGCTCTACGCGATGGTGATGATGGGGGGCACGCCGTTCGGTGCGCCGCTGATGGGGTGGATGGCACAGGAATTCGGGCCCCGCGCACCGCTGATCGGCGGCGCTGCGCTGCAAGTCGTGACCATCGCGGCGGTGATCCTCGTCGTGCGGCTGCGGTTCGGCTCGACATCACTGGTCGAGGCTGCGCCCACCTCCGACGAGGTCGCGCCGCACGTAGCACTCCCACCCGAGGAGTGACTCGCGCACCGGTGCGTCGAGAGTGCGAATCGCGCGCATCGTCTTGCTGCGGGCGAACTCGGTGCGGTGAGCCTGCAATGCGGCCCACTTCACGTCCAGGAAGTCGCGGACGTCGATCGTCTCGTCGATCCGCTCGTCGGGGGTGCCGACGCTGCGGCCAGGCGCTTTGACCGCCATCACCTGCTCCCAGGCTGCTCGGGAACGCGATTCGCTCACCGTGACGAGATAGATCGACGACACCTGCCAAGCCGGTCCCTCGTCGGGGTAGAGGTGGGGCTCGGCGGCCGCCTCGGCGGCTGCCAGGCAGAGGCGGTGGGTGTGGATGTGGTCGGGGTGGCCGTAGATCCCGAAGGCGTCGGTGGTGAGGATGATGTCGGGCCGCAGCGCGCGCACATGGGCGGTCAGCGCCCGCACCTCATCGTCGAAGGGTGCGTCGACCAGCGGAGGGAGGTCGGCGGAGCCGGGGACCCCGCCGTCGGCGTAGCCGAGCATGATCGGCGGGCGGGGCAGGCCCAGCGTCGCCAGTGCTTCGACGAGTTCGAGGTGGCGTGGCCGACCGATTCCCCACGTCGTGGTCACCACATCGGCCTCCCCGCCGGCGGCGCAATGCCGGGCCAGGGTGCCGCCCGTCCAGATGGTCTCGTCGTCGGGGTGGGCCTGGACGCACAGAAGGCGCGGCAGCGTCATTCCCGGCGTCATGTTCTCAGCATAGGCAGTCATGCCCGAGAATTCGCTGTCGCTGTGCGCTAATACACTGTCGTCGGGAATTGCCAACCCGGCCCGGCCCTTCAACGATTTCTGAAGCCGGGCCCGACGAAAGGATGAAGCGACCATGGCGGCACCGGAGACGATGGAGTTCCAGGCCGAGACGCGCCAACTACTGGACCTGATGGTCCACTCGGTCTACTCGAACAAGGACAGCTTTCTGCGGGAGCTGATCTCGAACTCCTCGGACGCCCTCGACAAGCTGCGCATCGAGTCGTTGAAAGACAAAGACCTCGACGTCGACACCGGTGACCTGCACATCACGCTGGATCCGACCGTCGACGGTGACACGCGCACCCTGGTCGTCGCCGACAACGGCATCGGCATGTCGCGCGACGAGGTTGTCGGACTCATCGGCACCCTGGCCCGCTCGGGCACCGCGGAGCTGCGGCGCAAGCTTGCCGAGGCGAAGGATGCGGCGGCCTCCGACGCACTGATCGGGCAGTTCGGCATCGGCTTCTACTCGACGTTCATGGTGGCCGACAAGGTCACCCTGCTCACGCGCAAAGCCGGCGAGACCACCGGCACCAAGTGGGAGTCGACCGGGGACGGGACGTACACGATCGAGACGGTGCAGGACGCTCCGCAGGGCACCAGCGTGACCCTGCTCCTCAAGCCCGCCGACACCGACGACCACCTGCACGACTACGCCGACCCCGCCGAGCTGCGGCGCCTGGTCAAGCGGTACTCCGACTTCATCAGCTGGCCCATCCGGATGGAGGTCACCGTTCCCGCCCCGCCGCCCGCCGAGGGCGAGGAGCCGGGAGAGCCGACCATCGAGTGGCAGACCCTCAACTCCGGCAAGGCGCTGTGGGCCCGCTCGCGAGACGAGGTCTCCGACGAGGAGTACGCCGAGTTCTATCGGCACGTCAGCCACGCCTGGGATTCGCCGCTGGAGGTCGTGTCCGTCAAGGCCGAGGGCACTTTCGAATACGAGGCCCTGCTGTTCCTGCCGACGCAGCCCCCGTTCGACCTGTTCTCGGTGCAGCAGCGCGGCGGGATCCACCTCTACGTCAAGCGCGTGTTCATCATGGACGACGCCGACCTGCTGCCCGAGTACCTGCGGTTCGTGACGGGCGTCGTCGACGCCGCGGATCTCTCGCTGAATGTGTCGCGCGAAATCCTCCAGCAGGACCGCCAGATCCGGGCCATCCGCCGACGGCTGACGAAGAAGATCGTCGGCACCGTCGGTGAGCTGCGGGCATCGCGCCCCGACGATTACGCGACATTCTGGCGGGGTTTCGGTCGGGTGTTCAAGGAGGGCCTGGTCAACGACCCCGACAACCGCGAGGCCATCCTGAAGGCCAGTGCCTTCACGTCGACGCATGCGCCAGCTGACGCCGCCGCTGAGGCGCTCACCTCCATCGCCGAGTACGTCGGCCGCATGAAGTCGGGCCAGGACGCGATCTACTACATGACCGGTGAGTCGCAGCAGCAGATCCGCAACTCCCCGCACATGGAGGCGTTCGCGGCCAAAGGGATCGAGGTCTTGACGCTGTCGGACCCGGTCGACGAGATGTGGGTGGACGCGGTCGGCGAGTTCGACGGTCACAGCTTCGTCTCCATCGCCAAGGGTGCCGTCGACCTCGACGCGGAACGCAGCGACGAGGAGAAGGCCGCCGCCGCGGCGGAGCAGGAGAAGCAGGGCGAGGAGTTCGCCGACCTGCTGGCCTGGCTGGGGCAGGTTCTGGGCGAGGACGTCACCGAGGCGCGGCTGTCGAGCCGGCTCACCGATTCCGCAGCCTGCCTGGTCGGTGACGCCTACTCGATGTCACCGCAGTTGGAGAAGCTCTACCGGGCTTCCGGGCAGCCGGTGCCGCACATGAAGCGGGCACTCGAACTCAACCCCGCGCACCCGCTGGTGGCCGGACTGAACAAGGCCGTCGCCGCGGAATCGGAGCGCGAGACCCTGGTGCCGACGGCACAACTGCTCTACGGCCTGGCGCTGCTCGCCGAGGGTGGGGAGTTGAAGGATCCGGCGGCGTTCGCGAAGACGCTCGCCGACTCGCTGGCCGCCGGCCTGGACTGACCGGTTACCGGCCTGCACCGGCGACGAGCCGCGTGATCGGATTGTCGCCGGGCAGGTCGAGTAGCAGCGACACTCCGTCGAGCGGGATGCCGTACGGGTCGGCGGTGGTGATTCCCGGCTGCGCGGTGGCCACCAGGTCGCGGAAACGTGCCTGCAGCTGCGGGTTGGTGGTGATCACCTTGCCCATCCAGCTGACCCGCCACGGATCTCCGGGTCGCCATCCGGCGCCGCGCAGCGCGGCACCCACCGACACCGCCAGCTCTTCGGCCGCCGATTCGATGATGCCGTGTGCCACGGTGTCACCCGCCTCGGCGGTGGCGGCGACGATCTTGGCGAACCCGGCGGTGCGCCGCACGCGCAGCGGGTCGCCCTGCATGATCATGTAGATCTCGTCGAGCGGGCCGAACTCCGTTTGGGCGAGTTCGGTGAGGGCGGTCGGCGCGCCACGGCCGTCGAAGGCGCGCAGCGCAGCCTCGACCCCGGCGCGGCCGATCCAGTAGCCGCTGCCGGCGTCGCCGAACATGCCCCAGCCGTCGACTTTGGCGGTCGCCGATCCGACGCCAAGGGTGACGACACCGGTGCCCGCAGCGACGACCGCGCCGGGTTCGAGGCGGTTTGCGGCGAGGAACGACGTGACCGAGTCGTGGGCCAGGGCGACCCGCGTGACACCGGCGGCGGCGCAGGCGACGAGTAGTTCGTCGGGCCGGGTCGCCCCCGGGGTCAGACCGGAGACGCCCGCGGCGAGTTCGGCGCCGGGCAGCGACCGGCCGCCCAACGCCTGTTCGACGAGATCGGCGACCTGGGGGATGACCGCGTGGTCGGTGCGGACGCCGGGCAACTCGACGACCACCGGTTCAGGGCGGTCGGGGTCGGTAACCCGGACCCGCGCGCCCGTCTGGCCGCAGTCGATGGCGATCCGCGGGCGGGGGCTCGTCGCATCCGACATCGGCGGACCCGTCCTACTTGCCCTGGAAGTTCGGCGGCCGCTTCTCGAAAGTGGCGGTGATGGCTTCGGTCAGGTCCTCGCTGGGGAGGAAGGCGGCGTTCCAGGCTGCGACGTAGCGCAACGAGTCCTCCACCGTGGCGCGGCGCGAGTGGTCGAGCACGGTCTTGGTGCCCTGCACGACCAGCGGCGGCAGATCGGCGATCTCGCGCGCGGCGGCCCGCGCGGCGGCGAGCACGGCCTCGCCGTCGGCGAAGACCTCGTTGACCAGGCCGATCTTCTCGGCACGGGTGACGTCGATGTCCTTGCCGGTGAAGGCGAGTTCACGCAGGTGCCCCTCGCCGATGATGCCGCCGAGGCGGGCGAGTGAGCCCATGTCGGCGACGATGGCGACGCGGACCTCGCGGACGGAGAACTTCGCGTCGGCGCTGGCCAAACGGATATCGGCGGCGGTGATGAGGTCGACGCCTCCGCCGATGCACCAACCCGCGACAGCAGCGATGACCGGCTTGCGGCAATCAGCGACGGCGTTGATGCCGGCCTGCATCCGCTTGATGGTGTCGTGGAACTCGGTCCGCGGCCGGGCCTTCGCGTTGTCGGCGAGGACTTTGCCGAAGTCGCCGGCCATAGCGGGCAGGTCGAGGCCGTAGGAGAAGTTCTTACCCGACCCGGTCAGGACGACCGCCCGCACGTCGCCATCGACGTCGAGCGCGCCGAACAGCGGCACCAACTCGCTCCAGAAGTCGGGGCCCATGGCGTTGCCCTTGCCCGGGCCGATCAGTGTCACCTCGGCGACGCCGTCAGCCACCGTGACGTCGAATGCTTTCCATTCTTGGACATAAGTCATGGGGTAGACGCTACTCGCGGAACACCCCGCAATTGAACTGGGCCGCACAGTTGTAACGTGTTCTAGAAGTGCGTTGCTGCGGAGAGCGAGGACGGCGATGTCGGTGTTCGATGGGGCCCAGGCGCAGTGGCGCTCGGCCGAGCGGGATTCGGCCGAGGAGATCGCTGCGCAGGAGCAGCTTTTCGGGCCGTTCACTGACACGGTCCGGTCGTTGATCGACGCCACGCTCCTCACCGACGCCGACCCCGATGATGTCACCGCGGCCCAGGCGTTGGTGGAGCAGGCGACGGCACTGTTGAACCGACGCCGCATGCCTGCGCCGTTCGGGGTCAAGTGGGGCGTCGACGGCACACGGCGCTCCTGGGGCAATGCGGCGATGGGGCTGCGCAATCCCATTGCGGCGCCGCTGCAGGTGTTCCCCGAGGACGGTTTCGTCCGAGCGCAGGCGAACATGGGCGCGGCTTACGAGGGTCCGCCCGGTGTGGTCCACGGTGGCATGGTCGCCCTGCTGCTCGACCAGGTCCTCGGTGCCGCCGCCTTCTACGCCGGGGTCCCTGGGATGACCGGGACGCTGACCATCCGCTATCGGGCGGCGACGCGGCTCGGCCCAGTGCGGCTGGAGGCGCGCGTCGCCCGCGTCGAGGGGGTGAAGACGTTCGTGACCGGTGAATTGAGCACCGACGACGGTCTCTGTGCGGAGGCGGAGGGCGTATTCGTGCTGCCCAAGCAGGTGCGCGACTTCAGGGCGGCCAACCCCGACCTCAAGCTGTGAGCGCCGCGATGGGCGTCGCGTCGGTCGTCATCCTGGACACGCACGGACTGGACGCCGCGGCGGCGGCCTACGGCACCCTGCTGGGCGCACCGTCGGTGCAGTCCGATGGGCCATGTCAATGGCAGGTCGGCAGCACGCGTCTCGTCGTGCGGGGCGGCGACGGTGGTCCCAGGGTGCTGGTGCCCGCCATCGACCTCGTGGATCCGCAGTCCGCCGATGTCTTCGTCGGCGCAGGAGCCCTACTCGCCAGGCGTGCCCGGGCAGTGGTGCCGGCCGAACCGATCGCGGGTGCGCGGACCGCCGTCGTCGACGGCCTGCCCGTGGGGATCGTCGACACTGCCGGCCTTGCGCCGGTGGATCCAGATCGCAGCGGCGACATCGTCGGACTGGACCACATTGTGATGAGCAGCGGCTCGCGTGACGAGGCACTCGCGCTGTTCGGGGCCGTACTGGACTTCGACTTCCGGCTCGAGCAGAACCTGTCCCTCGGCGACCGCGGCCGTGTACACCAGCTTTTCCTGCGGGGCGCCGGGACGATTGTCGAGGTCCTGGTCGACGACACGGCCGGACCCGGCATCACACTGTGGGGGCTGGCGTGGACCAGCCGTGACATCGAGGCCTCGCACACCCGCTTGGCCGAGGCTGGCGCCGACCTCAGTGAGATCCGCAAGGGCCACAAACCCGGTACGCGCGTCTTCACCGTTCGCGGCGATGCGGTCGTCGTCCCGACGATCGTCATCGGCCACGGGGGTTAACCCCCGCCGGGGTGTCCGGATAACGCGGTATCGCGCAGAGGTCGGGCTGCCTAGATTCGAGTCATGGCTGTGGCAACCTTTGCACTCGATCCCACCCCCGACCTTGTTGCGCGATGGCGGATCGGCGTAGTGCCGACCGCGTCGATGCTCTTGGGCGCCCTGATCGGCGTCGTGTGGTTCTGGATCCCGCTCGGTATCGCGATCGTCGCCCTCTCGTCGATCCCGTCGGTCATCGGCTTCCTGCTCGCCGGAGTGGTGTTCATCTACCTGATGCGCGGCGTCGAGTGGATGGAGCGGCTGCGCAGCGAAGCAGTGTTCGGCATGGGGATCGGTGTTCCACCGCGGACGATGTCGGAGTACGCGGGGTTTCAGGGGTGGGCGCACCAGCTGTGGCTCGATCTCAGCAGCGCCCGGTTCTGGAAGGGCGTCGCCCACCACTACCTGCGGATGACCGTCGACATCGTGGCCGGGGGATTCGCATTCGCGCTGGTGGTGTTCGCATTTCTGGGCCCCGCCGCCGCCACTGCGATCCGGCACAGCGACGCCGACGCCGGGCTGGAGTTCCTGCCCCCGCCGTTGGCGTGGCTGGTGTCGTTGGTGGCGATCGCCGTCGCCACCGCGATCATGCTGTTCACCCCGGCCCTCGACGCCGTGATCGACCGCTGGTTGCTGTCGCCGTCGCCGACCGCGGCGCTGCGCCACCAGGTCGACGCCTTGGCCGATGCCCGGCAGGGAGCGGTGTCGTCGGCGGAGGTCGAGCGGTACCGGATCGAACGCGACCTGCATGACAGCGTGCAGCCCCGGCTGGTGTCGCTGGCCATGACCATCGGCCTGGCGCGGACCAAGCTCGACACCGATCCGGGCGGTGCCCGCGCGCTGATCGACGAGGCGCACGACGACGCGAAGAGCGCCCTGGTCGAGCTGCGCAACGTCGTGCGGGGGATAGCCCCGACGATCCTGGCCGACCGCGGCCTCGACGCCGCACTGTCCTCGGTGGTCGGCCGTGCCGAGACGTCGGGCGTACCGACGTCGTTGAACGTCGACCTGCCGCGGCGGCTACCCGCCGAAGTCGAGGCGGTTGCCTACTTCGTGGTCGCCGAGGCGCTGACCAACGTCGCCAAACACGCCGGTGCCACTCGGACAGTGGTCACTGTGATCCTCGACGAGACCGACGACGTCCTGTGCGTGTCGGTATTCGACGACGGCCGCGGCGGCGCAGCGATCGAGGCCGGTGACAACGCCACCGGCCTGATGGGCCTCGCCGAACGCGTGCGGGCGGCCGGCGGAGTGTTCGACGTGTCCAGCCCGATCACCGGACCGACTATTGTGACGGCGGTGCTGCCATGCGCATCGTGATCGCCGAGGACTCGGCACTGCTTCGGGCGGGCATCGAGCGGATCCTGGCCGATGCCGGGCACGAGGTCGTGGCCGGTGTCCCCGATGCCACCGAGCTGCTGCGGATCGTCACGCAGGAGCGACCCGACCTCGCCATCGTCGACGTGCGGATGCCGCCGACCTTCACCGACGAGGGCATCCGCGCCGCGGCCCTGCTGCGCAGCCAGAACCCCGAGTCGCCGGTGTTGATCCTCTCGCACTACGTCGAGGAGCGGTACGCGTCGGACCTCATTGCCGCGGACACGCGGGGATTCGGATACCTGCTCAAAGACCGGGTGGCCGACGTGCCGGCCTTTCTGGCGGCCGTCGACGCGGTCGGCAGCGGCGGGACCGCGCTGGACCCCGAAGTCGTGTCGCAGATCCTGGTGCGATCGCACCGGCGTGCCACGCTGGACCAGCTCACCCCGCGCGAGCACGACGTTGTGGCGCTCATGGCGCAGGGCAAGACGAACTCGGCGATCGCCGCCGAGCTGTACATCTCCGTCGGCTCCGCGGAGAAGCACATCGCATCGATCTTCACCAAACTCGGCCTGGCCCCCGACGAGAACGAGAACCGCCGCGTACTGGCGGTCCTGCGCTACCTCGAGACCTGACCGAGCCCGCCACATACCGGAAGGACACCACCATGACTGCACCCGCTGTTCGACCACCGGTCGATCCGCCACCCCACCTGACCTCGGGCGGTCGCTCGACTGTCCGCGTCCTGCTCGTCCTCGTCGCGTCGGCGGTGCTGGCGGTGAGTCTCACCGGACTGGGCGTCGCCGCGTGGGGGGTGAGCAACCTGCGGGTGGTCACCGATCAGCAGGCGTTGCCCGACGATATGCGCACCCTGGTCGTCGACACCGCGTCGGTACCGGTGGCGATCCGCATCGATCCGGCCCGCGACGCCCGCGGGGCCACCGCGCAGTTGCGGCTGGTCAACACCTCCCACAGTGGTGCGCACCGGCTCGTGGTGGACAACGACGGCACGCAGAGCCGGGTCCGGATCGCCGGGAATCCTTCGCCATCGCTCAAGTGGGCGCGCGGTGGCGAGATCACCGTGTCGGTGCCGCCCGAAGTCGGCCGGCGACTTACAGTGCGCACCGAGCAGCGGTTCGGAGCAGTGATCGTGACCGCCGACCTGGACCGGCTCGTCGCCCACGTCGGCGACGGTGCGATCGTCCTGCGCGGTTCCGCGCGGCAGATCGAGGGCCGCACGGGCACCGGCGAAATCGTCGCCCACGAACCCATCTCGGTGACCGAGCGGTTCAGCGTGACCACGTCGTCGGGCAACATCACCGTCGATTTCCGCGACGCCGCGCCACGCACGGTCGAGGCGCTCACACGCAGCGGCGATGTGACCGTCGGGCTGCCCGGGGCCGGCCCCTTCCTGGTCCGCGCCCAGTCGGGTGTCTCGGCAAAGGTCCGGGTCCCCGAAACCGTCGACCCCGTGACCGCGGCCGGCGAGGTCACCGCCCGGTCGGACAGCGGCGTGGTCGTCGTCGAACGGGTGTCCTCGGGCCGATAGTGGTCCGAGCTATCCGGCGAAACGGCGCAAGCGCAGGCTGTTCCCGACGACGAAGATGCTGGAGAAGGCCATCGCCGCACCGGCGAGCATGGGATTGAGCAGGCCGAACGCGGCCAGCGGAATCGCCGCCACGTTGTAGGCGAAGGCCCAGAACAGATTGGTCTTGATCGTCCGCAGGGTTGCGCGCGATAGCCGGATCGCCGTCGCCGCGCCCCGCAGGTCGTCGTTGACCAAGGTGATGTCAGAGGCCTCGATCGCCACGTCGGTGCCCGCGCCCATCGCCATGCCGAGATCGGCCTGGGCCAATGCGGCGGCGTCGTTCACCCCGTCGCCGATCATCGCTACCACTTTGCCGCGGGACTGCAACTTGGCGATGGCGGCGACCTTGTCGGCGGGCATGACGTCGGCGATGACCTCGTCGACACCGACCTCTTGGCCGACCGTGCGGGCGACGGCCTCGTTGTCGCCGGTGAGCAGGACGGGGGAGAGCCCGAGCTCGGTGAATTCGTGAACGGCTTGGCTGCTGCTGGGCTTGACGGCATCGGCGACACCGAGGATGCCGGCGGCCTGCCCGTCGACGCCGACGGCCACCACGGTGTGACCGCGCTGCTGCGCGGCGGCGAACTCCGCGGCCAGGGACTCGGGCAGGGTGATCGACCAGTCCGACAGCAGGGCTGGCCGCCCGATCACGACGGCCCGGCCGTCCACGACGCCCTGGACCCCGCTGCCGGCGAGGTTGGCGAATCCTTCGGGGGTGGGCAATTCGCCCACTTCCTCGCGCGCACCCCGCGCGATCGCCGCGGCGATCGGGTGCTCCGACGCGTTCTCGACCGCCCCGGCCAGGCGCAGCAGTTCGGCGCGGTCGACACCGTCGGCGGGCTCCACGTCGACCAGGGTCATCTTCCCGGTGGTGACGGTGCCGGTCTTGTCCATGACGATCGTGTCGACACGGCGGGTGGACTCGAGGATCTCGGGGCCCTTGATGAGGATGCCCATCTGGGCGCCACGGCCGGTGCCGACGAGTAGCGCCGTCGGCGTCGCAAGGCCCAGGGCGCAGGGGCAGGCGATGATCAGGACCGCCACGGCGGCGGTGAACGCGGCGGTGGCGCCAGCCCCCGAGCCCAGCCACACCCCGAGCGTCGCTACGGCGATCGCGATGACGATGGGGACGAAGACGCCGGCGATCCGGTCGGCCAGACGCGCGACCGGCGCCTTGCCCGATTGTGCGGCAGTGACCAGGCGGGCCATGCTGGCCAAGGTGGTCGCCTCGCCGACGCGGGTCGCGCGGACCACCAGGCGCCCGCCGGCGTTGACCGTCGCCCCGGTCACCGGCGAGTCCGGCGCGACTTCCACCGGCACCGATTCACCGGTGATCATCGACTCGTCGACGGCTGACGTGCCACTGACGACGACCCCGTCGGTGGCGATCTTCTCGCCCGGACGGACGACGAATTCGTCGCCGACGTGCAGGTCGGCGATCGGGACGAGCTGCTCGACACCGCCGCGGATCACCGTCGCGTCCTTGGCGCCCAGGTCCAACAGGGCGCGCAGCGCCGCGCCCGCGTCACGCTTGGCGCGCTTCTCGAAGTAGCGTCCGGCGAGGACGAACATGATGACCCCGGCGGCCGCCTCGAGGTAGATGTGCGAGGTGGCGTCGCCGCGGGCGATCGACAGTGAGAACGGGTGGCGCAGGCCGGGTTCGCCGGCGGTGCCGAAGAACAGCGCGTACAGCGACCAGGCGAAAGCGGCGAGCGTGCCCACAGAGACGAGCGTGTCCATGGTGGCCGCGCCGTGGCGCAGGTTGATCCACGCGGCACGGTGGAACGGCCAGCCCGCCCAGATGACGACCGGGGCGGCCAGGGTCAGGCTGGCCCACTGCCAATAGGTGAACTGCCACGACGGGACCATCGCGAGGATGATCACCGGGACCGAAAGCACGACAGCGCCGATCAGGCGGTGGCGCAGCGCTGTTAGCTCCGCGTCGGCCGACGACGGGGAGCCGCCGTCGAAGCCGTGGTCGTGCGCCTGCGGCGGCGCGGGCAGTGTCGCGGTGTAGCCGGTGGCCTCGACCTGGGCGACCAGGTCGGCGGGGTCCATCGTCGACGGTGCGCTGACATGCGCGGTCTCGGTCGCATAATTGACCTCGGCTTGCACGCCGTCGAGCTTGTTGAGCTTGCGCTCGATCCGGTTGGCGCACGA
>DLKD01000074.1:0-22966 GCA_002477755.1 Gordonia sp. UBA7599
GCTGGGCCGTCCGGGGTCGCCGACTGGGCCCGCCCCCACGCCAAGGGCCCTCCCGAGGGCCTCAGTACGCCCTGCGCCGGTGAAGTGCGGTCTCGATCTCCGTGAGAATCGTCCACGGCCTTTCGCGAAGGCGCTCCGCGTCGACGCGGATGACCTTCCACCCCAACGCTTTGAGCTTCGCGTCCCGCCGCGCATCACGCGCCCGTTGCCACGGCAGGCCGTGGAACTCCTCGCCGTCGTACTCGATGTCGACCTTCTCCTCCCGATAGCCGATGTCGGCCCGGGCGAAGACGTGCCCACTCTCGTCGGCTACCTCTATCTGGAGCTCGGGTGTCGGAAGCCCGCCGCGAAACATCAGTAGCCTGAGCCAGCTCTCCGGAGGCGACTCAGCTGCCCCGTCAATGAGCGGCGCGATCGCCCGAAGCTGACGGATGTGGCGCCAGCCGGCATGCCACTCCACGTACCGGCACAAGTCAGCGACCGAAAATCTCGTCGCGCGGTGCAGAGCGTCGAGGTGTCCGAGACCGCGCCAGTCAGGGGTAATTCGGCCGACATCGAAGGCAGTGCGCACCGGGGTCGTGACGAGAATGCCGTCGAGTTCAATGACGTCGGTAGGGGCCACTTGAAAACGGTGGGTGATCCGGCCTGTCCCGTGCCGACTGGCCCCCGATATCGGATGCAGCAGTTCGATCTTGAACTCGGCATCGAACCAGAGACTCCCGTGCAGAATCGACGCGGCGACACCGGCCACTACGGACTCCCCCCTTGCCCTCGACGCGGTCGCTACGACACGCTCCCGCGCCGAGAGCAGCACCGAACGTCCCACCTGCGTCGTTCCGTCAATACATCGAGTGTCGACCGGAACCGAGGCGGCCATCCGTCCGACAAGGCCGCGGAAGTGCTCGTTTCTAGCGTCTTCAAAGGTGTCCATACCCCGTTAGACGCAGCGCGGACCCGTTCGGATCCGTGAGCCGACAGCCGCAGCCGATGTCAGCCGTCGAAACCGCTGGTCAACACGGCACCACTGATTCTTAGCGCTCGACAAACGACTCAGTAGGGACCGAACCGGACCCACTCGAGAACCTCGGACGGCCCCCTCGGCAAACTGGTTCGGCCCACTCGACGACCTGCGACGGCCCACTCGGCGACCTAGGAGGGCCCAGTCGGCGTGGCCTACGCTCCTAGCCGGGCCAGGTCGCCGATCGTGTCGGCCTGATCAGGTGTCTTGTCCGGCCGGTAGCGCACCACCCGCGCGAATCGCAGAGCGAGACCACCCGGATAGCGAGTGCTGCGCTGCACACCGTCGACGGCGATCTCGACGACCAGTTCGGGCCGCACGTAGACGGTGTAGTCCTCGCGTGACGTCTCGTATTGCGGGAACGTCGTAGTCTGCCAGGCCAGCAGTTCGTCGGTCATGCCCTTGAAGGTCTTGCCGACCATGATCGGCGGCCCACCCGCGGGGTCGCGGGCGCCCAGGTGGATGTTGGACAGCCAGCCGCGTCGTCGGCCCGACCCCCACTCGGCGGCCAGCACCACGAGGTCGAAGGTATGGACCGGTTTGATCTTCTGCCACGACCGCCCGCGCCGCCCCGCCGCGTAGACCCCCGACGGCGACTTGACCATCACGCCCTCGTGGCCGTCGGCGACCACACGATCGAAGACCGCCCCGATCTCGTCGGCGCTAGTCACCGTCGTGCTCGGGATCCGCAGTCCCGGCGCCACCGCCTCCAACGCGGCCAGCCGATCCACCAGCGGCTCGTCGATCAGGTCCGCGCCGTCGAGGTGCAGGCAGTCGAAGAAGTAGGGCCGCAGCACACCTCCGTCGTCGGATTCCCGACCCGCAGCGCTAAAGCCGCTCATGGTGTCCTGGAACGGCCGCGGCCGGCCGTCGTCGGTGATAGCGAGGGTCTCCCCGTCGAGGATGATCGTCTCGCAATCGAGCTCCGCGACGAGACGCACGACCTCAGGCACCGCCCCGGTGATCTCACGCAGCGAGCGGGTGAAAACCGAAATCTCCGTCCCTCGTCGGTGCACCTGGATGCGCGCGCCGTCGTACTTGGCGTCGACGACGACCTGCGGGCCGAGTTCGTCCCACACCTCCTGCGCGGACGACGCCGGGGTGGCGAGCATCGGTTCCAGCGGCCGTCCGACGACGATGCCCAAGCCGCGCAGCCCCGCGGCTCCCTCGGTCAAGGCCAGCCGCGCCGTCGTCGGCAACGACCCCGAGAGCATCACCGCGCGTCGCACCATCTCCTTGGGCAGCCCGGCGGCAACCGCAACCGCGTCAGTCACCACGCCAGCCAGCGCCCCCTGCCGCAGCTCACCCGACAGCAATCCGCGCAAGAATATTTGCTCGGCGTCGGTCGCCGCGGCGAAGAGTGCGCCGACCTCCTCGGCGCGCAGGAGTGCCGATCCGGCGCCACTGATCCCGGCCAGACGCGTGAACCCCGCATCGACCCCGGCGACGGTGAGCGACGCCGTCGACGACGGTGCCTGACGGCTCAGCTTCTGCAGACCCGCCCATCCGACGCCGAGCCGGCCCTGCAGGAGTTCGCCGGAGCACCACGCGGTGACCGGCGCGATCTCCTCGTCGACGGCCCGCCCCAGCAGTTCGGCGATCGCCGCGGTCTTCGCCGTCCGCGAGCGGGTCGCCGCGACGAGATTCGACGTCGCGACCACATCGGCCAGCAGGAGCCCGCGCATCCGCTCAGACCTTGGTCAGCTCCACGTCGCGGGTCTCCGGGGCGAGGACCAGCGCGACCAACGTGATCGCAGCCGCCACCGCGAGGTAGATGCCCACAGCGCCGACGCCGTGGCTGGCCGCGAGGGCGGTCGCGATGAACGGGGCGACGGCCGCGCCGATGATCGACGCCATGTTGTAGGAGATCCCCGAACCCGTGTAGCGGACGTTGGTGGGGAACAGCTCCGGCAGGACCGCGCTCATCGGGCCGAAAGTCAGGCCCATCAGCGTCATGCCGACGATGAGGAAGCCCAGCATCGACGCCTCACTGGCGACGGCGGGCCCGATCAGCTTGTCGAAGGTCAGGCCGAAAACGATGATCCCGACCGTGATCGAGATCAACACCGGCTTGCGACCCATCCGGTCGGCCAGCCACCCCGACAATGGGATGCACACCGCGAAGAACAGGACGGCGATCAGCTGCAGCTCGATGAACCGCGTCGCCGGAATGCCCAAGTTCGTCACGTGCTCGGCGGTCGACTTCTTGGTGCCGTACGAGCTGGCCCACGCAGTCATCAGATAGAACAACGTGTACGTGGCCAGCATGATGAAGGTGCCCAGGATCAGAGGCCGCCACGCGGTGCGCAGGACGGTGGCCAGGGGTGCCTTGACCTTCTCCCCCGCCTCGACCGCCGCCCGGAACACCGGCGTCTCGGTGAGCCGCAGTCGCACGTACAGGCCGACGATGACCATGATCGCGCTGGCCAGGAACGGCACGCGCCAACCCCACGTGTAGAAGGAGTGGTCGATCGGCGAGGTGTTCTTGTCGAAGTCCATGCCGACCATCAGCGAGAGGAAGACACCGTTGGCCAGCAGGAAGCCCAGCGGCGCACCGAGCTGAGGCCACATCGCCGCCCACCCGCGCTTGCCCTCCTCGGCGGTCTCGGTCGCAAGCAGCGCCGCACCCGACCATTCGCCGCCGAGCCCGACGCCCTGGCAGAAGCGCAGCACCGCCAGCAGAATCGGTGCGGCATAGCCGATGGACTCGTACGTCGGGAGCAGACCGATGACGAACGTCGCGATTCCCATCGTCAGCAGCGATCCGACGAGCGTCGCCTTGCGCCCGATGCGGTCGCCGAAGTGCCCGAACAGCACCGAGCCGACGGGTCGCGCGACGAACGCGACGCCGAAGACGGCGAACGACGCCAAGAGGCTGGCCGTCTGATTTCCCGACGGGAAGAACAGCTTCGGGAACACGAAGACCGCGGCCGTCGCATAGATGTAGAAGTCGAAGAATTCGATGGTGGTGCCCACCATGGACGCGACGACGATCCGCCGGCGTGGGACTTCCTGAGTGTCGGTCACCAGTGGAGAGTACCGGCGATTGCGCTCGGATTCGCTGCAACCGGGACGGCGCCGACGCTCAGCCCTGCTGGCCGGCGAACGTCGCGGCCGCCGCAGCGCCCGCCGAGATTCCGGCGAGGAAACCACCGTCGACCTGGATATCCTGCCCCATGACCCACCCGGCATCCGGCGAGAGCAGGAACGCGAGCACCGGCGCGATGTCGGCGGGCTGCGCATGCCGCCCCACCGACGTCTTGAGGGTGTTGAGGACGTCCTTGCCCATCTCCTCCTCGAAATCCGCCAGGATCGGCGTCTCCACCGGGCCGGGGCTCACGGTGTTGACCCGGATGCCGTACTCGCGCCAGGCGTAGGCGGAGAACTGCTTGGCGAAGGCGACCGTGGCCTCTTTCGACACGAAGTACGCCGGGTAGCCCTCCTCGGCGTTCTCGGCGTACCACGTCGAGCCTTCGGCAAACCCCGGCGACGCGAGTAGGCCTTCGTTCTGCGCCAGCCGCAACGACCATGCCGATCCCGCCGTCGACGCGACGATGGCCAGGCCACCGCCGCGCTTGATGCGCCCGGCGATGCCGGTGACAAACCGGCGCATGCCGAGGAAGTTCACGGCGATCACCTTGTCGTCAGGAGCGGTTCCGGGGATCCCAGCGATGTGGGCGACGCCGTCCCACTCACCGTCGAGCGCGGCGAGCGCCTCGTCGATGCTCGCCGGATCGGCCAGCTCCACCGGGACATACGCCATGGCCTCCGAGCCCGGCTTGAGGTCCGCGACGGTGACCTCGGCTCCCCGCCGGGCCAGCAGCTCAGCGGTTCCCCGACCGATTCCCGACGACCCTCCGACGACCAGAATGCGCTCTGCCACAGTGTTCCTCTCGAATTGATCTTGACTGCCTAGCCCACGAGGACCTCTCGTGCGTCCGGTGTCAGCAGTCCAGACACCTTGTCCCACGGGATCGTCACCGGCAGGTAATCACCCATCACGTGCGGGACACTGACGTAGACGTGCAGTCCCTCCGGCAGTGGGACCCATGTCGACAAGCCAGCATAGGAGACTCCGCCGCTGCTGTTGAGGCGACCCGTCGGGTCATATCGGGGGGCCAGTTCACCAAGGACGCGCTCGGCGGCACTGCGGTTGGCGAACGGTTCGTCGATCACCTCGCCGGTCAGCGCATTGAAGACCGCGGTCTCGACGTCGAGGCTGGGGTGTGCAACTTGCCGCGCGTTGGCCATCACGATCACCACGCCGGACAGGGTGCGGTCGCCAATGATCGCGCGGCTGCGCTCGGCCGTGCCGATGCTGCCGTCGCCGATGACTAGGCCGTTGCCGCTCGGCGCTCCGGTGAGCACCTGCAGTATCGCCTCGAACTTGCCGTTGAAGGCCGCCCGGATCTGCCGGTCGCCGCCGCGAACCTGTGGCAACTGCACGCTCCATTCGGTGCCGTCGGGGAGGCTGCCGGCACGCGGTTCGGTGACGGCGGTGAACCCGTTGACCGGGCTGCGCGATTCGCCGATCGTCGCGACCGGTGTCGGCGGGCTGATGTCGATGCTGCAGGCGCTCAACCCGGCCACCACCACGGCGAGGACCGCCGCGACCATCCACGGACGCGGGTTCTGAACTCTGTGCATGCGTCTGAGTATGGCAATTCCTTCGGGGCCGTGAGGCTGCGTCGGAGGTGATTCTGACAAGCTGGACCCATGCGGAAGCGAGCGATATCGGGTTTGGTCATTGCGGTCACGGGAGGCGGTGCCGGGATCGGCGCGGCCATTGCGGCGCAGACCGCCGCCCGAGGTGCGCGTGTGGCCATCGGCGACCTCGACAAGGCTGCCGCCGACGCGACCGCAGCAGCGATCGGCGGCCGCGGTTACCGCCTCGACGTGACCGACGAGGACTCGTTCACCAAGTTCCTCGCCGACGTCCAGTCCGACCTGGGCCGGATCGACGTGCTCGTCAACAACGCCGGAATCATGTGGGTCGGACCGTTCGACGAAGAGCCGCCGAAGGCCTCGGAGGCCATGGTCGCGGTCAACCTGCTCGGCGTGATCCGCGGCGTACGCCTGGCCGCTCCCGGAATGCGCGCCCGGGGCCAAGGGCAGATCGTCACCATCGCCTCGGCGGCGTCGAAGCTCTCCCCTCCCGGCGAGTCGACTTACGCCGCCACCAAACACGGCGTCCTCGGTTACCTGACCGGGGTGCGCGAAGAACTGCGCGGTAGCGGCGTGACGCTCTCGGTGATCATGCCCGGAGTCGTCGAGACGAAGCTGGCCGAGGGCACCGCAACCGGTGCCGCGAAGCTGCTGCAACCCGACGACGTGGCGCTGGCGGTCGTCGACATCATCGAGCAGCCACGCTTCACCCTCACCATCCCCGGCTATGTCGGGCCACTGGTGGCGCTGGTCGGCCTGGCCCCGCAACGCGTCCGCGACCAGATCCTGCGGCGCATGGTTCCCGACCAGGTGGCGGCCACCCGCAAACGCTGAGCCGGTGGCGGGTCGTGGATGACCGTCCTACCCTCGGTTGTATGAGGCGTTCAATGCAGGCGCTCATCGTGGTCGTCCTTGCGGCGGTCATGGGGTTCGCCTTTCCCCCGACGGCATCGGCGGCCGTCGTGCCGTTCCAGATCCAGCCCGCGTCCTACGGCAATCCAAACGGCAGCTTCGACGTCCCGCCGATCCGATGTGCCGTGGAGACCGGCCGCCAACGCGGAGTCGTCACCATCACCGGGGCCGACCGCGGGCGGTGGGGCTGCCTGGCCTTCGGCCGGGTCGGGTGGTTCAACTTGACGACGGGGGCCGCCGGCAGGGCCAAGCTATCGAGCGGGCTCAACGGCATTCCGCCGGCCACGTCCCTGCGAACCGGGCCGGGCGACGTAGTGATCCGCATCGAAGCGTGGGGTGGTGTCGTCACCCCCGGTTTCGCGACGGTTCGCGTCCCCTGACGACTCCTACCCGCCGAAGGGCCCGAAGACGTTGATCCACTCGTTGATTCGGACGTTGGCGATAGCGCCCACCTCCGCGAACGGGTCACCCGCGAGCAAGTCCTCGACACCCGCACGGTCAGCGGCGTCGACCATCACCCACGCGCCGGTCCCGTCGGCGAAGGGGCCGGCCATGCGGACCACTCCGCTCTCGTAGCCCGCGGCCAACCAGTCGCGGTGGGCAGGACGGTGCTCATCGCGCAGCGCGGCGTGCTCGGGGGCATAGGTGTATTCGACGGCGAAATTCGGCATAGCGGCAGCGTAGCTCCCCGGTGATGGCCTGGTTCTACGGCCGGGCCACGTCGACGGTGGGATAGGCCGCTCGCAACAGCGCAGGCGAGCTGAATCGGTGCCACCGGTCGGCCGGCTGGGCCAGCCGGTCCGCCACCGCCCACAGTGCCGCGGGGTTGTGGCCGAACCCGAAGTGCGAGCTCCACACGGCGATGTTCTCCGCGTTCTTGCCCGGCAGGTCCAGACAGGTCTGCCATGCGACGATCCCGTCGAGGCGCGAATAGATCGACGTCGCCGGCACCGTCAGCGGCGCGGTGTCCCGCTCCAGCGGCAATCCCAACTCTTCGGCGTGCTGCGCCGCGTATCGGTTGAAGAGCGGGCTGGCCCAGCTCTGGTCGTGGCGCTGCAGCCGGATCGGACTGCCCAACGTGATGACCTGGCGGACCTTGTCCGGCGACTGCCGGGCCAACCGCCGCGCGTAGATGCCACCCAGGCTCCAGCCGAGCAGCGACACCGGCTCGCCGTAACGGTCGGCGAGGTGGTCCAATCGCGTGGTCAATCCGTTGAGGATGTGGTCGGTCGGACCAATATTGCGGCCCAACCGCCAGCCGTGCGCGTGATAGCCCAGAGAGCGCACCGAAGCACGCAGTCCCGTCGTCCACCGGTCGTTCGTCATGAATCCGGGCAGGACCAACACCGGGTGCCGGTCGCCGCGAGGCGCCGTCGCCAGGATCGGTGCCCACGCCGCGGTCGCCCACGCGTCGATGGACGACCGCCACAATTCGGTGGAGTACAGCAAGAACGGCGGCTTCCTGCTCGCCCACGCCGAACTCGGTCCGCGCCCCCGGGCCATGCTCGGGAACGGGGCGGTCGGCTCGCTCACCGGTGCCACCGTCACTACGCCCCCATCTCCTCGGCGAGGCCGATCGTCTCCATACCCGACCAGTTGTCGTCGACGAAGTGCGCCAGGACCAGCAGGTCCCGGAGATCGCCGTGACGGTCGCGGATGTGGTCGCGCAGCAGCGCCTCCCCGGTGAAGCCCAACTCGCTGAACATCGCCACGGCATGCCCCTGGTCGGCTGGCAGTTCGACGACGACCTTGCGCCGTCCGTCGGCGATCGTCTGCATGACCGCGTGGCGCGCGAGCGCCTTGCCGACGCCACCTCGGCGGCTGTCCTTCCCGACGACGAGACGGATGTCGCCGACGTGGTCGGACCAGCCCGGCCGGGACCGGACCGCGACGTAGCCCTCGATGCGTCCGTCGTCGTCGACCATGACCCACTGCGAGACTCGCGCACTGATGAGCCGGCGCACTTCGTCGGCGTTGCCGACGTCTTCCTGGATGAACGTGCGGTCGACCTCGGGCAGCCCGGTCATGAATTCCACTAGGGCTTCGGTGTGCGCGTCGGTCACTGCCTCGATGGTCATTGCGCGATCTCCTCACTGCGTTGGCGCATGAAGTCGATGATCTTGGGGATGGTGGTCCTTGCGGCGGTCTTCCCGACGACGAGACCGATGTGCCCGGCGGGCAGGCGGAACTGCTCGGCGTCGGGCGAGCCGACGAGGCCCACCAGCGGCGCCGAGCACTTCTCCGGGATGATGTGGTCCCGGTCAGCGGTGACGTGCAGGAACGGCAGCGTGATGTCGCTCAGGTGCACCCGGTCACCACCGATGACGAGCCGGTCGTTGACCAGCGCGTTGTCCTTCATCATCCCCACCAACTGCTTGGCGACGCCCCCGGGGAACGGGATGTGGTTGTTGCCCCACCCGCTCATCGCCTGGTGGGCACTCACGTAGTCGTCGTTCCACATCTGCTGCCACAGGTTGACGTAGCCGGTGATGTCGGCGGTCGGGGTCAACGACCGGAAGGCCTGCAGCAGCACCTCCGGTGCGACGTTGCCGTCCTCGTTGAAGGTGTCTTCGACCTCGACACCGGACGCACCCAGCGCATCGCCCATCGGCCCCATCTCCTGCAGGTCGGTCGGCGTCGTCATCACGGTAAGGCTGCGCAGCGGTGCGTCGGGGTGGTGCGCGGCGTAAAGCACCGAGAGGAGCCCGCCGAAGCAATAGCCGAGCATGTTGACCTCGTCGGACCCGCTGATCTCGAGGATCCGCTCCACGGCACCGGGGATGTAGTCGTCGACATAGTCCTCGAAGGTGTTCTCGCTATCGCGCTCGTCGGGGACACCCCAGTCGAGCATGTAGACGTCGAACCCGGCCTTCAGCAGCTTCTCGATGAAACTGTTCCCCGGTGCGAGGTCGACGATGAAGCTGCGGTTCAGCAGGCTGTAGATGATCAACACCGGCGGCGCGAGCGTCACGTTGTCGCTGCGGTAGTGCCACAACTCGCAGCGGCCAGCCGTCCACACCGTGTCCTTGGGCGTGCACCCCAACTGGGGGCGCGAGACGCCGGCCACCATCTTGATTCCGTTGCGCGCCCGCAGCGCGTTGCGCTCGATCTCCTTGCGGATCCGGTCGACCGGGCTCAGCGGTCGGGGCTGGGTCATCGTCACCGTGCTACTCCTTCCGGTCAGAGGTATGCGACGCGCCGTGTTCGTCGCCGTGGTGGTGGCGCTCGCGCTCAAGTTGCAGGGTCAGCCGGCGCACCTCCCGGTCAAGCGCGCCGACCTGGTGCCGCAGCCGTCGGACGTCGGTTCCCGCAGGAAGGTTCACGAGGTGCCACACCGTCGCGGCGGTCGAGCCGATGCGCTTCCCGACGGTCTTGCGGACCTTGGCACCCAATCCGAGAGCGAAGTTGAAGGTGTCGCTCTGCACGACCTCGGTCACCGTCGGCGTGACCGCCTTGTCGACCTTGTCGTAGGCCTGGCGCCACAAGGGTTGTTCGCTCATTTGGTCGCCCCCGGTCCAATTCCCCCCGGTGCGCTCCCGTGCATGGCCGCCTCCGCTTGTGGTGTGATCTGGCTCACCTCAGTACTACCACCGTCGGAGGGCGCGCACGTAGGGAGGGCACAGGTCCCCGGAAACGAACCGAGCCGCGACATCCGGTTGGATGTCGCGGCTCGGAGATATGTGGGCGAAGGGGGACTTGAACCCCCACGTCCCGAAGGACACTGGCACCTGAAGCCAGCGCGTCTGCCATTCCGCCACTCGCCCGTGACACTGGAAAACAGTGCGTCCGCTTGGACCCGGAAACGATAGCACGGGGCGGACGGCGGGTGAAATCGACAACCGTGGCGGCGCCAGCAGGGCTTTGGTGCCACTGTGACCACCGGTACTAATGTGACGATCTTGTGTCCCAATTAGGGGGCCGAATCGCTATCATGAAACGATCCATTCCGCACGTGCGACACGCCACAGAAGGGTGCGCACAACACGACGACGACGAAGGGGAGGTCGGGCGTGGGCATCCTGGGGCGATTCGAGCGCAAGCTCGAAGGCGCGGTCGACGACGGCTTCGCGCGCGTCTTCGGCGGTCAGGTGGTTCCGCACGAGGTCGAACGCGCGCTCGCGCGGCAGGCCGAAGACTCGTTGACACCTGTCGAAACAGGCGCTCCACTGGCCCCCAACAGTTACGTTCTGCACGTCTCCGACGGCGACTTCGACCAGCTCGACGCCGAGTACGAACTCAACCGCAAGACCTTTTCCCGCCACCTGGACAACTACATCCGGGACAGTGGGTGGCAGACTTATGGGCCTGTCATCGTCGAGTTCACCCCATCCGCCGAACTCCACACCGGGCAGATGCGCGTCACCGCTGTCGTCGACCCCGACGCGCGCCCCCGTCCCGAATCCGATCGGGGCCGGGCAGGCCCCGCGCCGACCCCCCGACCAACCGAGAACCCCGCTGCACACATAGGAGCCCCGCACATGCCTCAGAATCCCGGAAACGACCAGGCCGGTTACCAGCAAGAGGGCTACGTCCCGCAGGGTTACCCGCCCGCCGGCTACGGCGAACGCCCCGCCTACGACCCGACCGGCTACGACCAGCCGAGCGGATACAACCAGGGCGGCTTCGACCAGCAGGGTTACACACAGCAGCCCGGTGCCTACGACCAGGGCGGCTACCAGCCCGGCGGCTACGGCCAGCAGCCCGGTGGGTACGACCAGGGCGGCTACCAGCCCGGCGGCTACGGCCAGCCCGGCGGGTACGACCAGCAGGGTTACGGCCAGCAGCCCGGTGGCTACGACCAGGGCGGCTACCAGCCCGCCGGCTACGGCCAGCCGCAGCCGGCGTACGCGGCGCCGCAGAGCTACGCCCCGACGGCCATCACGCTGCTCCTCGAGGACGGCAGCAACCGCACGTTCTCGCTGCGCGAGGGCTCCAACGTCGTGGGCCGCGGCCAGGACGCCCAGTTCCGCCTCCCTGACACCGGCGTCTCGCGCCGTCACGTCGAGATCCGCTGGGACGGCAACACCGCGATGCTGACCGACCTCAACTCGACCAACGGCACCACCGTCAACGACGTGCAGGTCTCCAACTGGGAGCTCGCCGACGGCGACCGGATCCGCATCGGCCACTCCGACATCACCGTCCGCTTCCAGTAACGCGGCACGGACAGAAGGTCGCAACCGGGTATCAGTCGATACCGAACTGTCACCTTCGGACCGCGGTCGATATGGGTTAGACCCATAAGATGGCGGTTACCAATCGGCCGGTGACGCTGCCGCACCCCGGCTGCGGCGATGACCGGCCACGATAGGGGCCTATGGGCAGATGATGGAAGGCGGTGCGACGTGCAAGGCTTGATCCTGCAGATCTCGCGCATCGGTTTCCTGATCCTGCTGTGGCTGTTCGTCTACGCGACTATCCGCGCGCTGCGCAACGACCTCTCCATCGCCGGTGGACGCCCGGTGAGTTTCGGCCTGCCCGGGCGCTCGCGCACCCGCGCGAAGCCCTCGCGCGGCTCTGCGCGCTACCTCGTCGTCACCGGGGGTGCGCTCGCCAACACCCGCATCTCGCTCGGCGACCAACCGCTGCTGTTGGGTCGCGCCGACGACTCCACCCTGGTGTTGACCGACGACTACGCGTCGGAGCGCCACGCGCGCCTGTCGCGCCGCGGCGACGACTGGTACGTCGAAGACCTCGGTTCCACCAACGGCACCTATCTCGACCGGGCCAAGGTCACGACGGCGGTCCGCGTGCCGACCAACACGCCGATCCGGATCGGTAAGACCGTGATCGAGCTACGCCCGTGACCCTCGTCCTGCAATACGTCGCGCGCAGTGACCGCGGCCTCGTCCGCGCCAACAACGAGGACTCCGTCTACGCGGGTCCCCGTTTGCTCGCGCTCGCCGACGGCATGGGCGGGCACGCGGCCGGCGAAGTAGCCAGCCACCTCGTCATCCAGGCCATGCAGCCGCTCGACGACGACGAGCCCGGCGGCGACATGCTCGACCTCCTCCACCACGCCATGGACGTGGGGAACGAGGCGATCGCGGCGCAGGTCGACGCGAATCCCGACCTCGACGGCATGGGCACCACGCTGACCGCGCTGCTGTTCTCCGGCACCCGCGTGGGCTTGTGCCACGTCGGTGACTCCCGCGCCTACCTCTTCCGCGACGGTGAGATCTCCCAGATCACCCGCGACGACACGTTCGTCCAAGCCCTCGTCGACGAGGGGCGAATCACCGCCGACCAGGCACACTCGCACCCGCAGCGATCGCTCATCATGCGCGCACTCACCGGGACCGAGGTCGAGCCCACCCTGACGATGCGCGAGGCCCGCGCCGGCGACCGGTACCTGTTGTGTTCCGACGGGCTCTCCGACGTGGTCTCGGAGGAGACGATCGGCGACACCCTCGGCTCCGTCGAATCCCCGTCGGGCTGCGCCGACCGGCTCATCGAACTGGCGCTGCGCAGCGGCGGCCCCGACAACGTGACCGTCGTCGTCGCCGACGTGGTCGATACCGAGTTCGGCGAGTCACGGCCGATCCTCGGCGGCGCCGCGGGCGGCGACGGCGAGGCCGCCTACACACCGGACCCCTCATCGGCGGCCGGTCGGGCCGCCGCACTGCGGCCGCCGCCGGAGCCGTCGCCGCCGATTACCGTTCCCGACGAGGCACCGGTCTCCTCGTCGTCGAAGCGCCGCCGCCGGCTGCTTGCACTCGCGGTGGTCGGCGCGCTCATCGTCGTGCTCGTCCTTGCCGGCCTGGTGACGCGTTCCAAGCTGGCCGCCAACCACTTCCTGCGCGTCGACAACGGCAACGTCGTCATCTACAGCGGATCGCCGGACCCGGTGTTCTGGTTCACCCTCGACTCGCTGGCCGAACGGGTGTGCATCGACGACCTGGCCGCCGTGGAGCCGAACATCACCTTCACCGCCGACCCGGCCGCCCACTGCAACGCACTGCCGGTGGCCGCGCTCGCCGAACTCGACCGGAACGCCGTGCGCGAGGGAAAGGTCCGCGACCTCTCCCTCGCCGACATGCATGAGCGCGTACGCGAGCTGAACCTGATACCGATGTGCCGACTGCCGGCACCCACGCCGACCCCGGCGCCGCCCGGCCAACCGAACCCGGCACCGGCGCCACCGGCAACCCCGGTGCCGCTGCCACCGCCGACGGTGACCGACGGTCCGTGCCGAGGTGCCCGATGAGCGCGCCCGCAGCCATCGCGACTGCCTCGAGCCGCGCCCGCAGGCGCGAGTTGATCCTGCTCGGGTTCGCGTTCGGACTCGTTCTGGTGGCGCTGCTGATCGTCGACACCGCCCAGCACCAGTCCGGTTCCCAGATGTTGGCGAACATCGCGATGTTCGTCGGTGCCTACGCCGCGCTCTACCTGCTCGCGCACGGCGTCATCCGCCTCGTCGCACCCAATGCCGACCCGCTGTTGCTGCCGGTCATTGCCGCGCTCAACGGCCTTGGGCTGGTGCTGATCCACCGTCTCGACCTCGGTGCGGCCCATGCCGCGGAGACCATCACCGCCTCCGACCCCGTGACGCACAACGCCGCGCAGCAGTTGCTGTGGACCCTGCTGGGCATCGCCGCATTCTGCGTGATGCTGGTGGTGGTGCGCGACCACCGCACGCTCGCCCGCTACGCCTACACCCTGGGCCTGGCCGGTCTGGTGTTCTTGCTGATCCCCGCCGTCCTGCCCGCCTCGCTCTCCGAGATCAACGGATCGAAGAACTGGATCAAGACGCCGTTCTTCTCCATCCAGCCCGGCGAGTTCGCCAAGATCGCTCTGATCCTGTTCACCGCGGCGGTCCTCGTCGGCAAGCGCGACCTGTTCACGACGGCCGGCCGCCGCTTCGGCCCCCTCGACGTCCCGCGCGCACGGGATCTGGGCCCGCTGCTCGTCGCCTGGATCGTCGCGATAGTCATCTTCGCGCTGCAGAACGACCTGGGCACGCCGCTCCTGATCTTCACGACCATCCTGACGATGCTCTACGTGGCCACCGGCAAGTTCGGGTGGGTGGCGATCGGGCTGGTGCTGTTCACGATCGGCGCTATCGCCGCGTATGCCATCTTCAGCCACCTGCGCGTGCGCGTGGAAGCCTGGCAGGACCCGTTCGCTGACTACACCGGCAACGGCTACCAGATCGCGCAGAGCCTGTTCGGTCTCGCTACCGGCGGCCTGTTCGGCACTGGGCTCGGCTCGGGCCGGCCCAACATCGTGCCGTTCGCCAACACCGACTTCATCATCTCCACCATCGGTGAGGAACTCGGCCTCGTCGGGCTCACCGCGGTCCTGTCCCTCTACCTCGTCCTCGTTATGCGCGGCCTGCGCGCCGGTGTCGCCGTCCGCGACAGCTTTGGCAAGCTGTTGGCCGCCGGTCTCGCCACGACGGTGGCGATCCAGCTGTTCGTCGTCGTCGGCGGTGTCACCAAGCTCATCCCCCTTACCGGTCTGACTACGCCGTTCGTCTCCTACGGCGGCTCATCCCTGCTGGCCAACTTCATCCTCGTGGCACTGCTCGTGCGGATCTCCGACGCCGCCCGTCAACCACAGCTCGCCACCCCCGCCGGCACCGGGCTCGCCGCTAGCACGACCAGCGTGATCCCCGCTGCGGGAGGTGGCCGGTGAACAAGCCGATCCAGCGCGTCGGGCTGTTCGTCTGCCTGCTTGTCGTCGCGCTCCTCGCCAACGCCACCTACATCCAGGTCATCCACGCCAACGAGTTGCGCTCGGACTCGCGCAACAGCCGCGTGCTCATCGACGAGTACGCGCGGCAGCGCGGCGCCATCACCGCTGGCGGTGACGTCATCGCGAGCTCCGACCCGACCGATGGCCGACTGCGTTTCCTGCGGACCTACCCGGCAGACACCGCCATGGCGTTCGCGCCCGTCACCGGCTACTTCTCCTTCCAGTACCGCAGTTCCGGACTCGAACTGGCCGAGGACGCCATTCTCAACGGCAACGACGACCGGCTGTTCGGGCAACGGTTCATGGACATGTTCGCCGGGCGCGACCCGCGCGGCGGCAACGTGTTGACGACGATCCGGCCCGAGGTCCAGAAGGCGGCGTACGAAGCCCTGCGCAACGGGCGCTGCGACGGTGGGTGCCGCGGTGCGGTCGTCGCGATCGAGCCCAGCACCGGCAAGATCCTCGCCCTGGCCAGCTCCCCGTCGTACGACCCCAACAAACTTGCCAGTCACAACCAGCAGGTCCGGGAGAACGCGTGGACGTCGTGGTCGAACCCGCCGAACAAGGCCGACCCGATGCTCAACCGCCCGCTCGACCAGCTCTACCCGCCGGGCTCGACCTTCAAGGTGATCACCACCGCGGCCGCCCTGCGCGACGGTGTCGATCCGAACATCCGGCTCACCGCGGCGCGCTCCATCACGCTGCCCGGCTCCACCGCGACGCTGACCAACTACGGCAATCAGACGTGCCCGGGTGCCGTCGGCGGAACTGTGACGCTGGCTCAAGCGTTCCAATACTCGTGCAATACCGCGTTCGTCGACCTCGTGGTCAACAAACTCAAGCAGCCCGAGACCACTCTGGCCGAGACCGCCAAGCGGTTCGGTCTCGACGAGGCGACCCAAGCGATCCCGCTCCCGGTGCGCGCCAAGTCGACACTCGGCGACGTCAGCGACCGCGCCGCGCTCGGCCAGTCTGCGATCGGCCAGTACAACGTCCGCATGTCGGCGCTGCAGAATGCGATCATCGCGGCAACCGTCGCCAACGGTGGGGTGCGCATGCAGCCGTACCTGGTCGATAAGCTACAAGGACCCGATCTTCGGACGCTGTCCACGACATCGCCCGCAACGGTCAATGAGCCGATCACCGCGGCGCAGGCAGCAACGCTGACCTCGCTGATGATCGACTCCGAGCGCCAATCGGGGGGGCCGGCGACGATCGCATCGAAGACCGGGACTGCCGAGCACTCGGCCGGACCGGGCAGCGGCGAGGTGCCGTATGCGTGGTACATCGCCTTCGGTCCCTCGACCAACGCTCAGATCGCCGTCGCGGTAGTAGTGGAGAACGGACAATTGGGGACCGGAACGACGGGGGCAGCGGTCGCTGCACCCATCGGACGAGACGTGATCGAGGCAGCACTGAGAGGAGGTGGCGGCCGATGAGCCTGCAGCAGGGCACTGTGATCGCCGACCGGTACCGACTCATGCGGTTGATCGCGACCGGCGGCATGGGCCAGGTGTGGGAGGCGATGGACACCCGCCTCAACCGCCGCGTCGCCGTCAAGGTCCTCAAGTCCGAGTACTCCAACGACCCGGAGTTCATCGGCCGGTTCCGCACCGAGGCGCAGACCACCGCCCGCCTCAACAACCCCGGCATCGCCGGCGTCTTCGACTACGGCGAGACCCCCGACCGCAACGGCGGCCAGGCACTGGCCTACCTCGTGATGGAACTCGTCGACGGCGAGCCGCTCAACGCGGTCATCTCCCGGATGGGGCGCCTGCCGGTGTCCAACACGCTCGACATGCTCGAGCAGACCGGGCGGGCGTTGCAGGCGGCCCATGAGCAGGGCCTGATCCACCGCGATGTGAAGCCGGGCAACATTCTCATCACCCCCACCGGCCAGGTGAAGATCACCGACTTCGGTATCGCCAAGGCCGCCGATTCGGCGCCGGTTACCCAGACCGGGATGGTCATGGGGACCGCCCAGTACATCTCCCCCGAACAGGCCAACGGTGACGAGGCGACGGCCGCGTCGGACGTGTACTCGCTCGGCGTCGTCGGCTATGAGGCGCTGACCGGGCGTCGCCCGTTCCTCGGTGACGGCGCGATCACCATCGCGATGAAGCACATCCGAGAGGCGCCGCCGCCACTCCCGTCGAGCCTGCCCGCCGAAGTCCGCGAACTCATCGAGACGACGTTGGCCAAGGGCCCCCGACAGCGCTACGCCAACGGCGGCGAGTTCGCCGACGCGGTGGCCGCGGTCCGAGCCTCGCAGCCCCTACCGACTCCTCGCACGGCGGTGGTCGCCCCCGCCGTCACCCCCGCGGTGACGAAGACCAAGAAGAAGAGCAGCAAGTCCGCCGCGGTCGCTCCCAAGGCACCGGTGAAGCCGCCGGCGGTCGTCGACGACGGCGGGTGGACCGGTGGGCAGAAAGCCCTGGCCGCGATCGCGGTGATCCTGCTGCTCACCGCACTGGGACTCGTCGGCTATCTCGTCTCACAGATGAATACCGACCAGACGGTCACCCCGTCGACGACGGTCGTCCACCAGTCGCCGGCCACGACGACGACCACCACCAAAACGACCTCGCGTACGCCGCGGAGCACTGCCCGTACCACCACGACGACCGACGACGATACGACGACCACTGCGCCGCCGACGACCACGCACCGCCCGGCGCCGCGGCCCACCCAGCGTCCCGAGGACCTCCCGCCCGACCCGGGTGCGCCCACCGCCCAGTGGCCCCCGTTCCGGATTCCCGGCTTCCCCGGCGGCTGACCGCATGAACCCGACGCCCCCTCTTCTCTCCGATCGCTACCAGCTGGGCGAAACTCTCGGCTTCGGCGGCATGTCGGAGGTCCACTACGCCCGTGATCTGCTGCTCAACCGGGACGTCGCCATCAAGGTGCTGCGCGCCGATCTCGCCCGCGATCCCAGCTTCTACCTCCGCTTCCGGCGCGAAGCGCAGAACGCGGCCAAGCTGAACCACCCCACGATCGTGCAGGTCTTCGACACCGGCGAGGCGCAGACCGAGGACGGCCCACTCCCGTTCATCGTCATGGAGTACGTCGAGGGCGAGACGCTGCGCGACATCCTGCGCGCCGACGGTCCGCTGGCCCCTCGCCAGGCCCTGACCTGGATGGCCGACGTCGCCGCGGCGATGGACTTCTCGCATCGGGCAGCGATCGTGCACCGCGACATGAAACCCGCCAACGTCATGATCGACCGCACCGGCGCGGTGAAGGTCATGGACTTCGGCATCGCCCGGGCCATGAACGACACCTCGGCGACGATGACGCAGACCTCGGCTGTCATGGGCACCGCGCAGTACCTGTCGCCGGAGCAGGCACGCGGGTTGAAGGTTGATCCCCGCAGCGACATCTACTCGATGGGCTGCGTCCTGTTCGAGCTGTTGACAGGCGAGCCGCCGTTCACCGGGGACTCCCCCGTGGCGGTCGCCCACCAGCATGTGCACGAGGACCCGCCGCTCCCCTCCGATGTGCGCAGCGACATCACTCCCGAGCTGGACTCGGTCATCCTCAAGGCGATCAGCAAGAACCCCGCCAACCGCTATCAGAGCGCCGCGGAGTTCCGCGCCGACCTGATCCGCACGCTGTCGGGGCAACGCCCGTCAGCACCGATGATCATGTCGGCGGCTGAGCGCACCGACCTCATCGATACCGACACGCGCCCGCGCATCCGGCCCACCCCCGGCGGGCGGCGCGATACCGATGCCTCGTCGGACCCGCGCCGGATGTTCCGGACGCGGCGGTTGCGCGCGGCCGGAATCATGGCCTCCGTTGCGATCCTCCTCATCGGCCTCTTGGCGTGGTCGCCCTGGTCGGGCCCGGCCAAGCAGGTGGTCGTCCCCACGATCACCGGGATGCCCGGGGAACAGGCGAAGCAACTGCTCACCCAGTTCGGGTTCAAGGTCAAGAAGATGGAGGAGGCGAGCCTCGACATCCCGGCCGGCAACGCGACCCGCTCGACGCCGGGTGGCGATGTCCGCGCCGAGGAGGGTTCAGAGGTCACCCTCTACGTCTCAACCGGTCCGCAGCGCCACAAGATCCCCGACGTCCGCGGAAAGTCGAAGGCCGACGCCGTCAAGGCCCTGACTATGCTCGGTTTCACCGTCGTGAAGACCGACAAGGTGAACTCGCCACCGGAGTTGCTCGACAAGGCGGTCAACACGACTCCTCCCGCCGGTACCGACACCGCGGTCAACTCGGTGATCGTCGTGCACATGGGCGAGGGGCCCAAGGAAGTCACCATCCCCGAGCTGGTCGGGGAGACCGAGGACCGCGCCCGCGCCATCTTGAAACAGCTCGGGTTGAAGATGGCCGTCGTGCCCGGCGACTCGGAAATGCCGCGCGGTGAGGTCGTGACGACCTCGCCGTCGGCAGGCACCACCGTCACCGACGATCAGACCGTCACCATCACCGTGTCGCGCGGCAACATGTTCATCGTCCCGAACCTCGTCGGGAAGACGCCCGGCCAGGCGCGGGCGGCGCTGGCCGCCGCCGGATGGAAGGTCTCGACGCTGACCCAGTCGACGCGCGGGGTACCACTCGGACACAAGGACAGCGGTCGCGTCGTGGCTCAGGTGCCACCGGCCGGGTCGGCGATCCGCAAGGACGACGGTGTCACCATCGTCGTCGGCGAAGGCCGGTTGATCGGATAGCCGGGCCCGGCGTTGCCTGGATCAGTCCAGTGCGGCGGCGAGCTGATCCTCGAGCTGGCGCACGAGCGCCTCGTCGACGTCGATCCCGCACACCGCGAGCCAGTTGACCAGCATGCGGTGACCGCCCTGGGTGAGCACGCTCTCCGGGTGGAACTGGACTCCGTGGATGGGCAACTCCGTGTGCACCAGCCCCATCACGATGCCGCTCTCGGTGCTGCCGGTGACGTGCAACTCGTCGGGGATCGTCTCGGGCACGACCGTCAGCGAGTGGTAGCGCGTGGCGGTGAACGGGCTCGGCAGCCCCGCCAAGACGCCGGTGCTGTCGTGGAAGACCTGTGACGTCTTGCCGTGCAGCAGTTCTGGGGCGCGGTCGACGGTACCGCCGAATACGGCACCGATCGCCTGGTGACCCAGACACACTCCGAGCAGGGGCGTGCGCGTCGTCTGCGCGGCACGGACCACATCCATCGTGGCACCGGCCCGCTCGGGCGTACCGGGCCCCGGACTGAGCAGTACCCCGTCGTAGTCGGCGATGACCTCGGTCAGCGGGCGCTCGGTGAGACGGGGGTCGTCGTTGCGCCAGACGTCGACGGACACGCCCAACTGGCCCAAGTACTGGACGAGGTTGTAGACGAAGCTGTCGTAGTTGTCGATCACGAGGATCTGGTTTTCCCGACTCACGTGGACAGGCTACCGCCCTGGCATGGGATGATTGGACTATGCCCAAGTCAAAAGTCCGCAAGAAGACTGATTACACGATCAACACCGTGAGCCGGACGCCGGTCAAGGTCAAGGCGGGGCCGTCGGGACTCGTGTACCAGAGTGTCATGTTCGGCCTGATGCTGATCGGCCTGGTCTGGCTCGTCGTCTACTACCTCGCCGCCACTCCGTCGACCTACGGCGGCGACGGCCAGTTCCTGCACTGGATGGCCAATCTCGGCCCCTGGAACTTCCTCATCGGCTTTGTCCTGATGGTTGTCGGGCTGCTGATGACAATGCGGTGGCGCTGAGAGACGACGTGCGAGTTCTCCCCAGCTGTGGAAATTACATGTGTGTAATTTCTCCACACTGTGGATAACCCCTGTGGATAACTAGCCGTTCCTGGAGGTCATGTGCAAGCGTCTTGGTCCACTCCGCTCGCGTTCGGTTATGCCCTGCTCATCGGAGCGGCGGTGCTGGTCGTCGGAACGCTGGCCGCCGGGATCGACGCGATCGGCATGGTCCTCGTGCTGGTCGCCGCCCTCGGCCTGGTGTTCTTCGGGGTCTCCGCGCTACGTCTGCGGCCCCGGCTGGCCGTGCACGACAATCTCCTCACCGTGCGGACACTCACCGGGCAGCGGTCGTACCCGCCCGAGGAGGTCTACCGCATTCGAGTGCTGTCGCTGCGCCACATCGGCCGACGTTCCTCACAGCTAGAACTGGACCTGGCAAATGATGCGACGACTTCGCGCGACGACGAGGAGTCGCGGCGGCGCGGACTGCCGCCCGCAGACTCGCGGTTAGTGGTATTCGGGCGATGGGATCTCGGCGACGACCCGCACGCGGTGGCGGAAGTACTCGCCGCCGCGGGGTTTGCCGTCGAGCAGTGATAGGCCGAGCGATGTTCTATCGAGCAGTGGCGCTGCGCCCTGCTCAGTAGCAGTAGCCCCAGACCCAGCGGCCCTTCTGCTTGTCGAAGTAGCGCGACTTGGATTTCGGTTTGCGCTTCGGATCCTCGGGTTCGGTGCAGTAGTCACTGACGAATCGACTGCCGCGCCGCAACGGGATGGGAAACATGGTGCGGGACTCCTCGCGTGATCTGATCGTCGCCAACGGCCACCTTCGGCCAATAGCAGTCAACCTACCCAGCGACGCCCGGCCGGGCACTGCCGATCAGCTACCAGTTGCCTGTGAGTCGATCAGCGCAGATACGGCGAAAGCACTCCCACAACAATGGCGACGAGAAGCACGGCCAACATCGCCGCCCGGGCAGTCGTGTCCGCCCGCGCTCGCAGCGCCACCGTCGGCGTCGCATTGCCCACCACCAGCTGCGGGACGTACAGGACGGCGACGGTCGCGAGCGCGCCGAACAGCAGCCCACCCAGGTGCCCCACGAGGGAGATCCCCGGCACCGAGATCGAGATGACCAGGTTGATGGCGATGACGGCGATCACCTGGCCGGCTGGCGCCTTGAGTTTGAGGACGATGACGAGCATCGCGCCCATCAGTCCGTAGATCGCGCCGGATGCGCCAGCCGTGGCGGTGTTCTCACCGGCGAACAGCGCCACCGCGGCACTGCCGCCGAACAGCGACGTCAGATAGATCTGGAGGAACCGTCCGGTGCCCAGGATCGGCTCGAGCATCGTCCCCAGGATGTACAGCGAGAACATGTTGACCGCGATGTGCATCGGCGACAGGTGCAGGAAGCCCGAGGTGATGAGCCGCCAGTACTCGTGGTGGGCCAGGTCGATCGGCGACAGCGTGGCGCTGTTGAACACCGGCGAGTCGACGAAGCCGTAGAAGCTGCCCGTCCCCGCTTGCGCAACACACACCCCGTAGACCGCCAGATTGATGGCGATCAGTGCGTAAGTGGCCAGCGGCCGGGCCCGCGCCACCGCGGTGCCCGGCCGTGGGTTGACGACGGAAATACCTAGTCCTTCAGCTCGATCGAGGTGATGACGACCTCGTCGACGGGGCGATCGCCCGGCCCGGTCGCCGTCGTGGCGATGGCGTCGACGACGTTGCGCGACTCCTCGTCGGCGACCTCACCGAAAATGGTGTGCTTGCGGTTCAGGTGCGGGGTCGGCCCGACCGTGATGAAGAACTGCGAGCCGTTCGTGCCGGGTCCGGCGTTGGCCATCGCCAGCAGGTAGGGCTTGCTGAAGGTGAGCTCCGGGTGGAACTCGTCCTCGAAGCGGTAGCCGGGCCCGCCGCGACCGGTGCCGGTCGGGTCGCCACCCTGGATCATGAAGCCGTCGATGACCCGGTGGAACACCGAACCGTCGTAGAACGGTCC
>DLKD01000074.1:23065-23439 GCA_002477755.1 Gordonia sp. UBA7599
CCGAACCGTCGTAGAACGGTCCGGAGTCGGTACCGCCGGCGTTGGCGGTGCTGTACTCCTTGGAGCCGTCGGCAAGTCCTGTGAAGTTCGCGACGGTCTTCGGCGCGTGATTCGGGAAGAGGGTCACGGCGATGTCGCCGCGATTGGTGTGGATGATCGCTGTATTCGTCACTCCGCCATCCAACCACTTCCGGACGGACGGCGGGGCGAGGGCCACCGAGTTTGGCCCGCGCCGCAGAGTTTTGGCAAGGTAGGACCATGTCCTTCACACCAACCGGCGCGGTGCCGGGATCCGGGCGGCTCCGGCGACGCGCCATCGCCGCACTCGTGGCCGCAATCTCGGTGGCGCTGCTCGGCGCCGTTGCGGTTCGGCG
>DLKD01000064.1:0-34787 GCA_002477755.1 Gordonia sp. UBA7599
CGATCCATTCGCGCGTGTCGTGGATGTTGCGGCCGGTCGACAGGTCCATGACCGTGTCGGCGCCCCAGCGGATCGCCCACACCATCTTGTCGACCTCCTCCTCCATCGAGGACGACACCGCTGAATTGCCGATGTTGGCGTTGATCTTCACGAGGAACTTCTTGCCGATGATCGTCGGCTCCAGTTCGGGGTGGTGGTGATTGGCGGGGATGACCGCGCGGCCGCGTGCGACCTCGCTGCGCACCAGCTCGGCGTCACACCCCTCGCGGGCGGCGATGAACGCCATCTCGTCGGTGACGATTCCCGCACGCGCCCAGGCCAGCTGCGTTGCGGCATCGTGGCCCGCTTCGGTCGGGGCGGGTTCGGGGCGTCGCCACCCGGCGCGCGTGGGCGCGAGGCCGGCGTCGAGGTCGATCACCGCGGTGTCGTCGGTGTAGGGCCCGGACGTGTCGTAGAGGTCGAGGTGCTCGCCGTTGGTGAGGTGGACGCGCCGCTGCGGGACGCGCAGACCCCCGACGTCGAGATAGTGCTTGGTGCTGCCCTCGATGGGGCCGGTGGTGACGGTGGTGGCTGTTTCGGGCACACGTGTGCTCATGATGGCTCCCTACGCCGGCATTACCCGGACAGGTTCAGGCGGTCGGCGACCGCCTGTCGCCATCTCAGCCCTCGGTGCGTGAGAGCCCCCGCGGATGTGGTGCGGTGCGAGTCGCCCCGCCCGCCCAGCCTACGACAGTCCTCCGAAAGTCTCGGAACGACGCAACAATGTTTTCACTCTGGTCACATCTGTCACATGAAGTAGTATGTGAGCCACATCACACGGCACAATCGGGAGTAGTACCGCAGCGCAGACTTAAGGAGGCCGCAATGGGTTTTCGCAAGAAGGCGGCTCAACCCGCCCAGGAGATCCTGCATCAGCTCAGCCAGGTCCAGCACAACCCGGACCGGGAGCGCTTCGAACTCTGGGTGGCCGGCGACCTGGTCGGCGTCCTGGGCTATCGCGCCGAGCGCGACTCCGACGGTGACGTCGTGACCGTTCTGCACACGGTCCTCTACGACGAATACACCGGCCACGGTCTGGCGACCCGCTTGACCCGCAGTGCCGTCGATTTCGTGAAGCAGCGCGGTGCGCGGCTGCGGCCGGTCTGCACGTTCACCCGGCATTACCTGGAGACCCACCCCGGGCAGGTGCGCCTCGCCGCCGTGTAACGCGACTCGCCAATTAGGTTAGGTTACGCTAACCTACCTGCATGACGACCTTCGCGACGAAGCCGGCCACTCGTGGATGGCAGGGTGCGGTCCTGCGCCTGCTGGGCGCTGATGACTTCCTTCTCACCGTCACCGGCGTCGACAAGATCACCGACCACTACGTGCGCGTCTACTTCGACGACGGCGGATTGCTGGCACACAAGGGCGTCCATCCGACCATGTGGATCCGCCTGTGGTTCGACAACGACGGCAAGCCGCACCAGCGCGCGTACACGCTCGTCGACCCTGACCCGGTCGCGGGCACTTTCGCCATCGAGTTCGCGATCCACGATGGACCCGCCTCGCAGTGGGCGGAATTCACTTTCGTCGGCGATTCGATCTCCTCGACGGTGATGGGCTCGTCCTTCGCATTGCCCACCCCTGCCCCCGACGGCTGGCTGATCGCCGGTGATGCTGCTTCACTGCCCGCGATCAACTCGCTGCTCGAGGCCATCGCCGTCTCGGACTCGCCGGACGTGCCCGTCACCGTCTGGATGGAGTACCAGCACGATGATGAGTACGCCCTGCCCCTGCGGATGCGCGACGACCATCGGGTGGAGTGGGTCGCCCGCGGCACCGACGGTACGGCGATCGTCGACGCGGTGCGCGCCGACGTCTTCGACGCCACCGGCTACCACGGCTGGGTGGCCACCGAGGCTGCGTCGACGCGCGCGATCGCCACGCTGCTACGGCGGGACTACGGACTGGGTCGATCCGCGGTCACGGCGCAGGCGTACTGGATCGCCGGATCGATCTGACCCGTTGGGCGCCAAGCACTTCGGGCGCACTGACTTCCGGGGGCCGTCGCCAACGACGTCGGCGGCCACCCGGGATATCTCATCTGACTCGCCGGTAAGATAGTGGGATGCTCGACTTCGACGCCGCTGCGCGCGGCTTGCGCAACCTCTGGTCACTGACTCTGGGCGACGGCATCGCGCCCCGTAACGACACCGAGCACACCACCGTGGCCACCGGTGAGCATCGCACGCTGCGGCGCTACGCCGACGACGCGGAGGTCCTCGCCGCGCGCGAGGCGGGCCGCGCCCCGGTGCTGCTCATACCACCGATTGCGGCACCCGCCCGCTGCTACGACCTCTCGGTCGACCATTCGGTCGTCGCGCATCTGCGCACCCAGGGCCGCGTGCCCTACGTCGTCGATTTCGGCGAGATCGGCTACGCCGATCGAGCGATGGGATTCGCCGACTTCATCACCGACATCATCCCCGAGGCCATCGGGCGAGTGCTCGACGACTTCGGTGCTCGTCAGGTCGACCTCTACGGGTGGAGCCTGGGCGGCACGCTGTCGTTGCTGACCGCGGCCGCGGCGCCCGAGGAGGACCGTCGTGTCCGCAGCATCGTCACCATCGCGACGCCCCTGGACTACAACGCACTGCCCGGCTATCCGCTGGCGCGCGTCCTCAACCGGCCCACCGGAGGTTGGGCGCCGACGGGTGTGCTGCGCCTGCTCGGTGGCATCCCTGCACCCGTGGTCCAGGTCGCCTATCGTGCAACGTCGTGGGACCGCGAGGTACGCAAACCGTGGTTCGTCGCCACGCACCTCGCCGAGTCGGACAAGCTGGCGCGCATGGAAGCGATCGACCGCTTCCAGCGCGAGTTCCCCGGCTATCCGGGCCGGCTCGCCGAACAGATGTGGGAGAGCTTCATCTACCGCGACGAGTTGTCGTCGGGTGTGCTCGACTTCGACGGGCTGACCGTGGATCTGTCGCGGATCGCGGTACCAGTGCAACTCGTCGGCAGCCACCGCGACGCCCTGTGCACGTGGAAGGCCGCGCGGCACGGCATCGAGCTTCTCATCGGCTCACCGCTGGTCGAGTTCACCACCGTCGAATCCAGCCACCTCGGTCTGCTCGCCGGCCCCGACGCCGTTGCACACACCTGGCCGACGATCGACTACTTCCTGCGCGGGGTCAACGCCTTGTCTGACCAGACCGCCGCGCACGTCTGAGCGTGTACCGTACGCTTGTACGATGAGTAACACACCCGAGCGCGGCGACTCGGCTGGGGGTGGAACGTCTCGGATCCGCCGCGGCAGGAAGATGGGCGGCCTGGTGGCGCGCCATGCCGGGCGCGAGGCGATCAACGCCGCCATGTCGCCGTTGCGCAGCCCGGAGAAGGAGGCCGCATCCCGCGAAGCTGCCATCCTGCGGCTCGCCGATGACATCGCGATGACCACCGCCGGGATGCGCGGCGCGGCACAGAAGCTCGGCCAGCTCATCGGCACGTTTGGTGTGGGGATCACCAACCGCGACACGCGCGAGGAGTTCCTCCGCCGACTGGCCCCGCTGTACGACTCGGTGCCCAAGTGGGACGACGCGGCGATGGACGCGACGATGCGTCGTTCGCTCGGTGCGCGCTACGGCGAGATCGACTCGTTGGAGGGGCCGGTCGCGGCTGCGTCGATCGGCCAGGTCTACCGCGGAACACTGCGCGACGGGCGCGCCGTGGCGGTCAAGGTGAAGTACCCCAACGTCGACGTGATGGTGCGAGCGGACCTGAAGAACCTACGGATGCTCGCGAAGATCGCGTCAAAGTACATGGTGGCCGCGAATGCGTCGCTGCTGGTCGAGGAAGTCATCCGCCAACTCACGCGGGAACTCGACTTCGCCGGCGAGTGCGCCAATCAGCGAGAGTTCGCGTTGCGCTATGCCGGTCACCCCGCGTTCGTCGTTCCCGACGTCGTGCCCGAGCTGTGCACCGACGAGGTGTTGGTCTCCGAATGGCTTGACGCAATGAGCTTCGACGATGCCTGCTCGCTTCCGCAGGCCCAGCGCAACCGGATCGGCGAAGCGGTGTACCGCTTCTACTGCGGTGAGATGTATCGGATCGGCCGGTTCGTCGCCGACCCGCACCCGGGCAACGTCCTGGTGCTGCCCGATGGGCGAGTCGGATTCGTCGACTTCGGCTTGTGTATCGCCTTGACTCCGGCGGAGCTGTCGCTGGAGCGCGAGGTCATCACCGCACTGTTGAACGGTGACAGGCAGGCGGCATACGACGCCGCGGTGCGCACGGGTTTCATCGTCGACCAGGATCGGGTGGAGGCCGAAGGCTTCGTCGACTACATCGGCGATGTCGTCGGCTGGCACGTGATTGAAGGCGAGCGGCAGATCACCCAGGGCCTCGCCGCCCGGTCGGCGGCGACGGCACTCACGTTGCAGGGCGGCCATTCTCGGGCCATCTCCGGGCAGGTGCTGGTCGAAGCGCACGCGTTCGGCCGGCGCAATGAACTCGCGACGTGCGCGCTGCTCGGTCGCCTCGGTGCCACCGGCCGGTGGTCGGACATCCTGGCAGAGCTGCTTTCGCTGCGCGGTCCGGCGACGCCACTGGGCGCCGAAATCGCGGAATGGGCGGCGCGGTAACGCTTCCGCCCAGCGAATAGGACGAGGGACCGATTTCCCTCTGGCAATTATAGGACTGGTGTGTCAGTCTTGTTTTGGTCACGTTTGATCAGAAGGGGGAATCGATGGCGAACGCTGCGGCCTCGGCGACACCGGAGCATCTCGTTGTCATCATCGGCGCCGGACCCGGCGGCATCTGCGCGTCGATTCTCCTGCAGGACCAGGGAATCGAGGACTTCGTCATCCTCGACCAGGCCGCCGACTTCGGGGGCAGTTGGCGAGACAACCACTACCCAGGTCTGGCGGTGGACGTCCCGGGATTCACCTACCAGTACACGTTCGCGCCCAACCCGAAGTGGCAGCGGATGTTCCCGATGGGTCGGCAGGTCTGGGAGTACCACCGCACCGTCGCGCGCCAGCACGGGCTCTACGAGCACGCGCGCTGGGACACCCGGGTGGTCAAGGAGGAATGGGATGACGCGGCGGGCTTCTGGCGGTTGCACATCGCCGACGGGTCGCAGATCACTGCGCGGTTCGTGATTTCGGCGATCGGCGCGTACATCACCGCCAAGGACGACCCGGGTATCCCCGGTTACCTCGACTTCACCGGGGAGGTCCTGCGGCCCAATGCGTGGAATCACGAGTACGACCTGCGCGGCAAGCGCGTCGCGGTGATCGGGACCGGCGCGAGCTCGGTCCAGATCTCCCCGTCAATCGCGCCACAGGTCGCCTTGCTAGAGGTCTACCAGCGCACTCCGGTTTGGGCGCTCCCGAAACCCGACGTCGCAATTCCCGGTCCGGTCGCACGCGCCATGGCCGGGCGAATCGTCGGCAAACCGCTCGCCGGAGTGGCGAACCTGTTCATCGAGGGAGCCCTGCGCGTGGCCTACCAGACCCCGCGTCCGCTGTTCCGGTGGGCCGCGCCGCGGTTCGACGGGGGCGCTCGACGTCTCTACCGCGCATACCTGCGCGGCGTCGTGCGCGACGAACGGGTGCGTGCCAAGCTCATGCCCGGATACGGGCCGCTCGGGAAGCGCCCGACCCTGTCGAACTCGTTCCTGCAGACGTTCAATCGGGACAACGTCGAGCTCATCGACGTGCCGATCGAGCGGATCGTTTCCGATGGGATCATCACCGCTGACGGCGTTCACCACCGGCTGGACGCGATCGTCCTTGCCACCGGGTACCACCTCTTCTCCGACCCGGAGAGCTACGTCGCGGGCACCGTCGTCGGGCGCGACGGATTCGACCTCGGCGTGTTCTACAACACGCAGCGACTCCAGGCCTACCAGTCGGTGGCGGTGCCGCGACTGCCGAACCGATGGATGGTGGTGGGCCCGTACTCGTGGATAGGCACCGGGTGGCACCTGCTCGTCGAGATCTCGTCGTCGCACGCGGTGAACGTGATCGCGGCGGCTGTGCGGCGCGATGAACCGATCGTCGAGGTCACCCAGCGCGCTCACGAGGAGTACCGCGCGATGATCCGTCGCAACGACGAGAACATCGACTTCTACTACAACACTCTCAATGCCGGCCTGCGGACCTACTACGTGAACTCTGACGGCGACATGCCTTACATCCGGCCGACCAGTCTCTTCGGTGCTCGACAACAGAGCCGGAACGTGGACCTGGACGCGTACGTGTTCCGGACCGCACCCCTCGACAGCATTGCCGACTGGCCGGTGGGCCGTGCAACGGCGGGAAGGTGAGCGCGAAATGAGATTCACCCCGATTCCCCTCGACGGCGCGGTCGCGCTCGTCACCGGCGGCGCGCGCGGTATCGGCTTTGCGATCGCAGAGCTGCTGGCACAACAGGGCGCCACAGTGGTGGTCGCCGACTTGTACCAGCCCGACGCCATCGAGGCCGCCACCCGGATTGGCCATGGCGCGCTCGGCCTCGGGCTTGACGTGGGCGACGACGATGCCTACGCGGCGGTCGTCGAGGCGGTGGAGCTCGCCGTCGGACCCATCGACATTGTCGTCAACAATGCCGGGATCATGCCGGTCGGCCGGGTCCTGGAGGAGCGGTATGGCGTCGCCCGGGCGACGATGGAGGCCAACTTCTGGTCGCACTACCACTCGTACCGAATCCTGGCGCCACGGATGATTGCACGCGGTCGCGGCCACTTCATCAACGTCACGTCGGCCGGCGGTGCGATCCACTCGCCCGGCCTGGCGACCTACGTGGCCAGTAAGCACGCCGCCACCGGATTCGCCCGTGGCGTCCGTGAAGAGCTGGTGGGCACCGGTGTCACCGTCTCGGTGGTGATGCCCTCGGCCGTACAGACCGAGCTGGTCAGCGGGATCCCGTTCAAGAGGTGGGAACGACGCGGGATCGTGACGCCGGAGTCAGTGGCACAGCGCGCGGTCGGAACCTTGCGCCGACGTCCCGCCGTCGTCGGCGCGCCGCGCGGCACAGTGGCGGCGGTGCGGGCGTACCACATCGTGCCGGAATGGCTATGGCTCCTGGGCCGCCGCGTCGTCGGTGCGGATCGGACAGTGCAGCCCTACGACAAGACCGCGCGGAAGGCCTACGACACGCGGATCGAGGTGCAGGTCCGCGACGACGAGGTACCGGTGCCCGACGAGGCGCTGGAGCACGACTATCAGACACAGGTCAGCGACGAGGGCGAGCGCGTGGCCGATGAAGCCTGAGGTCGACTATCTGGCGGTGATCATCGGGGCTGGAGTAGGTGGCCTCGGAATAGCCATCGCCCTCAAGCGCGCCGGCATCGAGGACCTCGCGTTCGAAACAGCATCCGCCGAGGCGGCGACGGTGCGGTGAAGACAGCCACGGAGCTAACTGCGCCTGGGCGGCTAGGATTCACCACTATGGAGGGTCCGGGGCCGGTCGCGCAAGAGGCCCTCGACCATGCCCACAGCACTCCCGTCGCCCCCCGAAAACGGGGTCGGCCACCGTCGGTCGGACTCGCCGACAAGCGTCGCGAACAGCTCACCCGGGCGGCCTTCGAGGTCTTCGTTGAGTATCCGTACACCGAGGCGCCGGTCAGCGAGATCGCCCGCCGGGCCGGTGTCGGCCAGGGCACGCTGTACCGGTACGTCGAGGGCAAGCGCGAACTGTTCGATCTCGTCGTCGACTGGTGCGTCGAGCAGCTGACCGACGCGGTCGACCTGGACGCGATCCTCGCCGCCGTCGACACGGGTGACGAGGCAGAAGCCGAGCAGGCGATCGAGGACCTCGGCGACCGGCTGTACGGGCTCGTTGATGCGAACCCAGGGATTCTGCGGCTCCTCGGCGTTCAGGCCGGAGTGGTCGACCGAGAGCTGCGCTATCGCCTGCGCGGCATCGCGGCGACCTTCGAGGCGCTGCTGATGCGAATTTTGCGTGAGGCGACCGAGCGTGGCTGGATGGACTTCGATCCCCGCGAGATCGATGTCGTAGCCCACGCCCTGCCCGGCATGGCCGTGCCGGGCATGCTGCTCGTGGGAGACGAACAGCACGACGATCTCGGCAAACGTGCGGACTACCTGGCCTCGGCCTCGAAGATCGGGCGTTCGGGGTTGCTCGCGCGCAAGGGCGCCGCCGCAGCGCAAACGGGTGACACGAGTGGCCATGGGTAAGCAGTCACGCCGTGAGGAACTGCTCGACGCGGCGCTGGCCGAGTGCGTCGAGAACGGCTACGCCGCGACCGGGGTCAAGGAGATCACCGCGCGCGCGGCGGTGAGCCACGGGACCTTCTACAACTACTTCGACAACCGTCGCGAACTGCTCGATGTGCTCGTCACCCGCGAGGTGGAGGGCTATCTGGACGTTCTGCGACGGGCCGCATTCTCACCCCACCCGGTGACCGAGGATGAGCTGCGGACGCAGATGCAGTCGGTGACGGCGGACCTGCTGGGGTTGGCGATGAACAGGATTGACGTGTCGGCGTTCCTGTCGATGAACGTCGCCGGCGTCGACAAGGAGACCCTGCGGAGCCATTTGCGGCACTTCCATGATCTGAGTGGCCTGGCGTCGGAGGTTCTGGCCAACGCGGCAGCGGAGGGCCTGATCGACGAATCGATCAGTCTGGAGTTCGCCGGGCAGGCGTGGATCTCGGCGATCCTCGCGGTCGTCATCCCCGCAGTCGCCGACGACCAGGACGTCGGCGACGTCGACGAGGTGGCACGGATTGTGACGCGCGTGCTGCTCGACGGTGTTCCCGCGCCGACCGCCTAGGATCTTCAGCCATGGCGAAGTCGTCGGTTCCCCGTCGGGTCTGGTCCGCGCGTCGAGGATTGGGCCGCGCGGCGGTAGCGTCGGCGACCTCACGCCTACGGCCGATGGATCCCGCGGGGGCGGTCATCCTGATCACCGGCGGATCGTCGGGGATAGGTGCGGCCACCGCGCGGCGATTCGTCCGCGACGGTGCGACCGTTGTCCTCGTCGCACGTGACGAGCAGCGCCTGACCGAGGCGGGGGAGGCGCTGGTCGCCGAGTTCGACGCGGTCGATCGAGTGGCCTGGTGGGCCGGTGACGTCACCGACGAAGATCGGATACGCGAGATCGTCGCGGCTGCCGCCGAGCGCTACGGGCGCATCGACGTCCTGATCAACAACGCGGGCCGATCGATCCGGCGCGGTGCTACATACGCGGTAGAGCGCACCCACGACTACCGGCGGACCATCGAGGCCAACTACCTCGGCGCGGTGACCTGCACGCTCGCCGTGCTGCCTGGGATGATCGAGCGGCGGCACGGCCGCATCGTGAACGTGTCCAGTATCAGCACCCAGATGTACAGCCCGCGCTACAGCGCGTACGTCGCCAGCAAGGCGGCACTCGACGCCTTCGGCGAGGTCCTGGCCGGGGAGGTGGCGACCAGGGGCATCACGGTCACCTCGGTGAAGGTCCCGCTGACCAAGACGCCGATGATCGAACCGTCGCGCCGGGTACAGCCCGGACCGGCGCTCACCCCGGCGCAGGCCGCCAAGCTGGTGGCCCGTGCGGTCCGCTACGGCCAGCCGACCGTGTCGACACCGGCCGGGCGTGTCGGGCGCTACATGACGGAGACTTTTCCCCGGTGGTCGCGCTTCACCCGCCAGGTCGAGTACCTCGCGTTCCCCGAGTCCGCGGCTGCGGTTCCCCGGACCGACCGCGCCTAGCGCATGTCGAGTACGACCGGCGCGTGGTCGCTGGCGCCTGGCTCCTTGCGGGCTGCCTTGTCGATCGACGCGTCGAACACGCGGTCGTTCAACGCCGGTGAGCACAGCACGAAGTCGATCCGCATGCCCTGGTTGCGGGGGAACCGCAACTGTTGGTAGTCCCAGAACGTGTAGGTCTTCGCGGTATCCAGATAGGGCCGTGCCGCATCGGTGTACCCGGCCTGCGCGAAGGCGTCGAATGCCGCGCGCTCCGCGTCGGTGACGTGGGTCTTGCCCTCGAATTCCGCGGTGTCCCAGACGTCGGCATCGGTCGGTGCGACATTCCAGTCGCCAGCCAGTGCGATTTGCGCGGCTGGGTCGTGGGCCAACCACAGGGCCGCACGGTCGCGCAACGCGGTCAGCCAGTCGAGTTTGTAAACGAAGTGCGGGTCGCCGGGCGCCCGTCCGTTGGGAACGTACAGGCTCCAGACCCGCACTCCGCCGCATACCGCCGATATCGCGCGAGCCTCGACCTCACCGTCGAACGCGGGTTGTCCCTCGAATCCGTACTCCACCTCGTCGAGGCCGATGCGCGAGGCGATGGCGACCCCGTTGTAGCCGCCCGATCCGGTGAACGCGACGTCATACCCGGCGGCGAGGAAGCTCATCACTGGGAAGCCGTCGTCGGTGCACTTGGTCTCCTGCAGCGCCACGACGTCCACGTCGGCGTCGACCGCCCACGCGACGACCGACTCCGACCGCGCACGGATGGAGTTCACGTTCCACGAGGCCAATCGCATCATCGGACCTCCGTGACGCTCGCGCCCGCTGCCCGCCACCGTCGCAGCGCCGCCGGTGCCTGCCGCGCGGTCGCCAGCAACAGCACCCCGAACGCGCGGTCCGGCGCGTATTCATCGGCGTAGAAGGCCAGCGAGTCGATGAACCACGACAGCTCACCGGGGGCGTCGTCGAGCAGCGCGGCGGGGGCGGTGACCTCGGTGAGGTAGCCGCGGCCCGAATCGGGCAGGTCGCCCATGCAGTCGTCGAAGGCGTCCTTGTTCATGCCGAAATGATCGGGGAAATCCCAGGCCGCGGCCATCGCGCGGTAGAGGCCGGGCAGCGTGCGGGCATGTTCACCGTCGATGCGCCGCACCGCAACTCCGGACGGCGTCGGGGCAGGAGTGCCGTCGACGACGCGCAGCGCCACCGTCGGCCCGCCGCTGCGGGTCGCGGCCAGGAAGTCGTCAATTGTCGTGTCGGCGGTGCTCACCGTGAGGGCCCCCGGATCTGGTGGAAGGAGCGGTAGTGGTCCAGTGTGTACCAGGCACTGCCGTCGGCACCGGTGATGATGCGCTCGGCGTCACGGCTGCGGCCCGGCTTCTTGGGGTTGACGTCCCACTCCTGGTAGCGGGCCCGTGCGCCCGTGGAATCCGTGCGCGGCAACTGTCCCTCGTTGTTGCGGAACGTGCGCCCGCCGCTGGTACCCGGGGCATTGGCCGCCTCCGGCCACTCGCCGGCGTCGATGAGGGACAGTGTGCGCACGACCCGGTCCGGTGCACCCTGCACGGCCACTTGGCCACCTTGTCCACCCTGGCCACCCTGACCGACGTGGTCACCGCCTCCGCCGCCCGAGCCCATCCCGCCCATCAACCACACCAGCCCGACGACGAGCACGGTGAGGGCGATGCCGATCGCGATCCGGGTCGCGGTGGCGGGGGTAGACGGGCGCATCGCGTCGAGATTAGCTCTCAGTCGCCCAGGTCGCGATAGGCAACCCGGTGGTGCAGACGGAAACCGTCGGCACGCAACGAGGTCCCTCGTGTCAGGTCATCGGCCGCCACGGTCACAATGTCGGTCTCAGTACCGTCGTCGGCGACCCGCACGAGCCGGTGGAACTCCCCGCCCACCGCGGCGCCCACAGCAGTCCCGCCCGACACCAGGCGCTCGGGGAGCTCGACCACGGCGCGCAGTCCCCGCGAGGCGTACCACTGCTGCAACGCGGCGACCGTCGTCGAGTCCAGGCGCGCGCCCATGATCGCGGGCACCGCGCTATTGCGGGGAACTGCACTGTCGACGAGCGTGGCACCGGCGCGCACGCGCCAACCCAGGACCTCGTCGGACTCGGCAGCGTCGATCGCCCGCAGCGCCACGTCGCGGATCTCGTTGTTCCGCACGGCGCGATAGGGGAGCAGGCGAACCGAGGTGATGAGCTCGACCGGGACGGCCGCCGTGTCCAGGACCAGCGGATCACCGGAATTCACGATGACGCCGGTGACGTCGGACAGGGTCGCCCCGGCCGCATCGCGCCAGTCCGCCGGGGCTCCGGGCGCCAAGCGGTACCGGACCACCACGCGGTCGCCGACGAACACGTCTAGTCGTCGTGCCCGAACGGGTCCTCGACCTCACCGGGCATCCAGGCGAGCCCCGGTTTGCCCCAGCCGTTGCGCTTGACGGCCTTTTTCGCCGCGCGCGCATTGCGTCCGAGCAGGACGTCGACGTAGAGGAATCCGTCGAGGTGGCCGGTCTCGTGCTGCAGCATGCGCGCGAAGAAGCCGTGGCCCTCGATGTCCACCGGGTCGCCGTTGCGATCGACACCGGTGACGCGTGCCCACTCCGCGCGCCCAGTCGGGAACTGTTCACCGGGCACGGAGAGGCAGCCCTCGTCGTTGTCGTCGGGGTCGGGCATCGTCTCGGGGATGGCAGAGGTCTCCAGCACCGGGTTGATGACCTCGCCGCGACGGCGCTTGGCCGCACGGGACTCCCCGTCGGGGCAGTCGTAGACGAACATCCGCTTGCCGACGCCCACCTGGTTGGCCGCCAACCCGACGCCGTTGGCGGCGTCCATTGTTTCGTACATGTCGTCAAGGAGGGCCACGTCAGCGGCACTCGGACGACCGTCGGCGTCGAGCTCGACGGGTGCGGTGGGTTCGTGCAGCACCGGCTCGCCGACGATGCAGATCGGGAGAATCGCCATGGGCAACAGATTACGCAGTCCGATTGGGACGACCGCAATCACGGCGCGTCACGATGTGGCTGCGCCATTGCGGCGTGGTTAGATGACTAGCGAGACGAGCTTGATGTTCGAGGGAGCGTGATGGACGGGGCGACTGCGCGAAGCGAGCAGACCCAGCAGGCGGGGGCAACACCTGATCTCGATCCGAACGAGATCGGCGCTGACGGCCTGTCGCGCCGTGAGCGGGAGATCCTTTCGTTCGAACGGCAGTGGTGGAAGTACGCCGGGGCGAAAGAAGAGGCGATCAAAGAGCTCTTCGGGCTCTCCGCCACGCGCTACTACCAGGTGCTGAACGCGCTCGTCGACCGGCCTGAAGCGCTGGCCGCCGATCCGATGCTCGTCAAGCGGCTGCGCCGACTGCGCGCATCGCGCCAGAAGGCCCGCGCTGCGCGCCGTCTGGGATTCGACCTCTCCTAGTAGCCCGTCGCCCTGCGATAGAGTTGGGCTTGATGACAACCGAACGCGAACCCAACCATCTGCCGTTGCGTGCCGGGGCGATGCTGCTGCTGGCCGTGGCCGTCGTTTTCTTCGGCCTCGGCGCCCACCACTTGGCGACCTCCGGCGACTCCGACGCGCCGGCCCCGACGACCACCGCGTCGCCCACGGTCGCGCAGCGCACGACCTCGGCCCCGACGACCACCGTCGAGGCCTCGTCGACGCGGGTGTGCGTCGTCAACGCGGGCAGCGTCAGCGGCCTGGCCGGCTCGGTCACCCAGGAACTGAAGGCAAAGGGCTACAAGACCGCCGAACCGGCAAACATGTCGTCGAGCTCGTTGAGCGAGAACACCATCTTCTACCGCTCCGGCGACGAGGCGGCTGCCAAGCAGATCGCCACCGACCTCGGCGGCGGGTACAGCGTGGAATCGCGCCCCTCGGGGTCGTCGCTGCCTCAGTGCACCGACGGTGTGCTGGTCATCGCCATCACCGAATGAGAGGATCCACGATGCGTATTCCTGTTGCGATCGCTGCTGCCACTGCCCTCGGCCTCGCCCTGGCGGGCTGTAGTAACTCCGAGGAACCGTCGACGGTGAAGGGCACGAACCCGACCGTCATCACCGGTGACCAGGGTGCGCCGGGTGGCCAGGCGGAAGGACACGGCGACGAGGGCGAGGCGGGTGGCGCCGGTGACGCTACCGCCACCCTGATCGACGTCAATGGACGCAAGATCGGGACCGCTGAGTTCACCAAGGCCGGTAACGGCGTGAAGATCGTCGTCAACGTCGCGCAGGGCTTGACGCAGGGATTCCACGGCATGCACATCCACACCAACGGCGTGTGCGATCCGAAGTCCGCGGAGCCGTTCTCCAGCGCTGGCGGACACCTGCAGGTCGGTGGGCACACCGGACATCCGTCCAGTGGCGACCTGGTGTCGATCTACATCGGCTCGAACGGCGGTGGCACCGCCACGACGACCAGCGAGGCCGTCACGATCAAGCAGATCATCGGGAAGTCGTTGGTGATCCACGCCGGTGCCGACAACTTCGGCAACATCCCCGATCGGTACAGCGCCGACGGCAAGCCCGGTCCCGACGAGAAGACCCTCGCCACAGGCGACGCCGGCGGCCGCGCCGCCTGCGGCGTCATCGACGCCGACTGACGCCGGATGGGGGAACCGGGGGCGTACGACGATCTGACGCCGTACGAGGCGCCGTCCGCGCCGCGCAACGTGCCGCTGGGCTATCCCGGCGTGTGGCCGCCGGACTCGGTGGTGGTCTCCGACAAGCGCATGTGGAAGGTCACCGACCGCGACGGTGCGACGCTCGCGTGGGACGAGACTCCGCCGGTGCGCCTCGGTGCCTGCCGGGTGCGCAACGTGCGGGCCGCCGACCGCCAGGATTCGTCGGCACTGCACCTCAACCGCTTGGCCGAGCAGCAGCATTGCGCATCGATCGACGCTCGCGCGCCGGTGGTGGCGATAGGTTCCAACGCGGCACCGTCGCAGTTGCGGCACAAGTTCCGCGACCGGCCTGAGGCGCTGTTCATCCCGTCCATCCGGGCCCGGGTCGGCGGCGTCGCGGTCGGCTACACCTCTTTCATCTCGCAGTTCGGCTACATCCCGGCAACCGTTTACCCCGACGCCGATGTGGGGAGGCCGTGCTGGCGGTGCAGTTCCTCGACGACCGTCAGATTGCCGAACTCGATGAATCGGAGTCGCCGTATTACCGGCGGGTCTGGCTCGACGCTCGCCAGGGCGTGCGCGTGGTGCTCGAAACCGGTGAGGAATTGCCCGGCGTGTACGCCTACGTCGCCGAGGGGGGACTGCGTACCGATGAGACGGGTATGCCGATCCGCATGCAGATGCCGGGGACGCCGGGCCTGACCCAGGCGCAGGTGCTGGAAGCGCCGACCGGGGATGACCTGCCGGACAACCCGTTCTTCGAGCTGCCCGACGAGATGGGCGCCGCCCCCCGCCGTTACGGGACGTTGCCGCCGGTCGGCGACGTAGAGGAGCCGCGCCGGCGCAATCCCGACGAATTAGCCGACGAAAAGCTGGCGTGGGTCGACTCGAGCCCCGACGGGCTTGAGCGCGGCGGCAAGTCGGTCATCCGGCTGTGCCGGGAGGACCTGGCGCAACTGGGCAACCCGCCGTTGGTGTCGATCCGGTCGGCGCGCCTCGCCGCCCGCTACGGCGCGGCTGCGCCCGCGGCACTGGCCGCGGTGCACCCGTACAGCCCGGAAGATCCGGCCGAGCCACCGGTCGGGCATGTGCAGGTCGACCACGTCCTGCGGATGGGTTGCGGCCTCGAGCGCGGTGACGTCGCAGCGCTGCGGCCCGCCTACGTCGACCGCGTCCGCTGGTTCGACTGGATGCTGGGCAGGCCGACGTACCTGACGATGCGCGTCACGTTGGCAGACCCGGCGTCGGCCGAGCGCGACATCGTCCTCATGCCGCGGCTGGCGATCGACATTCTCGGCGTCGAGAGCGGCGACTACATCGTGATGGAGGGCTCACCCGACGAGGACGGCAGGGTTCCGTCGGTGGTTCTCAAGGTGTTCGAGGTGCCCTCGGATGTGGAGGACAACCGCCGGGCCGTCACCGGCGGATCGTGGGGAGCGCGGTTCCCTGCCGGCGTCGAGACCCTCGGCATCAACCAGGACCTGCCGATGGCCTTCGTCGACGCCGAGCTGCGCGCGCGGCTTGGCGTGAACGGCCAGACGCTCGGGACGGTGCGTGTGCGCCCCGGACGGCTGCACCGGTTCTACGTCGAACTGCGCGAGATCCTCTTGGTGCTAGCGGTGGCGCTGCTCGGCGTCGTCACCGTCGTCAACGAGACCCCGGTGCAGATCGCCCTGATCGTCGCGCTCGTGGTGATGTCGACGATTCTGGTCGTCGGCCGCATGCGGCGTCGGCTCTCACACCGCTCCAAGCGGCGGCGGTAGCCAATCCCTCCGCGCCTACTCCTGGTCGGGAGTGGGGACCTCGGTGGGGGAACGAGTGAGGCCGCTGTCGGCGCGCTGCTCCCGATAGGCCAACTGCCCGATCCGCTGGGCCACGACCGGTGCGGTGATCATGACGAACAGTCCCGCCAGGATCAGCATCCCGATGTCGACGTTGTGCCCGAGCCGCACTCCAGCGCCGGACAGCACCAGCAGCATCCCGAACGTCTGCGGTTTTGTCGCGGCGTGCATGCGTGAGAGGGTGTCGCGGAAGCGGAGCAACCCGATCGATGCGGTGAGGGCGACCAGCGCGCCGGTGAGCACCAGGACGGTGCTGATGATTTCGGCGGCGCTCATCACTGATCATCCCGGACGCGGAAGCGGGCGACGGCGATCGACCCGATGAAGTTGACCAGGGCGATCGCGGCGATCGTCGCCACGACCGACGAGTCGCCGCTCATCCCGGCCCACACGGCCAGACCGGCCATGGTGACCGCGATCGCCATGTCCAGGGAGATCAGCCGGTCCAGCGTGGTCGGCCCGGCGAGCACGCGCACACTCGTGAGGATGGCGGCCGCCAGGAGCATGCCCGCGGCGATCAGCCACAGGATGTCGATGGTGCTCATCGCAGCTCCCTCCCGTCGGCCTCGCGCTGGGCGAGGACGCGGTTGTGATACTCGTCGTCGATCCCGTGGTACGGGCTCGGATGCCATTCGCTGTCGCGCTCGAACGCGTGGATGAAGGCGCGCTCGACAAAGGCGATCTGTCGGTCGAAAGCAGCGACCTTCCGGGGTGTCGACAGGTCGAAAACGTGGATGTAGAGCATGCGCCGACGGTGGTCGATCTCGACGACCAGAGTGCCGGGGACCAGGTTGATGTAGTTGATGGCCAGTGTCAGCACCATGTCGGACTTGATGGCCACTCGCCGTCGGACGACTGCGCCCAGCGGCGGACGGTGCGGGCGGACGGCCGCCCATGCCACCTGCATCGACGAGAGGAAGAAGTCGCGGATCAGCCGCAGGACGAGCAGGGTGATGGACACCGGGTGCAGGCGGCCCTCGACGGGGACCCGCGGCAGCGGCAGCAGTGTGATGATTGCGATCGCCATGACGAACCCGGCGAGGATGTTCGCCCACGAGACGCGTCCCCACAGCAGCACCCAGACGAAGGTCAGCCACGACACTGTCCACAGCCGGACGCCGACCTCGCGCAGGTCGCCCCCCAGCCAGTCCGGGACCTTGACGTGCCCGGCCAGCCACACGAAAGCCTGCCCGCAGGCCCAGAAGATGCTCAGCAACGTGAGCCGCCAGGCGTTGATGAGTGCAGCGCGCATCAGCGGCCCCCGATCCCGGTCACCGCGCGGATGTACACCGTGGGATCGATGACGTCGGCGGCGGCGCGGTCGGCGTAGTTCATGATCGGTCCGGCCCAGATCGTCATGGCCAGGCCGACGAGGACCATGGCCGCGGTCGGGACCACCATTCCCGGCGGCATCGATCCGACGTCGTCGCGGTCGGAGAAGGCGATGTCGGTGCTCTCGTCCATCAACGCCGACGGCCGCTCGTCGGACAGGTCGCCCTCGGGGGCGTCGGCCCGGGCCCGCCAGAACGCCTTCGTCCAGATGCGGGCGACGACGTAGAGCGTCAACAGACTGGTGACCAGACCGCCGACGACCAGCGTCCACGCGAGCACCGATCCGTCCACGGCGCCAGCCTGGAGCAGTCCGACTTTGCCGATGAAACCGGAGAACGGCGGGATGCCGCCGAGGTTGAGGGCCGGCACCAGGTACAGGACGGCCAGGACGGGACTCGCGATCAGCCCGCCGAGTCTTCGCAGCGACGCTGAGCCGGCCTGCCGCTCGATCAGCCCCACGACGAGGAACAGGGTGGTCTGCACGAGGATGTGGTGGGCGACGTAGTAGATCGCCGCGGCCATGCCGATCTTGGATGACAGCGCGATGCCGAACACCATGTAGCCGATGTGGCTGACGAGGGTGAACGAGAGCAGGCGTTTGATGTCGGACTGGGCTATCGCACCGGCGATACCGATGAGCATCGTCAACAGGCCGGCGATCATCAGCACCGAGTCCATCGACCCGCCGGGGAACAGCAGCGTGTGCGCCCGGATGATCGCGTACACGCCGACCTTGGTCAGCAAGCCCGCGAACACGGCGGTGACCGGTGCCGGGGCCGTCGGGTACGAGTCGGGCAGCCACGTGGACAGCGGGAAGACGGCGGCTTTGATGCCGAATGCGACGAGCAGAACGGCGAACAGCGCGTTGCGCGTGCCGTCGGGGACCTCGCCGTTGTTGAGTCGGATCGACATCTCGGCGAGGTTCAGCGTTCCCGTCGTCGCATAGGCGAACGCGATGCCGAGCAAGAAGATCAGCGACGAGACCATCGAGACCATCACGTACATCGCGCCCGCGCGCACCCGGTCGATGCTGGCGCCGACGGTGAGCAGCACGTAACTGGCGGTGAGGAGCACCTCGAACGACACGTACAGGTTGAACAGGTCGCCGGCGAGGAAGGCGTTGGACACGCCGGCGCACAGGATCAGGTAGGTCGGCTGGAAGATCGACACCGGCTGTGCCTCGGTGCCGTCGCGCAGACCCTGGCCGATGGCGTAGAGGATGACCGCGAGCAGCACCGTCGACGAGACGACCAGCATCATGGCCGACAGGTGGTCGACGACCAGGGTGATCCCCAGCGGTCCGAGTCGTTTGCTGCGTTGCCCGCCGACGCCGGCGTCCCAGCCGCCGATGGCGATCGCTTGCGTCCCGTGCTGGCTGACGCCGAACAGCATCAGCAGCGAGGCGCTCAGCGACGTGGTGATCGCCAGGACGGTGACGACGCGCTGCAGGCGTGGGATCCGCCCGGCGACCAGCGTGATCGCCGCGCCGATCAGCGGCACCAGCGTCGGCATGACGATGAGGACCGGGAACCAAGAGACGGGGACTGCGATGCTCATAGCTGCGGCCCCCTTCCATCGCGGTGCTGGAGTTCTCCGAGGCCCTCGTCCTCGTCGGGGCTGGGCACCACGCAATACGTGTCGTCGTCCTCGTCGGGGCTGTGCAGCTCGTCGACGACGTCGTCGGCATCGTTCATGAGGAGGTCGGTCTCAATGATGACGCGGTGCAGCGCCTCGAACTGTTCGCGCGTGAGCGGGTGGCCCTCGTCGTCGAAAAGGTCGCCGGCGGCGGTGTCGGCGAGGGTGAGCGGGTCGTCGCTCCGGTCGCGGTCCCCCGCGGTCTCCAATGAGCCGCCGAGGATCTTCACGTCCTCGGGATCGTCGTCGACGTTGTCGTCGTCCTCGCCCTCGTCACGGTTGAGGACGTAGAGGCGGTAGACGAGCGCGAGCACAAAGGCTGCGACGCCCATCATGATGACAATGGCGGTGAGGATCATCGCCTGAGCGAGCGGATCGGCGTCGGCGGCACGGCCGGCGTCGTGGCCGCGGATCGGCGGATTGCCGCTGTTTCCGGAGACGACGAGGATCAGGATGTTGACCGCGTTGCCCACGAGCATGAGGCCCAGCAGCATCTTGATGAGCGACCGGTCCATCAGCAGGTAGGCGCCGCAGCTCACGATGCCGCCCAGGACGATGATGAGGGGAACGTTGATGCTCATCGGGCGGACGAACAGGTGGTCGCGCAGGGCGCGGACCAATAGGAAGGCGCCGATGCCGCCGACGATGGCGATGGTCGAGAACAGCACCGGCAGTCCGAATCCGTGCCACAGCGCGAGGTGTTCGAGTGGTTCGCCGAAGTCGGGCAGCGTTACCGCGTACGGCTCGAACTCCTTGCCGAGCCGTCCGGCGGCGAATGCGGCGACGATGCCGAGCACGGCCAGGACCGCCGGGGGGACGAGGAACATCGCGTGCGGGTGGTGGGCTCGGGTGACCGCCAGGCTGGGGCCGGGGCGGACCTTGCGGCCGAAGGCGCCCCACAGGAAGCGCGTGGAGTAGGCCATCGTGATGGCGGCTCCCGCCAGCAGTACGAGGTCGAGGCCGTGGGAGCGCCACCCGGGCAGCGCCCCCGATGTCCAGACCGTGCCGAAGGCGGCCTCCTTGGCGACGAAACCGAAGGTGAACGGCAGGCCCGCCATGCTGGCCGCCGCCACGGCGGCGATCACCGCGAGCACGGGCATCTTCTGTCCGAGTCGCGCGAGCTTGCGCAGGTCGCGGGTACCGGTGGAGTGGTCGATGATCCCGACGACCATGAACAGTGCCGCCTTGAACATGGCGTGGGCGACGAGCATGGTGACGCCGGCGAGGGCGACGTTGGCGTCGCCGAATCCGAGGAGCACCATCAGGAAGCCGAGCTGCGAGACAGTGCCGAACGCGAGGATCAGTTTCAGGTCGAGCTCGCGCAACGACCGCCACCCACCGACGAGCATGGTCAGCGAACCCAGACCCAAGACCATCACCTGCCACACCGGCAGCGACGCGAAGCCCGGTGCCAGGCGCGCGACGAGATACACGCCGGCCTTCACCATCGCCGCGGCGTGCAGGTAGGCGCTGACCGGGGTCGGCGCGGCCATGGCTCCTGGCAGCCAGAAGTGGAACGGGATGATGGCCGACTTCGACAGCGCGCCGACGAGGATCGCGGCGATGGCGATGTCGACGTAGACGGAAGAGGCCGGTGGATGGGCGATGAGGTCCGAGAGCAGGTAGCTGCCGGTGCGGGTGCCCAGGGCAATGATGCCGCCGAGCATGGCCAGTCCGCCCAGCGTGGTGACCAACAGGGCCTGCGTCGCGGCGCGTCGCGAGGAGGCGCGAATCCCGTAGAAGCCGACCAGCAGGAACGACAACACCGTCGTGATCTCCCAGAACACGTACAGAATCAGGGTGTTGTCGGAGACGACCAAGCCGAACATGGCGGTCGCGAAGGCGAGCATCTCACCGCCGAACATCGCGACGCGCGGGCGCATCGCGTCGAAGTAGTTCGCGCAGTAGCAGAGGACGAGGGCGCCGATCCCGAGGATGAGGACCGCCATGACGGCCGACAGCGTGTCCATCCGCATGTCGAACGTCATCTGTAGCCGAGGGATCCACTGGACCGATTCGACGCGGGGACCGTTGGTGGGCCAGTGCGTGAGGACCCATACCAGGGCGGCGACGGGCGCTAGGGCGATGACGTAGAAGCCGCGTGGACCCAGCCACCACATCACGGCCGGCGCGACCAGCGCGGCGACCGAAAGTGCGATGAGGGTGCTTAGCAACGGGCGCTCCGGCGAGATCGGTCTACTTCGGTCATCGGCGGGGTGTCATTTGCGAGTCACCCGCGGTTCTTACCCTACCGTTGCAGGTATGGCCCGTTTTCCTTTAGGTCTTCTGCTCGCCCTGGTCGTCGTGCTGGGCGGGCTCGTGGTGTCTTGTGACTCGTCGGATCCGTCGGGGCCGGTCGGCGATGTGTCGCTGCCCGCGGACTTCCCACGCGATCAGGTTCCGTTGCTCGACGGTCGGCTGACTCAGGCGACGGGTACGCGCGCCGAGGGGTGGTCGCTGACGGTGCAGGGCGAGTACGGCGGCCCCAACGTGTTCGACGCGGCTGTGTCAAAGCTGGTGAAGGACGGGTACACCGAGTCCAGCCGGACCGGGGACGGCGGCACGCGCACGGTGATCCTGTCGAAAAAGCACGATCGCGAGACCTACTGGGTCACCGTCGCCAGCTCGCCGCGCGCCGCGGGTGGTCCGAACTCGGTGTTCTACCAGGTCAGCGTCACCTGACCTGACCGGACTCAGGCCAGCGAGAGGAAGAGGCGCTCAAGCTTGGCCTGGTCGACGTTGTCGGGCCCCTCGGTGCGCATGCAGTGCTGCAAACCGGTGGCCACCAGCGAGTAACCGCTGCGGGCGATCGCCTTGTCGACGGCGGCGAGCTGCGTCAGCGCGTCCTCGCATTCGGCGCCCTCTTCCAGCATGCGGATGACCGAGGCGAGGTGTCCGTGTGCACGGCGCAGACGGGTGAGGACCGGCTTGAGCTCGTCGGCGGGGAGCTGCATCACGCCACCAGCTTCTCGAGCATCTCGGTGAGGCGCTGTCGTGCCGTCGCGGCGATGGGGCCCAGCTCGGCGGTACCGGTGAACTCCTCCATCGTCGCGGGGTCGAGGATCTCGATGTGGCTGCGCGCCTCGCCGTCAGCGGAGACCACGACGTTGCACGGCATGATCGCGGCGACGCGCGGGTCGGCCTGCAGGGCGGCGTGGGCGAAAGCGGGCTGGCAGGCGCCGAGGATGATCTTGGGCTCGACGTCGACGTCGAGCTTCTTCTTCAGGGTTGCCTTGATGTCGATCTCGGTGAGCACGCCGAAACCGGCGTCGGCGAGGCCGGCGCGCACGGCGGTGACCGCTTCGTCGTAGGGGAGGGGCAGGTCGGCGGCGATGGTGAACTCCATACCGCAATCATAACCCCCCGGGGGGTTATTTCCCAGTGGGTGGGCGGCGCAGTCCCAGGCGCGCTTGAGACTTGCGCAGGCTCGGCCGGCGCTTGCTCGTCATGCGCCGGTAGGACCGCCGCTCCGACGGCAGTGAGTCCCAGTGCTCCGGACGTGCCTCGACCCATCGGTTCGCCCACCAGGCGAACGGGATGTGGGCGAGGTAGGCGGCAATGAGCAGCGTCATCAGCGTGTACGGATAGGTGACCAGCAGCGCGGCGGCCCCCGCCACCAAGATCAGGGCCGGGGCCAGTGCAGAGCGCGAGAGCTTTGTCGTGGCCTTGAGTGACGACGTCGGAATGCGGCTGATCGCAAGGAACGCCGCCAGCAGCGTCCAGCCGCCGACCACCGGGAGTGAGCTCCACCAACCGTCGCCCAGACCCTCGTGCAAACCGACGGGGCCCAGTGCGATCAGCGCGGCCGCCGGCGCGGGCACGCCGACGAAGAAGTCGCGGTAGTAGCCGGGGGCGTTCTCGTCGTCGTTGAGGGTGTTGAACCGCGCCAGCCGCAGGATGATCGCGCAGCAGTAGACCAGGACGATGGCCCACCCCAGGTCATGGCCCTTCAGGAGGACGCTTGCCAGGATCAGCGCGGGTACGACGCCAAAGTTGATCGCGTCGGCCAGCGAGTCGAGTTCGGCGCCGATCTTCGAGGTGGCGTGGATCATCCGCGCGATGCGGCCGTCGACGCCGTCGAGTGCGGCAGCGCTCACCACCAGGACAAGTGCGAGATCCACGCGGCCCTCGGCTGCCAGTTTCACCGCGGTGAGCCCAGCGCAAACGGCGAAGATGGTCAGTGCCGAGGGGATGACCAGTTTCGCCGAGCGTGCCGCATCCGCCGATGCCGGGCCCGACCGTCGACGCGATCCTCCGCGGGACCGTCGGATTCCCGCGACGTGGCTCATGACAGCTCCGCGATCACGGTCTCGGCGCCGACGGTGCGCTGGCCGACCAGCACCGGCGTGGGCGTCCCAGCGGGGAGGTAGACGTCCACGCGCGACCCGAATCGGATCAGGCCGTACGTGTCGCCGATGTGTAGCTGCTGCCCGACGGCGGCGTTGTTGACGATGCGCCGGGCGATGAGGCCCGCAATCTGAACGACGCCCACTTGCGCGCCCGACTCGGTTCGAATGGTCATGGCGGTCCGTTCGTTGTCGCTGCTGGCCTCGGGGAGATCGGCGGAGAGGAACGCGCCGGGGGTGTGCTGTAGCGCCGTCACGGTGCCCGAAACGGGGACGCGCTGGACGTGGACGTCGAAGACGGACAGGAACGTCGAGACACGCGGTAGGGGATCGCTGCCCAGTCCCAGCTCGGGCGGGGGGACGGCAGTGTCGACGAGGGCGACCTCACCGTCGGCGGCAGCGACCACCACACCGGGGCGCGTCGGCGGGACGCGGCCGGGGTGGCGGAAGAAGGCGGCGCACGCCGCGGTGAGAGCCCACGCGGGCCGTGCGACCCACGGGCGCCGACGGGCCACGAGGGCCACGGCGGCGCCACCGGCCACAAAGGGCAGACCCGCCGGATGCAAGGGCGGAATGGTCTGTTGGGCGAGGTCGCGCAGGTGGCGCAAACCCGTCGGCTGCGGATGGTCGGGGGAACTCGGGCGTCTGGCCACGATCCGTCAGCCTATGACACGGGCTAGAGGGTCGCGCCGACGGAGACGCCGAGGGTAACGAAGACCACTACGTTGACCCACACGACGGCACTGTTGCCGCTCAGCAGCAACTCGCCCAGGCGTCCCGGCGTCAACCAGTCGATCAGCACGTACGAGAAGCACATGAGGGCGATGGCCACGATCGAGTACAACAGGGCGAACAACAATCCTTGCCACAGGTACTCGGTCATGAGGCCGGCGCGGGCGCTCGCGGCATAGACGACGCCGACCGAGACCAGGAACCCCGTCGTCAGGATCACCGCGTTCTGATTGCCATCGCGCCAGAGCAGGTCCCGCAGGCGGCCCGGTGTGACCACGTCGACGGCGAGATAGGCGAGGATCAATACCCCGATCCCGACAAGGCCGTAGGCCGCGATATCGGCGAGGTTGTTCAGCAGCAGGCTCTTCATGCGCTCAGCCTATCGACACCATGTCCCAATCGGTGACCGACTTGGCCAGCCGGGTCAGGTGTGCCTCCGCGTCCCCGAGGGTGTGCGAGATCGCGGTGAGCCGGCTGACGTAGTGGCCGACGGGATATTCGACGGTCATCCCGATGCCGCCGTGCATCTGGATCGACTCTTGGCCGATCTCGCGGGCCGACCGGCAGATCTGCAGTTTCGCGCGGGACGCGACGATCTCGTCGGCAATACCGTCGGCCAGCGTCGCCGTCGCGTACACGCTGAGGCTGCTCGCCAGTTCCAGCAGTACGTACATGTCGGCCGCGCGGTGGGTGAGCGCCTCAAAAGTCGACAGCGTCACACCGAACTGCTGGCGCGTCTTCAAGTACCCGACGGTCAGCTCCAGTGCTCGCCCCATCGCGCCGACGGCCTCGGCGCACAGTGCGGTTTGCGTGAGCACCTCGGTCCGTGCGATCGCCGCCTCCGCGTCGGCGGTCAGCCGCAGGGCCGGGGCACCGTCGAAGGTGATTTGCGCGCCGCGCCGGCGGTCGTGGGTCCGGAACGGGGTGCGCGACACGCCCTGCGCGTCGGCGTCGACGACGTAGAGCCCGGCGTTGCCGGCCCCGTTGCGCGCGGAGACGACGAGTTTGTCGGCGCTGTCACCGGCGAGAACCTCGGTCTTGGTGCCGGTGAGCGTGACTTCCTCACCGTCGCCCGATGCCGTCGTGGCGACGGCGGCATACGGCCAGCGGTCGCCGGCCTCGGTGTGGGCGAAGGCAGCCAGGAGTTCACCCGAGGCCAGTCCGCCGAGGAGTTCTGCGCGAACCGGCCCATCGGCGGTGTCGGAGATGAGCGCAGCGGGGACGACGACCCCGTTCAAGTAGGGCTCGGGCGCGAGGGTGCGGCCGATCTCGCCGAGCACTGCGCTCAGCTCGACCGGGCCGGCGCCCATGCCGCCGTCTTCCTCGTCGATGGTGAGGCCGAGGATGCCGATCTCGGCGAGCGCCTGCCACACCTTGGGGTCCCAGCCCCGTTCGGTGTCGGTGACCGCGCGCAGCGTCTCGATGTCGTAGGTCTTGGTCAGCAGGTCGCGCACGGTGTCGCGCAGCATGACCTGTTCGTCGTTGAGTTCGAAGTCCATGGTGTGTGAGTGCTCCCTCAGAGGCCGAGGACGGCTTTGTCGATGATTTGGCGCTGGACCTCGGAGCTACCGCTGTAGATCGAGACCTTGCGGTAGTTGAGGTAGTGCGGGACCGACCGCTGTGCCCACGCCGGGGCGGTGATGTCGGCGGTGCCATTGGCTGCCGCTGGGTCGGGCGGCGCAACAGCCAGCGAATTGGGGCCGGCGATGTCGGTGAGGATCTCGGTGGCGGCCTGCTGGAGTTCGCTGCCGCGCAGCTTCAGCAGACTCGACGCCGGGTTCGGCTTGCCGTCGGCCGAGGAGGCGACGACGCGCAGCTGGGTCAGTTCCAGCGCGAGGAGCTCGTTCTCCAGCTCAGCGATCCGGGCCGCGAAGAGCGGGTCGTCGAGCAGCGTCCCGTCGACCGTCTTCGTCTCGGCGGCGAGCTTCTTCGCCGTGGAGAGGGCCAGCTTGGTGTTGCCGACACGGGCGACCCCGGTGCGCTCGTTGCCCAGGAGGAACTTCCCGTACGACCAGCCGGCGTTCTCCTCGCCGATGAGTTGATCGGCCGGGACGCGCACGTCGTTGAAGAAGACCTCGTTGACCTCGTAGCCACCGTCGATGAGCTGGATCGGGCGGACCTCGATGCCGGGTGAGTTCATCTCGATGACCAGGAAGCTGATGCCGGCTTGACGCTTGGGGGCGTCGGGGTTGGTGCGGACGAGGGCGAAGATCCAATCCGCGTACTGGCCCAGCGTCGTCCACGTCTTCTGGCCGTTGACGACCCACTCATCGCCGTCGCGGACGGCTTTGGTCTTCAGCGAGGCGAGGTCGGAGCCGGCCTCCGGCTCGGAGAATCCCTGGCACCACCAGATGTCGCAGTTGGCGGTCGGCGGCAGGAACCGCTCCTTCTGCTCCTGGGTGCCGAACTCGGCGATGACCGGGCCGACCATGGCGGCGTTGAAGGCCAGCGGCTCGGGGACCGAGGCCAGCGCCATCTCCTCGCGCCAGATGTGGTGCTGGATGGGGGTCCAGTCACGTCCGCCCCACTCGACCGGCCAGTTCGGGACGCACAGACCCGCCTCGTTGAGGATCCGCATGGTGGTCACCATGTCGGACGGGAAGTCGCCGTGCCCGTCGGCGGCGCGCTCACGGATGTCGGCGGGAATCTGCGTGGTGAAAAAGGTGCGCATCTCTTCGCGGAACGCGACCTCTTCGGCGGATGGTTTCAGGTGCATGGTTCTTTGATACTCCGGTTGTGTTCGTCGTTGGTCGGAACCGCACCGATCGCTCCAGGCCGTCCGTGTAGCGTCGGCTGCCATGAGCAAAGTCAGTGCGTTCGACGACGATTGCCTGGGCGATTTGGACGCAGTGGGCGTCGCCGAGGCGATTAAAGCAGGGCAGTTCTCGGCGGAAGAAGCCGCCCGTGCCGCGCTGGCGCGGATCGACGCAGTCGAGCCGCAGTTGTCCGCGGTGGCGCAGGACGACCGGGAGCGCGGGCTCGCCCGAGCCGCGAACGGTGACCTGCCCGACGGGCTGCTGCGCGGCGTGCCGTCCATGATCAAGAACAACACGCACTTCGCGGGGATCCCCACGCAACACGGATCGGCGGCGGTGCCGCCGATTCCCGCCGGGCACAACGAGCCGTTCACCGACCAGTTGCTCGCGACCGGCGTCAACATCCTCGGTGCGACGACCCTGCCGGCCTTCGGTCTGACCGCGTCCACCGAATATGTGGACCGTCCCCCGACGCGCAATCCGTGGAACACCGACTACTCCGCGGGCGCGTCGTCGGGCGGATCCGCGGCGCTGGTCGCCGCGGGCGCCCTGCCGATCGCGCACGCCAACGACGGTGGCGGCTCGATCCGGATTCCGGCCGCTTGTTGCGGCCTCGTGGGGCTCAAGCCGACCCGTGACCGGGTGGCCAAGTCGGCCGAGGCGGCGGGCATGCCCATCGACCTGATCTCCAACGGGGTGGTCACCCGGACCGTCCGCGACACGGCGTACTTCCTCGCCGACTCCCAGCGTCACGCCCCCGCCAACGGCATGCCGGCCCTGGGCCTGGTGGAGGGACCGAGTCGGCGTCGACTGCGGATCGCGCTGATCAGCGAGCCGATCACCGGACAGCTGCTGGACCCGGACACGTCGCTCGTGATGGAGGACGTCGCCGAGCTGCTGGCCGCCCAGGGCCACCACATCGACCGGGTGCCGCTGCCGATCGACCGCCGCTACGTCGACGACTTCCTCGGGTACTGGGCGCTGCTCGCGTTCTCCATCGACCACTTCGGCAAGCGCGTCATCAGCAGCGGCTTCGACCGGTCACAACTCGACCCGTTCACCCGCGCCCTCTCGCGCAAGTTCGCGCGGCGGGTGTGGGGGGCGCCCGGTGCCCTGCGCGGCCTGCGCAAGGCGACCGGCCAGTTGGGGAGCCTCTTCGACCGCTTCGACGTCGTCTTCACCCCGACGCTGGCCCACGCGACACCGGAGATCGGGTACTTGGACCCCGCCGCCGACTTCGACGAGCTCCTCGACCGCCTCATCCGTTACGTCGCCTTCACCCCGGCGAACAACACCTCCGGCACCCCCGCGATCAGCCTGCCGCTCGGACAGACCCGGGACGGCCTGCCGATCGGCATGCAGTTCGCGGCCTACCTGGGCCAGGAACAGACGCTGCTCGAACTCGCCTACGAGCTCGAGGCGCTGCGCCCCTTCGCCCGCATCCAGGACTGATCCACAGGATCGCGGCGAACAGACCGCCGGTGAGTTTCACGTTCTTTTACGTGGCAGCAACACGGCCCCGCTAGTTTGTCCACAGACGAACGCGGTTCATTGCGTGGTGAAACGCGCGCCGCGGTCTGTCATGACACAAGGAGAGAGTTGATGTCCTTTCGTTTGGCACGAAACGGCGCGGTAGCCGTTGCCGCGGCCGCAGCGATGGCACTCGCCGGCTGCAGTTCGGGTTCGGACTCCGACAAGGCTGCCGAGTCCTGCGATCCGACGCAGGCCGTCGTGGCCGCCCCCGGTCCGGTCAGCACGGACCCCCTCAACATCGGGACACTGCTCCCCGAGACCGGCAGCCTCGCCTTCCTCGGCCCGCCGATGGCGGCCGGTGTGAAGCTCGCGGTCAATGAGATCAACGCCAACGGCGGTGTGTTGGGCAAGCCGGTGAAGCTGACGACCGGTGACTCCGGCGACACCACCACCGACACCGCCAGCGCGACTGTCGACCGCGAACTCGCCGCCGGCACCCAGGTCATCGTCGGCGCGGCCTCCTCGGCTGTGTCGTTGAAGGTGCTCGACAAGATCGCCTCGGCCGGTGCGGTGATGTTCTCGCCGGCCAACACCTCCGACCAGTTCACCTGCTACAAGGACCAGGGGATGTACTTCCGCACGGCGCCGCCGGACACGCTGCAGAGCCAGGCGCTCGCGCAGACGATGGCCGCCGACGGTGTGCAGCGCGTTTCCATCCTCGCGCTCAACGACCCGTACGGCACGGGCCTGGCCGCGAACACCAAGAAGAACCTTGAGGCCGGTGGCATTCCCGCCGACCAGATCCAGACGATCATCTACGACCCGAACGCCCAGTCGTTCAACGCCGAGATCGACCAGATCAAGGACTTCAAGCCGGACGGGGTCGCGGTCATCGGCTTCGAGGAGACCTCGAAGATCATCACTCGCATGCACGAGGTCGGCATCGGTCCCAGTGACGGCGTCATGGTGTACGGCACGGACGGCAATATGGGCAACGCGCTCGGCGAGGCCACCGGGCCCGGTCTGCTCAAGGGAATGAAGGGCACGACGCCCGAGACCGACGTCGGCGACAAGTTCCGCGCCCGTCTGAAGAAGGTCGACCCCAAGTTGATCGACTTCAACTACGCCGGTGAGAGCTACGACGCCGTCGTGATCTCCGCGCTCGCCGCGTCGAAGGCCAAGTCGACCAACGGCAAGGGTATTGCGGCGAACATCGTCGCGGTCACCACCGGTGGCACCGAGTGCACGACGTTCAAGGCGTGCCTCGCACTGCTCGACGAGGGCAAGGCGGTCGCCTACAAGGGTCCGACGGGCAACCTTGCGCTCAACGCCGCTGGCGACCCGACCAAGGGGTCCTACAGCGTCCGCGAGTTCGGCAAGGACAACAAGCTCGGCGACCCGAAGTTCGTCGTCGTGCAAGCCCAGTGACGACGCGCTGAGCAACTAAACCCAGTCGGGGCCGCAGGGAGGAATCCCTGCGGCCCGACTGTTGGTGTGCCTGTGAGTATTTCGCGGTGGCTATTTCTCCGAGCTGCCCGCCAGCGTGCCGAGGTAGAGCTCGACGACCATCGGGTCGACGGCGAGATTGGCCCCGGTGTCGGTGTAGGCGTTGCGGCCCTGGTCCAAAACGTAGCCGCGGTCGCAGATCTGCAGGCAGCGCCGGGCGTTCTGCTCGACCATGATGATCGAGACGCCGGTGCCGTTGATCTCCTTGCAGCGGATGAACACCTCGTCCTGGAACATCGGTGACAGCCCGGCCGACGGCTCGTCGAGCAACAGCACCGACGGGTCCATCATCAGGGCGCGGCCCATGGCCACCATCTGGCGCTCGCCGCCTGAGAGTGCGCCGGCTTTCACCTTCCGGCGTTCACTCAACAGCGGGAACAGCTCGGAGACGAAGTCGAACCGGGTGCGGAACTCCTTGGGGCGCAGGTAGGCGCCCATCTCGAGGTTCTCCTCGATGGTGAGCGCGGCGAAGACGTTCTGCGTCTGCGGCACGTAGCCGACACCCTTGTTGACCAGGACGTGCGCCTTGGCCGACGTGATGTCCTCGCCGCGCAGCGTGACCGATCCCTTGCGCACCGGGATGAGCCCGAACAGGGTTTTCAGCAGGGTCGACTTGCCGGCCCCGTTGGGCCCGATGATGCCGACGATCTCACCCTCGTTGAGGAAGAAGTTGCAGTCCTCGAGGATGTTGATGCCGGGCAGGTATCCGGCGGTGATGTCGTCGGCGCGCATCAGGGCGCCCTCGGCGAGGCGGCGGTGCTCCTCCGGGGTGGCCGCGCGCTGTGCCGGGGTGAGGGATCGCGTGATGTTCGGTGAGTTCACTGGTGGCCCTTCGGGTTCGGTGCCGGCAGGTCTGGCGCCTCGCTGAGGTCCCCGCCGGCGGCCAGGTCGGCCTCGATGGCGCTCTCGACCTCCTGGGCGAGGGCGGCCGTCGCCCCGACCGGCCGCCCGTGCTCGTCGAATTCGAGGCGCTGGTCGTGATGCGATCCGAGGTAGGCGTCGATGACCGCGTCGTTCTCGGAGAGCCGCCCGGGCAGGGTCTCGGCGATGACCTGGCCCTGGGCCATGACGACGACCCAGTCGCTGATGTCGCGGATGACGTCCATGTCGTGCTCGACGAAGACCACCGACACCCCGTCGTCGCGGATGCCCTTGATGTGTTCGAGCAGGCTTTGCGTCAGCGCGGGGTTCACGCCGGCCATCGGCTCGTCGAGCATCACGATCTTGGGGTCGGTCATCAGTGCGCGTGCCATCTCGAGGAGCTTGCGCTGCCCGCCCGAGAGCGACCCGGCGAGATCGTCGGCCTTGGCGTCGAGCTTGAACCGGACGAGCATCTCGTTGGCCCGCTCGGTGATCGCCGCCTCCTGCTTGCGCCACGTCCAGGGTGCGAGTGCGGCCAGGAAGTGCTCGCCGAGTTGGTGGCGGGCGCCCAGACGCACGTTGTCCAGGACGGTCAGCTTGGACAGTGCCTTGGTCAGCTGGAAGGTGCGGACCATGCCGTGGCGCGCGACCTGGTGGGGGACCATGCGGCCCAGCGGCTTGCCGTCGAGTCGGCAGGTGCCTGAATCAGGGCGGTCGAATCCGGTGATGAGGTTGAAGAACGTCGTCTTGCCCGCGCCATTGGGCCCGATGAGGCCGGTGATGGCGCCGCGCTGGATCTCCAGGTGGTCGACGGCGACGGCGGTGAGGCCGCCGAAGGTGCGGGTGATGTCGTCGACGACGATGATCGGGTCGGGCTTGGCGACGCCCGGGACGGGTTGGATCGACGAGAAGATGTGCGCGCGCTGCGCCGCGGACAGCGCGGCGGCCGCATCGGTCCGCGCCGGGGCCGCGTCGGGCAACGTGGGATTGGGCGGGGTTGGATCAGACACTGAGTTGCACCTCTCGCTTGTTGCCGATCAATCCCTGCGGCCGGAACACCATCATCAGGATGATCGCGAGCCCGAGGATGACGTAGCGGATGGCACCGACCTGTTGGCTGGACAGGTCCAGCAGGGGGTCGGCGCCCGACGTGGCCTGGCGCAGCAGCGCGTCGGGGATGGCCAGGAGGAACCAGAACAGCATGGCGCCCAACACCGGCCCGAACACGGTCGCCGCACCGCCGAGGATCAGTGCGCCGTAGGCGAAGAACGTCTGGGCGGTGGAGTAGAAGTCGGGGTTGACCGACTGGGTGGCCAGCGCGTTGAACACGCCACCGAGGGCGCCGATGCACCCGCCCAGGATCAGGGCCTGCATCTTGAAGGAGTAGGCGTTCTTGCCCAGGGCTCGGGCAGCGTCCTCGTCCTCGCGGACAGCCCGCAGGACGCGGCCCCAGGGGCTGCGGGCCAGGAGGTAGACCAGCAGGCACAGCACGGCGACGATGGACCAGCCGATGAGCATCGACCACAGGTCGGTGCCCTGGAACTTCACTCCGAGGAACGAATACTGCTTGCCGTTGTCGAAGGGGCTGGCGGCGTAGAACCCCGACGCGTAGTCGAAGATGCCGTTGGTCGAGTGGGTGATCTTGTCCGACGACGTCGAGCGGAACACCAGTCGCAGGATCTCCGACGTCGCGATGGTGACGATCGCGAGATAGTCGGCCCGCAGCCGCAGTGTCGGCAGGCCCAGCACCGTCGCTAGGACTGCTGCGGCGGCGATACCGACGATGGCGCCAAGCCACAGCGGCTGGTCGTAGTTGACGGCCATGATGCCGACGCCGTAGCCGCCGAGCAGCGCGAAGCCGATCTGGCCGAAGTTGAGCAGGCCGGCGTAGCCGAAGTGCAGGTTCAGGCCGATGGCCAACAGCGCGTAGAAGATCGCCGACGGGCCGACGAGCTGCGCGAGCGCGATTTGAAGGGCAGCGATGAGGTCCATGTCAGCCGATCCTTGCTCGTGAGCCGAGAATGCCCTGCGGGCGGATGGTCAGTACGACGATCAGGATCAGCAGTCCGCCGACGTACTTGAGGTCGGGGCTGATCCAGAAGGTGGAGATCTGGACGACGAGGCCGACGATGACGCAGCCCAGCAGGGCGCCGTACGCATTGCCAAGCCCGCCCAGGGTGATGCCGGCGAACATGAGGAGCAGGAGCTTGAAGCCCATCTCCCACTGGACGCGGCCGCCCAGCTCGGACACGGCGAAGAGCACGCCGCCCAGGGCGGCCAGGCCGCCGGCCAGTGCCCACACCAACAGGATCACGCGGTCGACGTTGATCCCCGACGACGCGGCGAGGTCGCGGTTGTCGGCGACCGCGCGCATCGCCTTGCCGATGCGTGTCTTCTGCAACATGACCGCGACGGCCAGGATCGTCACCAGGCTGATGATGATGCACCACAGGTTCACCGGCGTGATGGCGAAGGCGCCGGAGCCGATCTGCTTGCGGATCTGATAGTCGTCGAACGGCTTGGAGCGGTCGGAGAAGAAGATGAGGATCAGATAGCGCAGGATCAGCCCCAACCCGATCGACACGACGAGCATCGCCACGAGGCCGACTCCCCGTCGTCGAAGGGGCCGCCAGATGCCGAGTTCGTTGAGGATGCCGATACCGACGCCGGCGACGATGGCGAGCACCGTCGCGGGGATCAGCTGCAGGCCGAGTTTGACGTTGATCGCCCAGGCGATCACGGCGCCGAGGGTGACCAGCTCGCCGTGGGCGAAGTTGGTGAGGCCGGTGGTGCCGAAGATCAGGCTCAGCCCGACGCCGGTGATGGCGATGATGAGGCCGAACCGGATGCCGTCGATGGCCAGGCGGGTCAGTTTCGCCGCCGATGAGATGTCGGCACTGGCGCGTTTGGCGCCGAAGGAGAAGAGGACCGGCCGGTCGCTGCCCTCGGTGAGGGTCACCTTGATCTCGGACTCCTGGACTTCGACGCCGCTTGGGAGCGTGCCTTTGTCCAGGACAACGGTGTAGTTGCCGGGCACGAGGTTGATCTCCCAGGCCCCGGTGTCCGACGACTTGGCCTTGCCGACGGTTTTCCCGGCGTCGTTGCGGGCCTCGACCTTGACGTCGGACAGGCGCTTGGTCCCGTCGCGCAGGACGCCGAAGGCGCGGACGGTGTCCTCTTGCGGCGCCGGTTTCGGCGCGGTCTTCGATGTGGGGGTCTTTGGCGCCGCGGTGGCGACGGTGCCGGCCAACCCGGCCAACACCCCCGCGACCATGGTGAACAAGAGCGTGAGGGCGACACGTGCGAACCATGGGCGACGCGTGGCGCCGGGGCTTCGCCTCCCCGCGGCGGTCAGCCGGTCGGGCACTGTCATCGAGTGGTTCCTCCGTCTATCGGTGGTCCGTTCGGCGGTCGTGGCACATGGCGTCACCGGGCCGAAACGCCCTTTACTGCGGGCAGGCTAGTCGCCGCGGTCGCGCGGCGCGACTACATCAGTGTTTCGCACGGGTAAGAAGCTGGGGCCAGCCGGTGCCGTTTGTGGTGGTTTCCGAGCCAGAGGGCGGCCTTGCACTCTCAAGGGGAGAGTGCTAAAACGGTGTTGGCACTCTAAGACCTTGAGTGCTAGGTCGGAGCGGTGAGACCGGTCGTTGACACGCCGGTCGTCCGTCGCGGGCACCGGGTCCGACCCTTGAATCCTAGTGTCACCCCCAATCGGAGGATCACTTACCCATGGCCAAGCAAATCGCGTTCGACGAGGAGGCCCGTCGCGGCCTCGAGCGGGGTCTCAACAGCCTCGCCGACGCAGTCAAGGTGACGTTGGGCCCCAAGGGCCGCAACGTCGTCCTGGAGAAGAAGTGGGGCGCCCCCACGATCACCAACGATGGTGTTTCCATCGCCAAGGAGATCGAGCTGGAGGACCCCTACGAGAAGATCGGTGCCGAGCTCGTCAAGGAAGTCGCCAAGAAGACTGACGACGTCGCCGGCGACGGCA
>DLKD01000064.1:34923-35074 GCA_002477755.1 Gordonia sp. UBA7599
CGCCACCGTGCTGGCCCAGGCGCTCGTGCGCGAGGGTCTGCGCAACGTTGCGGCCGGCGCCAACCCGCTGGGTCTGAAGCGCGGCATCGAGCAGGCCGTCGAGGCGGTCACCGAGTCGCTGCTGAAGAGCGCCAAGGAGGTCGAGACCAAG
>DLKD01000040.1:0-46638 GCA_002477755.1 Gordonia sp. UBA7599
CAGACAACTTGACAAGCTCGGCGACGATGACCGCCCACAATGCGACCATCGCCCACAACGCGGTCCTCGCGTTGGCCGCCCTGGCCTGCCCGCACGACACCCGTACGGGTGCGGCGCGTAGCAGTGACGCCCTGTTCGCGTTGCTCACCGGTACCGCGTTCGAATGCGACTGCGACCGTGAGGATTGTGCCGCCGCGATTCCCGAACCCGATGCGCTGGCGGCATGGGTGGCCGACCAGCAGAACCAAGCCATCGCCAAGGGGCGGGTACTAGTGCACGTGATCGCCGATCAGGCCACCGTCGACGGACGTGACGACAACCCCGCGTTCATGGACGGCCACGGTGTCATCTCCGCCGCCCACCTGCGCGACCTGCTGGCCCGCGACGACGTGCGCGTACGGCCGCTCAACCCGCAGTCAGCCACCACCGGAAGCAGGGGTGAGGCAGGCGACGACAGCGCCGACGACAACACCGACACCGCGTCGGCCGGGGTTTCACTACCCACCTATCTGCCGTCGGACCCGTACCGGCCCTCCACCGCCCTGGACACGTTCATCCGGGCCCGCGACGGCTACTGCACCATCCCCGGGTGTGATCAACCGGCCTGGAAATGCGATATCGACCACGTGCAGGAGTACGACCACGACAACCCCGGCGAAGGTGGGCAGACCAGCCCCGACGAACTCGGGGCGAAGTGCCGGATGCACCACAACTTCAAGACTTTCGCCCACGGCTGGGTCGACGACCAATACCGCGACAACAATGGCCGCCTCGTCTCCGAAGTCGTCTCACCCGAAGGAATCCGGTTCCCCGGACCCGCCGAAACCAACACGGACTTGTTCCCGAGTCTTGACACCTTCACCTGGCATGACCCGTCACCAGATCTCGATACACATCCCTCGCAAGCTCGGGATGCACTCGATCACCGAAAGCCGCGGTTGCGCAATCGGACCAAGGACAAGCACCGCCGACGACGAGCCGAACGCGCCGCCAACCGCAAACAACGACTCGCCGAAGAATGGCAGCACGCCGAACAGGAATACCACCGACGCCGCGAACACCCCCGCGAAACCGACGGCGACCCGCCCTTCTGACGGCGTCCTTCGACGTATGACTCGAGGCTCTAGAAACCGCGGATCGATTCCTAGCGCGGACCGAATCGCTGCGCACCGTCGAGGCGGATGACCTCGCCGTTGACGTACCGGTTGGTGGCGAGGAACACCGCGGTGTCACCGAACTCAGAAGGCTCGCCCAAACGCTTGGGGAACGGCACATTGGCGCAGAACTTCTCCAACGCCTCGGGGCCGACGGTCTCCATCATCGGCGTGCGCATGGTGCCCGGTGCGATCGTGTTGTAGCGAATGCCGGTGGCCGAGAGGTCGCGGGCCGCAGCGATGGTCAGGCCGATCACGCCGGCCTTGGCGGCGGCGTAGGCGGTCTGGCCGATTTGACCCTCGTAGCCGGCAATCGACGCGGTGGTGACGATCGCCCCGCGCTCCCCCGACTCCTGCGGCGCCAAGGCCGCCATGTGTGCGGCCGCCAAGCGTGCGACGTTGAACGTCCCGGACAGGTACAGGTCCAGCGTTTTGCTGAACCCCTCGAGCGTGGCCGGTGTGCCATCGCGCCCGACGAGCCGCTCGGCGACTCCCCAACCGCCGTGTGCGACGACAACGGTGCGCAACTCGCCCAGCGCAGCTGCAGCAGCGAGGGCGGCGCCAACCTCGTCGTCGGCGAGGACGCTGGCCCGCTGGTAGGCCACCCGGTCACCCAACTCGGCAGCCAGGCGCTCACCGCGCTCGTCGGCAAGGTCAGCAATGACCACCGCCGCCCCCTCGTCGTGCAGTGCGCGGACCGCGGCTTCGCCAAGCCCGCCCGCACCACCGGTGACGAGCGCTACCGTGCCGTCGAGCTTCCCCATCGTTCCCGTCCTCACATTTGTCGAACCGCTTGGTCAATTAGTTAACGGATTGTACTATACAACCATGGCCGAGCCCAGGTTCATCACCACCGAAACGCTCCACGACGGCACGATCGCGCGCATCAGTCTCAACCGACCCGATGCCCGCAACGCCCAGAACCGCGGGCTGCTCGTCGAGTTGGACGAGGCGCTGCGCCGGGCCGAGGCCGACGACCGGGTGGCGGTGATCATCCTCGCCGGGAACGGTCCCAGCTTCTCCGCCGGGCACGACATGGGAACACAGATCGCGATCGACGAGGAACTCCCCGGCCCGGCGCAGCACTCGACGTTCCGGATCGACGGTGGCACCGCCGCGTCTCACGTCGAACGCCGCACGCTGCAGGAGTGGCACTATTACTTCGAGTGCACGCGTCGCTGGCGCGACCTGCGCAAGATCACGATCGCGCAGGTGCACGGCAACGTCATCTCGGCCGGACTGATGCTGATGTGGGCGTGCGACCTCATCGTCGCCGCGGAGGACACGACGTTCGCCGATATCGTCGCCACCCGGCTCGGCATGCCCGGCGTCGAATATCTGGCCCATCCATGGGAGTTCGGGCCGCGCAAGGCCAAGGAGTTGCTACTCACCGGCGACTCCATCGACGCCGACGAGGCCTACCGCCTGGGCATGGTCGCCAAGGTTTTTCCCCTCGACGAATTGGCCGCCAACACCGTCGCGTTCGCTGAGCGCATCGCGCGCCGGCCCGCCATGGCACGGCTGCTGATCAAGGACTCCATCAACGGGGCCGTGGATGCGATGGGATTCCAGGAGTCGCTCAAACACAGCTTCTACCTGCACCAGCTCGGGCACGCCCACTGGACCGCACTCCACGACGATAAGTTCCCCGCCGCGAAACCCGGCCCCGACATTGAGGGCTGGCGCAATGCCGGGCCAATTCGGCCGAGCAGGCGCGACGAACCCTGACTGCCGGCGGTCCGAAGGAGCTGTTCGTCGGGTTTAATTAGATAGTATATTAAGCGAATTAATGAGAGGCACCCTCGGTGCCGCAGCGAGTGGAGTCAGGAAACATGGAGCGAACGATCTTCGAACCCGAGCACGAGGAGTTCCGGGCGACGGCACGCAAGTATTTCGAAACCGAGTGCGTGCCCCACGTCGAGGAGTGGGAGGCCCAGGGCCACGCCTCGCGCGAGGCGTGGCTCAAGGCCGGTGAACTCGGACTGCTCGGCTGGGAGATGCCCGAGGAGTACGGTGGCGCCGACATCAAGGACTTTCGCTTCAACGCCATCATCAGCGAGGAGTACAACGCCACCGGCTCGGTGGGCATCGGCCTGGGCGTGCAGAACGACATCCTCTGCGGCTACTTCCGCGACCTGACCACCGACGAGCAGAAGAAGCGCTGGCTCCCCAAGTACGTCACCGGTGAATACATCACCGCAATCGCGATGTCGGAGCCCGGCGCCGGCTCGGATCTGGCAAACATCAAGACCAGCGCGCGTCGCGACGGCGACCACTTCGTCGTCAACGGATCCAAGACCTTCATCTCCAACGGCGCGATGGCCGACCTCGTCGTCGTGGTCTGCCGAACAGACCCCGACGCCGACAAGCCCCACAAGGGTTTGTCGCTGCTCGTCGTGGAAACCGGGATGGAGGGGTTCACCCGCGGGCGCAATCTGGACAAGATCGGCCAGAAGGCCGCCGACACCTCAGAACTGTTCTTCGAGGACGTCCGGGTACCGGTTGGCAACCTCATCGGCGAGGAGAACAAGGGCTTCTACCACCTGATGCGCAACCTGCCCGCCGAACGCCTCGGCATCGCTATCCACGCGGCGGCGCAGGCACGTCGCGTCGTCAAGCTCACCACCGACTACGCGCACGAGCGCAAAGCCTTCGGACAGCCCATCGGCACGTTCCAGGTCAATCGCCACGCCCTCGCGCAGATGAAGGTCGAGGTCGACATCATGACCCAGTACATCGACCAGTGCATCCTGGCGGTCAACGCGGGCACCTTGACCGCAGAGGAGGCCGCGGGCGCGAAGTGGTGGTCCACCGAGACCCAGTGGCGCATCGTCGACCGCTGCCTGCAGATGTACGGCGGATACGGATACATGAACGAGTACGAGATCGCCCGCCAGTGGCGAGACTCCCGCGTGCAGCGCATCTACGGCGGTACCAACGAGATCATGCTGGACCTGATCGGCCGCAATCTCGGGTTCTAGAACCCGGTTCTGACCGTCCGGCCCCACAAGCACACCGGCCGCATCGATTCCTCGATGCGGCCGGTGTTTCCAGTTTGCGGGCTCAGCTGACGGCGGTCGGGAACAGCTCCTCGAACGAGCCGCGCAGCACGCGGTCGCGGATCTCGGGCTCCACGCCGTCGAACACCGTGTGCAGCGTCTCCTGGGTGTGGCCGTAGGTGCCTTCCAGGTGCGGGTAGTCGTCGCCCCACAGCACGTTGTAGTAGTCAGTGTCCTTGATGACCTGCACGGCGCTGATGTCGTGCTGGAAGGACGCGAACACCTGCTGGCGCACGATCTCACTCGGCAGCCGCGACAGGCGCGGCCGCACGAACATGCCGTGCTGACGGTAGGCCTCGTCCATGCGGTCGCCGATCGCCGGCACCCAGCCCGCACCGCCCTCGGCGACGAGGACCTTGAGGTCGGGGTGACGGTCGAGTGCACCGCCGGCCACGAGGTGGGTGACCACGCGCATGCCCGGGTAGGTCGTCTCCATGTAGTTGACGACCGCGCCGCCGGGTCCGCGGTAGACGACGTTCTCCGAGCCGGTGCCGATGTGGAAGGTCAGCGGCAGGTCGAGTTCCTCGGCCTTGGTCCACAGCGGCTCCCAGATGTCCAGGCCCCACGCGCGGTCGTCGTCGATCCCGCAGGGGAAGTAGAGCGCCTTGAAGCCCATCTCGGCAGCCCGCTCGGCCTCGGCAACGGCGTTGTCGACGTCCATGAGCGGGATGATCGCGGGGGCGAAGATGCGGTCCTGGACGGACATGACCTCTTCCATCGCCCAGTCGTTCCACGCCTTGGCGACTGCGTTCTCCAACTCCGGGTCACGGATCGTGCACACCCAGAAGCCCATCGACGGGAAGGCGAGCTGGCTGCGCACACCCTCCTGGTCGAGGTCCTGGAGCCGGATGGTCAGGTCCTTGAAGCCCGGCGGGCGCATGGCGTCCATGAAGTCGTTGAGCTGCCGGTCGATCTGCTTGTCGTCGATGTAGACGATCTCGTACTTCTCGCCGCGCTCGGACCGGGGGGCCCGGTCGGCCAGCCGCTTGGGCAGTCGCGAGGTCCAGAGGTCCTCGGGTTCCATCAGGTGCGAGTCACCCGAGTGCGCCCAGATCTTCTCGTGCTCGGGCTCGTGCAGTTCGGCGGGCAGGGCCTTGGTCATGGTCGTCCTCCTCGGGATCGGTGCGGCGTGGGGCTACACATACTTTACACTGTAACGTATTCGCGCAATAATGGGAACACCCCGACGGCCTGGAGGACATCGTGCAATCAGAAACCGGCAGCAAGAGCCTGACCGACGAGCAGCGCAACGGCTATCTCGAGAACCTCAACGCCGAGACGCTCTCGGCGCTGATGCGCTCGACGTGGACGTGGGACGACCGGGCCCTGCGGCGCCGGTTGAGCGATCTGCTGGTCGGCCTCACCGCCGCCCGGGAACTGCAGCGCGGAAGCATCGAGTGTTCGCCGAACATCGTCACCGCGACGCAGTGCCGCGTGCTAGCCGCCGCCGGTGAATTCGTCGCCGAGGTCTTGGGGCCGCGCCTGCTGGTGACCACTGACAACCCCTTCCGCGACGGCCTGCTGCCGCTGGTCGAGGCCACCGCATCGCTGACCGCGCAGGCCGATGCGGCCGTCGAAGCGCTGGCCGTCGACGTCACCGGGCGCGTAATCGAGCGCAACGAGGAGCTGACCACGATCCTGCCGCAGGAGCGGTGGCGGGCCGCAGCGTTCGAGGGCCCCGTTGGCCTGGCGCAGGTTGCGTACTCGGCGGGCTTCACCCTCGGCAATACCGAGTACTTCGGCTCGGCGGGGCTGGGTGCCCAGGCCTTCTCGATCGCCGCCTCGCCGACCGACGACTCCGTCGACGTTGCTTCCTGCACCCTTGCGGCTGCGGAACGGACCGGCTCGTGGGACCCGGCCCTGGTCAAGGTCCGCGCCGAGGCCGACGGCGACGGATGGACGATCACCGGCGACAAGTGGTACGTGCCCGGTGTCGACGCCGCCGATGTCATCCTCGTCATCGCCCGCACGGTCGGCGGCCCCTCGCTCTACGCCGTGGACCGCTCAGCCGCCGGGGTCACCGTCGAGGTCCTACCCAGCCTGGATCCGACCCGGCCGCTGGCCCACATCTCCTTCGCCGGCGCACCGGCCAGGCGGATAGGACGCGAAGGCGCGGGCGGGCGGATCATGAACCGCACCGTCGATCGGGCCACCACCGCTCTGGCCGGCGAGCAGACCGGCATGGTCGACAGCGCACTCAAGCACCTGTCGCAACTCCCGCCCACCACTGACGAGGGCGACTCCGGTTGGCACCGCTTCACCCGCGCCATGGCCGAACTCGAATTGGCCCGCAGCGCCGCAACGGCCCTCTGGTACCGCGCCGTCAAATACCAGAGCAGCGATAACCTCGATGCCGCGTCGGTCGCGGCCGCGATGGCCCACATCGGGTGCTCGGCCGCCGTCCGCCAGGTCGCCCTGCAGATCGACACCGTATTCACCGGTGCCGACGAAGCATTCGTGGACAAGTTGCGCGCCCGGGCCCGCACCACCGACCTGCTGCTGGGCGGGCCGGCACTGGCCCACGAGCGCCAGCTGGAACGACTCGGGATCTGACCGGGCACAGCTAGACTGCGACCGTGACAGCGGCATCCGGGGATATCGGGGACGCGGCCGCCGCGTCGCCCGCGCGGCCCAAGGGACGGCCACCGACGCTCACCGAGGAACAGATCGTCGACGCCGCTCTGGCCGTGATCCGCACGGAGGGCCTCGAGGCGCTGACCATGCGGCGGTTTGCCCGTGAGCTGGGCCGCTCGCAGATGGCGGTCTACTCCCATGTCGCCGACAAGCAGCAGCTACTCGACCTGGTCGCGCGGGCGACGATGGCCGACGTCGAGATCCCCACGGAGGGGTCGTGGGAGGAGCAGCTGCGCTCGCTGATCGACAACATCGACCGACAGTTGCGTCGCCAGCCCGGAATCGCGGGGCTGCTCCTGCAGCGCATGCTGCACGCGGATCAGCGCATCGTCGACGCGGTGATGGCGATCCTGCTCGACGCCGGGTTCTCCGAGAGCGAGGCACTGCTCGCCTACGCGATGATCCACACGTACCTGTTCGGCCGCTACCAGGTGACCATGGCACCCTCGGCCGCCGTCGAAACAGATCTGCCACCCGCGCTGGCGCAGGTGACACCGCACCTCGCGGAATTGCGCGGCGCCGACTACTTCAACTTCGGCATCGACACCCTCATCGACGGGCTCCGGGCCAGGCTCGCGGTGTAGTCACCGTGGAGGCCCGGCCCGGAGGGTCGATCTGTGTCACCGCCCGATGGCGGTAGCGCTCAGAGCGCGATGCGGGTGGTCGGCCCCGTCTCGACGATCCGGCCCGACGATCCCGTTGGAGCGTTGACGACGGACACGGTCCGAACGGGGGTCGTCGAGGCGAGCAGCTGCCCCTCGCCCTCGTTGATCTCCCACGACGCGCCGTTGACGACAACCTCGTTGACCCCGGGGGTCTCCCCCAGGCCCAGCACCGGGCCGAGCATGGCCAGGGGACGAGCTTCGACGCCCTCCTCCACCAGCCGCTCATACGCCCCCGGGCGCGCCCAGACCAGGCGGACGCCGGAGAGGTAATCGCTCAGATCCTCGTGCTGGCCGGCCAGCGCGCCCACCGTCTCCTCGGAGACGCCGAAAATGACGGTGATCGGCAGACGGTCGATGATCGACGCGTAGCGGGCGACGTCCCAGCCGTAGACCTCGACCGGGGTGTACGTCGCGCCGATCTGGCGCAGCGCCCACAGGACTGCCGTCAGCCACGGCCCCTCGTGATTGCTGAGAGAGATGAGCACGTGGTCGGCGGCGGTGACACCGGCGGCGGAGAGGAACTCCTTGGCCCAAGCCGTGTCCAGCTCGACGTCGGAGGCCTGCATCTCGAACTCGATGAACTCACCGTCGAGTTGATACACACCGATGCCGAAGAGGTCTCCGCGCGGCAGCTGCTGCGCGGCCTCGATCATGGTTTGGCGACTCATTCTTTTACCGTCCTCGGGAACTTGGCAACACTGGAACTGAACTTCAGGATGTCTTCGAGCGTCAGCATCGCCGCGTCGACGCCGACGCCGAGCTGTGACGCCAGGTTCTTGGTGATGCGATCCTCGAGCTCACCCACGTCGGACGTGCGCTCGGGTGCGTACCCGATGCGCAGCCGCAGGCGTTGCATCCCGCCCTCGGCGGCGCGGATGATCTGGAACATCCCGTCGGAGAGCTCGGGCTCCGCCTCGACGATCGCCCACACGTCGGCGACGGCGATCGCCTTGCCGGCCACGATCGTCTCGTCACCGGCGCGGCCGGAGACCCACATCCGGGCGTGCGTCCGACCGATCGACGACGGCTCGCGCGACACGCGCACGAGATCGCCCGAGCGGAATCGGATGTAGGGGGTGGCGCGGTTGTCGATGTCGGTGGCGACGAGCTCGCCGACCTCGCCGTCGGCGACGGCGTCGTTGGAGTCGGGGGCGAGCACCTCGGGGAAGACGGTGTCCTCCCACAGCTGGTACCCGTCGAGGCCGGGGCCCTCCCAGGCCGTTCCGGTGTCACCGGCGCTGGTGTAGGTGACCACCTTCACGCCCCACTCCTCGTTGACCTTGCGCTTGAGCGCCTCACCCATCGGCATGCCGGCGTAGGAGATGAACTTGATGGAGGCGAAGGCCTCGCGCAGATCGTGGTGCTCCTCGAGCTTCTCGAACTCCATGATCGCCGGCAGATGCGCCTGCAGGTAGGCGACCTTGTGCTTCTTGATCGCGCGGAGCATCCCCTCGCCCTGGCCCAACCAGCTGTCGGCGTACACCGGCACCAGGCCGAGGAGCCGGTAGAGGTCGTCGAAAGTATTGCGGAAGACCCCGACGGGGACGAGCACGCGATCACCCGGCCGTAGGCCATGGACGTAGAGATCGCGCGCCGAGCACGTGGCCAGCGGCGGTGTGGTGTTCCAGATCTCGGGCAGCAGTTCCGGTGCCGAGGTGGTTCCCGAGGTCGAGGTCACCGACGTCAGTTCACTCGGGTCGACCATGAGCAGGCCGCCGTACTGGTCACCGGTGCGTACGCGGTAGGAGATGATGTCGGCCTTGGTCAGCGTCGGGATCTGCGCCGAGAAGTCGGCAAGTGAATTGATCTTGTCCGGGTCCACCCCAGCCTTGCCCCAGAGCTCTCGGTACAGCGCCGAGTGGTCCCACGCGCGGTGCACCAGATCGATGACCGCCGCCTCCTGGAGGGCGTGGATCTCCTCCCTGGACGCCCGCTCCAGCCCGGGCTCGAGTACTTCGAAACTGTCAGCCATGTCGGCCCCTTCTTCTCGTACGACAACCTTCGCAAACCACCCAAAACGGGCGCAGCGAGACCTCTGTAACTTTGCATCGTAAAGTGATCTGCTGCACACTATATCAGTAAGACTATTTAACGGTATAGAGTCAGATTCAAGGCACCGGCCAGTTCGACCGAAGGGAGCGCGATGAGCCTGCACGACGTGGCCGTCGTCGGCGTCTACGCCACCGAGCAGGGGCGCTCGCTTCCCCACCGGACCGCGCTGGACCTGGCGACCGAGGCGGTTTTCGGCGCCCTCGATGACGCCGGGATCGCACCCGGCGAGGTCGACGGCGTCGCAGTGGACTGGCCCGGACCCGGAGGACACGGCACGGACGGCGCGTCCTGGGCGCGCTCGCTCGGCGGCCCGCTCTCGTGGGTGGCGGATTCACTATTGGATACCTCGGGCGCGCGCGGCGCACTCAAGGCCGCAGCAGCGATCAGCGCCGGCCTGTGCGACGTCGCCGTGGTCGGTGGCGCGATGGCAGGGATGTTCGGACCGGGCGCGACAGTCGGCGTCGGAGACCCGTCGGAATTCACCGATGTATGGGGCGGCTACGTGGTCCCCCTGTTCGCCCTCGTCGCCGCCGAGCACATGCACCGGTTCGGAACAACCCCCGAGCAACTGGCCACCGTCGCGGCGACCATCCGCAATAACGGCCACACCAACCCCGAGGCCGTGATGTACGGCAAGGGCCCGTACACGGTCGCCGACATCCTCGACTCCCCCGTCATCGCCAGCCCGTTACACCGACTCGACGTCTGCCTGTCCGGCGAGGGTGGCGCAGCCATCGTGCTGGCCCGTGCCGACCGTGCGCGCGACTGTCGCCACGACCCGGTCACCCTGCTCGGCGGCGGAATGGAGTTGGCCGGCGGTTCCTACGTCGCGCCGCCGTCGTACTCCGAGGTCGGCCGGCTCGGCGAGCGCGCCGCCCGTCGCGCCTTCGACCTGGCTGGCGTGGGCACCGGCGACATCGACCTGCTCAGCCTGTACGACCCGAATTCGTTCGAGGTCATCCGCCAGCTCGAGGTCTTGGGCTTCTGCGACGAAGGGCAGGGCGGGCCACTCGTGGAGAGCGGTGCGATCGCGCTGGACGGGGCGCTGCCGACCAACCCCGACGGCGGCTGCCTGTCCTACGCCTGGAACGGCACTCAGCAAATGACGCTCAAGTTGATCGAGTGCGTACGCCAGTTCCGCGGCACCGCCGTGCATCAACTCGCCGACGTCGAGGTCGCCCTGGCCGCCAATGCCGGATCGGCGGCCAGCCATTACGAACTGGCGATCCTCGGAAAGGGGTCACGATGAGGGTCCAGCCCGCCCCGCCGACCGCCCTGTCGCAGGAGTTCTGGTCCGCCGCTGCCGAGCACCGGCTCGTGGTGCCGCGGTGCAACCAGACCGGTCGCCACTTCTTCCCGCCGGAGCTCTGCGTGCCCGGCACCGCGTCGACCGACTGGTCCTACGTGCCCAGCGCCGGCACCGGGACAGTCACCACGTTCAGCATCGTCCACCGGCCACCGGCCGCGGGTTTCACAGTCCCCTACGTGTTGGCGGTCGTCGCCGTCGACGAGGGGTGGAACTACCTGACCAACATCGTCGGCTGCGACCCCGACGACGTACACATCGGTATGGCCGTCGAAGTCGATTTCGAGGAGATCGAGAACGCGACCCTTCCGGTCTTCCGGCCGGCCATCACCTGACCGCACCACCGTCACCGGCGGTGATCACAACGAGTTTGGAGCAACCATGTCCATCCACCACATCACTCTGTCGGACGTCAGCAGCGAGAACGCGCGGCGCTACCCGGACACCGTCGCGGTCATCGACGACGAGGTCCGCCTCACGTGGACGCAGTTCGAGCGCCGCGTCAACCAAGTCGCCAACGTTCTCACCGACCACGGCGTCGGTCGCGGCGACCGCATCCTGTGGCTGGCCCAGTCGTCGCACCGGTTCCTCGAGCTGTTCGTCGCTACCGCACGCGTGGGCGCGATGATCTGCCCGGCCAATTGGCGCCAGTCCGCCCAGGAGATGGCCTTCGTCATCGACGACTTCGATCCCCGTGTCGTCGTGTGGCAGGCCGAGGAGATCGGCGACGCCGTCGGTGCCGCCCGCGACCTGGCCGGTGCCGACGCAGTGTGGCTGCAGCACGACTCCACCGACGCCGACGGCTATGAGGCCCTGGTCACCGCCGCGTCCGACACCGCACCCACCGCCGGCGAGGTGTCGGCCGATGACCCGCTGTTGGTCATCTACACCGCCGCCATCATCGACCGCCCGGGTGGCTCGATGCTCTCGCACCGCAACCTCCTGACGATGGCCGCGACCACCGCACGGATCACCGGCACCGACCACGCCGCCGTCTTCGTCAACTCCGGACCGCTGTTCCATATCGGCAACTTCCAATTCGAGTCGCTGTCGACATTCCTGATGGGCGGTACCAACATCTACGTCCGACGCGTGGAAGCCGCCGAGATCCTGCAGCTGATCGCCGACGAGAAGGTCACCGCGGCATTCCTGATGCCGCCGACGATCTTCGAGATCAAGGAGCTCAACAAGACCAAGGGTCTCGACATCAGCAGCCTGCGTGCCGGAGCGTTCACGCCGGTGTGGGGCGACGCCCTGCCGGCCGACCCGAATCTGTGGGCCCGCCAGTCCGGCGGGTTCGGCCAGACCGAGGTCACCGGCCTGGCACTACTGCGCGGCTTCGGCGAACCGGGCCTGGGCAACGGCGGCCGGCCGTCGCCGTTCACGCAGGTGAAGATCGTCGACACCGACCGCAACGAGGTGCCCGACGGCGAGATCGGCGAGATCGCGGTCCGCGGCGAGACCGTCCACCTGGGCTACTGGAACCGGCCGGAGGTCAACGCCGACCGCTTCCTGCCCGGGGGCTGGTGGCGCACCACCGACGCCGGGCGCCGCGAGGCCGACGGCACGATCTCCTTCCTGGGCACGATGACCCGAATGATCAAGTCCGCCGCCGAGAACATCTACCCACCCGAGGTCGAGGGTGCGTTGGCGAGCCACCCGGCGGTCGCCAAGGCAGCGATCATCGGCGTTCCCGACGCCGCCTTCACCCAGTCGGTCAAGGCGGTCGTGGCACTCAACGAGGGGGCGAGCGCCACCGCCGAAGAACTCATCGAACACGTCCGCTCCCAGATCGCCTCCTACAAGAAGCCCAAGTCGGTCGAGTTCGTCGTCGAGCTTCCGACGGTCAACGGGCAAACCGACTACGACGCTCTCGACGCGCAGTTCGGCGGTGGGGGCTACCCGGGCAAGACGGATATCACCCAGACCACCGGTTAGGCGGTCAGGCGTCCGGTCCGGCGAGCCGACCGACGAGGTCGGCCCGCCGGATCTTGCCGGTTGAGGTGCGCGGGAAGTCCTCGACGATGAACCATCGCGTCGGCCGCTTGCTGCGAGCCAACCGTTCCGCCGCGAAGGCATCCAGCTCGTCGGTGTCGATCGTTGCGCCGGGTACCGGGAGAACCGCGGCCGCGACTGTCTCGCCGAGGCGCGCATCGGACAAGCCGAACACCGTCACCTCGCGTACCGCGGGGTGCTCGGCGATCACCGGCTCGATCTCGGCCGGATAGAGGTTCTCCCCGCCCCGGATCACCACGTCGCGGCTGCGTGCGTGGAAGGTGATGACTCCGTCCTGCATCGAGCACAGGTCACCGGTAGCCATCCAGCCGCGCACATCGGTCACCACGGCCAGCGCGCCGTCGTCAGCGAGATAGCCGTCCATTCCCAGCGGGCCGCGCACGAACAACTCGCCGACCTGCGCCTCGTCGACGACCTCGCCGTCGACGGCGATGCAACAGTCACGACCCGGCAGTGGACGCCCGATGGTGCGGGTGCGCTGCAGGGTCGTGTCGGCACGAGCGCTCAACGTTGCGCACGGCGCCTCGCTCTGCCCGTAAGCGACAAGGAAGGTGATGCCCAGTTCCTCTTCAACCCGGTCGATGAGCGCAGGGTCCACGCTGGTAGCGCCACCGACGACCGAGGCCACCGAACCGAAGTCCGCCGGTGTCGTCGCGCCGCTGTCGAGCAGGTCCAGGAGCATGGTCGGAACCATGCCAACGACGGTCGGCGCAGCGATGCGGATGACCCGGGCGATCGCCGCGGGCGTGATCGCCGAGACCGACGCGTAAGTGCCGGCAACGGTGAGGGCCCCGATCATCCCGGCCACCGATCCGCCGACGTGCTCGAGCGGTAGTGGGTTCATGACCACCGCACCGTCGGCGGCTCCGGCACCGCAAACGTAAGCCGTCGCGGCGCCGAGCACCGCCCGGTGACTCAACACGGCGATCTTGGGCGCACCGGTCGTGCCGGAAGTGAATTGATAGAGGAACGGGTCGGCGCTGCGCGTCCCCCGCGCCGGTGGCCCGGCATCGGGGCGGTCCCCCGTCACTGCCAGCTCGTCGAATCCGATCACCGGGGTCGCGCCCAGTTCCACGGCGGGCCGGTCGGCCAGTGCGACGACGAGGTCGACGCCGCTGCGGGCGCACAAGCCCGCCAGCGCCTCGTCGGGTTCGGCACTCGGCATGGGCACGACTGCCAGGCCGGCGAGCGCGGCTCCATAGGCGGTGCACACCCACCCGGCACGGTCGCGTCCGAGGATCCCGATGCGACCACGCGTACTGCGATGAAGGGTGAGTCCCGCCGCAACGGCACCCGCCCGCGAAGACAGTTCGGCCCACGACATCGTCGTCGGATCGCCCGACTCACCGGCCACGACGAGGGCCGTCCGGTCGGGGTGTGCCGCAGCGACCGCGGCGAACCGTGAGCCGACCGTCTCGAAGGCAGACGAATCGGGGACCGCGTCGGTACCGCGGAAGTAAGAACGACCCCGCTCGGGACGCTCACCCCAACCGGGCAGCGACGAGGGGTCCATCACGCGTCCCCTTCCCCGAAACAAACCGGCGAGGCAGTCGCACCGGTTATCATAATCAGATAATGAATTATACTAATAGACGTTAGCACCCGACGACCCTGGGGAACCACGAATGACCAGCACTGGTACCACCCGGACGACGCCGACCGGCTCGTTCCACCACGCGGCGATCGCTTCGACGCGCATCTTCGACCCCACCGCCGCCCTCGACCCCGACCGCACCATCCACGGCCTCGGCCTGGAAGCCGGGTACATCTGGGGCACGCTGCGCGACGACGACGGCCACCTCTACTCGATCATGCGCCGGATTCCGGCGCGCCGCGATCCGGATGCCGATGCGCACAGCCACTCCCTCGGCGGCAAGCTGATCCTGCTTCAGGGCGGCAATGGCATCGATCTGGCAGTCCGCAAAGAGCCGCGCCTGGCACCCGACAGCGACGCCATCATCCGCACGATCACCGACTCCGGGGCCTTCGACCTGTCCGCACCGGCCAACGAGCACGGACGGTCGATGAATCTGGTGCTGACCGCCGAGGCGATGGCCTACACCGAGACCGACGTCATCGACGTCGCCGGGACGCTCGTGGTCCCGCCGCTGCAGTGGTACCTGCCCGGACCGGAGTCGTCGCTGCTCTACCTCACGCAGACGTGGCTGGTGGAGGGCACGATCCTGGGCCGCCACGTGCGCGGCTTCCTCTTCTGGGAGGAGGCGTGGATGCCGCCGGGCGGGCGTCTGTACGTGAGCAAAGACCCGCTTCTGGATGCGGAGTACCTCACCTGGTACTCGTGGGCCAACCACTATGCGGAGGACGACTCCACCGAGGTCGGCCACTTCCTGTTCGGCAACGGCGGGTTCGGCGTCGCCATCATCTCCCGCAGCGACGGAACCTGGACGACGGCCGGCCACGACATGGACCTCACCATCACCCGCGGCGCCGAAGGCTATTGGCATGACGGGATCGACTACACCATCGGCGGAGAGAAGTGGGTCTGCGAACCCGATCCGCACGGTCACATGGGGCTGGGCCAGGTGCCCAACCCCCAGCAAGAAGGACGGATGCACCGCGCCGACGATGACCGGGTCCCGGACGTCTGGATGGCCTGGGGCGAGACGGTGCCGGCCAACGGTGAACGCCGCCACTGGTGAACACCGGTCGGACGGGGGCGGCGCTACGTAGTCTGGCGCCATGACCGCCTATCCGCTTGACCTCGAGCGCCCGGGCCTGTTGCGCGACGGCCGGTCGATCCTGATCCGTCCGGCATCACCCGACGATGCCGACGTGGTCCTGGGGTTCAACGGCCGACTCTCACGGCGGACCATTGCGATCCGCTCGCTCGGTCCGATCATCACGATGGACCGCGACGCTGCGGTCCGCCTGGTCACCAACGACTACCACGACCGGCTGGTCCTGCTGGCGACGCTCGACGACCACGTGATCGGCGTCGCCGACTACGTCCGCAACGAGACTGCCGCCGACCGCGCCGATATCGCCTTCACAGTGGAAGACGCGTACCAGGGCATGGGCCTGGGCGGGCTGCTCCTCGAACATCTCGCCGCGGCCGCGCGTGAACGCGGTATCGAGGTGTTCGAGGCCGATGTGGTGTCGGAGAACCTGCCGATGATCCGCACGTTCCAGAGCTCGGGCTATCGCGTCGAGTTCGACCAGGAGGGCGGGATCACCCACCTGGAGTTGACCGTCGACCCGCGGCGGCAGGTACTCGTCCGGTCCGAGCGCCGTGCGAGCACCGCCATCGCCTCATCCCTGCACCCGGTATTCGCGCCGCGCAGCGTCGCGGTGGTCGGCGCCGGTCGCAGTGCCCGCTCGGTGGGCGGAGCCGTCCTGCGCAACATCCTCGACGGTGGGTTCACCGGCCCCGTCCACGCGGTCAACCCCAACGCGGCCCAGGTGCACGGCGTCACCACCGTCGCCTCGGTTCTCGACATCGAGGAACTCGACCTGGCGATCGTCGCCGTCCCCTCGGCCGACGTTCCACAGGTGCTCGACGACTGCGCGCAGCGCGACGTCGGCGCCGCCATCGTCGTCAGCACCGAGATGGACGGATCCGGGGATCGCGGGGATGAGTTGCTCCGGTTCGCCCGGGGCCACGGCATGCGCGTGGTCGGACCGAACTGCATGGGCGTGATCAGCGTGCGCCACGACGTGCGGCTGATGGCGACGTTCTCCCCCACCGTGCCGCCGGGCGGTCGCGTTGCGATGGCCAGTCAGTCGGGCCCACTGGGTCTGGCCGTACTCGACCACGCCGCCCGCGTCGGATTGGGGTTCAGCGGATTCGTCTCGCTCGGCGACTCGCTCGACGTGTCGCCCAACGACCTCTTGCAATGGTGGGAGACCGACCGCAACACCGGTCTGGTGCTGTTGCACCTCGACACGTTCGGCAACGCCCGTCGCTTCTCCCGTATCGCCCGCCGGCTGGCGGTGAAGAAGCCGGTGATTGCCGTCCACCCCGGGGCCGGCGACGACTCCGAGGCAGTGCTGGGCGCATTGTTCACCCAGGCCGGGATCATCCGGGCCCGCACGATGCAGGAGATGTTCGACACCGCGCTGATGTTGGCGAATCAGCCGCCTCCACCGGGACGGCGGATCGCCATCCTCACCAATGCCGGCGGCCCGGGCTCCCTCGCGGCCGGTGCGTGCCGTGCGGCCGGCCTGGTGCTCGCCGAGCTCGCCGAGGAGACCGTGCGGGTGTTGGCCGACATCGGCCGTCCGGCGTCCAATCCGGTCGACCTGACACCCGAGGGCGACGAGGACGACTACCGGGTCGCCTTGGGAGCCCTGTTGGGCGACCGCGGCGTCGATGCCGTCATCGTGCTGTTCATCCCACCGCTGGTGGAACGGTCCGCGCCGATCGCGCAAGCCATCGTCGACGCCGCCACATCGGTGCCCAACAAGCCCGTCCTGGCCAGCTTCCTCTCCCAGGAAGGGGTCGTCGAGGAGTTGCGCGTCACCCCGTCGCGGTCGATCCCGTCCTATCGATTCCCCGAGGCTGCGGCGACCGCGCTGGGGCACGCGGTCGCCTACAACAATTGGCTGCGCATGCCCGGCGGCATCATCCGAACCCCGAAGGGCGTGTCCGTCGCCGAGGCGCGCATCCTGGTGCGCGGCTTCGGGCCGGGCGAGTTGGACGCCGACCGCGCCAAGCGGTTGTTGGCCACGTTCGGGATTGTCGCCGACCTGCGCGACGCGGACGCAACGCCAGACGACGGTGGGCGCGGGGAAGATCAGCACGGGGAGAGTCAGGACGTCACCCTGCGCGTCGTCGACGACCCGATCTTCGGTCCGGTGCTGGCCCTGGGTTCGGCCAGTATGTACGCGAAGCTCTACGGCGACATCGTCTACCGGATCACGCCACTCACCGACCGCGACGCCCGGATGATGGTCGAATCGCTGCGCAGCTACCCGATCCTGGCCGGTACGGCGGACCGCCCATCGGTCGACGTCGACGCACTGGTGGACCTGCTTCTGCGCGTGTCGGCCCTGGTCGAGTCGGTTCCTGAACTCGGCGCACTCGATGCGCGGCGGATCTGCGTCGGACCGCCCGGAGCCGGTGCGACCGTCACCTCGGTCCACCTCACGCTGACCGAACCGTCGGTCGCGCGCGTAGCCCGGGAAGCCACCCTCGAGACCCGCTGAGGCCCTAGGTGCCGGCGACCAGGTTCATCCCGTTCTCGCGCAGGAACAACCGGCGCGTCTCGTCGCCGAGGCCCTCGACCCGATCGTAGAAGTCGGCCGGCTCGCGCAGCCCCTCGGCGTGCGGCCAGTCCGAACCCATGAGCAGCGTCTCGGTGGAGCCGAGCTTCTCGATGAGGCCGACGGTGTCGTCCTCCGGATAGGGCACCACCCGCACATGCTTCTTGAAGACCTCGCTCGGCCGCTCCTTGAGCTGACCGCCCAGCCACCGACCGTTGCGGGCCATGCCTCGACTCTTGTCCATGTGCCGGATGAAGTGTGGCACCCACTCTGAGCCGAACTCGCTGACCAATACCTTGATGTTGGGGAACCGCCCGAAGAGGTTGTCGAAGATCAGCGCGGAGAGCGTGTCGGTGATCGGGCGCTCGCCGTAGGTGTTCTGCCACTGCCAGGCGGAGAACTGGAACGGCGGGACGAGACCCCAACCCCAGTCGGCGGCGACGTTGGACTGGTAGTAGAACTCGGCGATGTGGTAGCAGACTACGGCGCGGGCCTCGTTGATCCGAGCCCAGAACGGGTCGAAGTACGGGTCGCCGGGGCTGCGGCCATAGGCCGGGCCGGCAGGCATCACGATGAAGCGCGCGCCCTTGTCGAGCACACGGTCCAGTTCCTCGCAGGCACGGTCGAGGTCGCGCATGGAGATCATCGCCGGGGCGTAGATGGTGTCCTTGTAGGCAAAGCCCCAGTCTTCGTCGATCCACTTGTTGAAGGACTCGATGTTGTCGTAGAGCGGCTCGATGCCGTCGAGGTAGGCCTCGGCCAGCAGAGCCCACCCACCGGGGTACATGATGGCCTTCTCGATCTGCTGCTCGCCGAGCTGGATGATGCGCTTGTCGCGGTCGCGGTACTCGGGCTGGATCGGCTCGTAGAAGCGGCCGGAGTCGGTGGCCTCACCGGAGGCGCGCTGTTTGAGCATCTCGACCAGCGACCCCGGGACGTATGCCTCGTCGAGGTCGTTCTCCAGCGCGGTGACGATCCGGTCGTTGGCCAGCAGCACCTTGCGGTCGTATCCGGGCACCTCGACCGGCCGCACGGCGGTGTGGAGCTTGTTCGCGGGCATGAACCGCGTGAAGGCGTCGGTCGCCTCGTACGAGTGCTGGTCGAAGTCGGTCATCAGGTAGGGCAGGGTGCCCACCGTGTTCTCAATCAGGGCCATCGTCGTCCTTTCACGCGCTCTTCTGGTCGCGGGCGACCTATGCCCGCCATGCGTGAGACTCTATCATCATGCGAGACTCTCTCACAAGAGACAGCTAAACTATCTAACGGATAAGATGCATACCGCGGAGAGGAGTCCCACTGCCATGGCCGACGCACACGAGCCATCCACCCCGCAGTGGATCGCCGACGCGATCAGCGCCGGCCCGGGCCACTGCCTGCAGGCCGGTCGAGCCCTCTCGGGCACTGCGCCCGCCCTACTCTTCGAGGCACACCAGTGGTCCTATGACGCACTCGACGGCCTCGTCGACGATGCGGCCGCGGCTTATCGCGAGGTCGGGGTGCTTCCCGGCGCCCGGGCGATGATTCTGATGGACAACAGACCCGAGTTCGTCATCGCCCTGATTGCGTTGACCCGCCTCGGCGTCGCCGTGTGCACGCCCAACGCCTCCTGGACCCGCCACGAACTCGAACCGATCATCGACGACCTCGCGCCCCGCTGGATCCTGTGCGACGAAGAGCATGCCTGGGCGGAGCACCGTGGGTGCAGCATGCTCCCCACACCGACCACCGTGGCGCGGCCGAGCACCGCGCTCCGGGGCGATTACCCGGCGCTACCGACCGACGCCGAGATCTACCTCCCAATGTCGTCGGGCACGACCGGCCGACCCAAAGGGGTCCGGCACACCGTCGGGTCACTCGTCGGCGGGGTGTGCCAGATCGCCCACCACCTCGGGCTGACCCGCGCGGACCGCATCCAGGTATCGGTGCCGTTGTGCCACCTGTACGGGGCGACGATGACGCTGGCAGCCCTATCAGTCGGGGCCACCGTGACCCTGTTCCGTCGCTTCGACCTCGATGCCTGCCTCGACACCGTCGAGGCCCAGGGCAGCACCGTGGTCACCCTCGCCGGTCCGGTTCTGCACCGCCTCGCCGAGCGCGACGACCTGGCGCGGCGCAACCTGAAGTCGCTGCGCTACTTCATGTGGGGCGGCTCGGCAATCCCCGCAGCAGCAGCCGAGTCGGTCACGGCGACGACCGGCGTCGGATTCCTGCTGTCTTACGGCATGACCGAAGCGGTAGCGCTGGCGTTCAACCCGGTGGACCGGCCGCAGGACTGGAGCCTGCGATCGCCCGGCTCTCCGACGATCGGAACGACATGGCGGATCGCGGGTGGGGGCAGCGGACCCGGCGAGCTGGAGGTCGCCTCCATCGGCGTCGCCGCGGGATACGCGACACCGCAGCCCGACTCGCCCTGGCTGTCCGACGGCTGGTTCCGGACAGGCGATATCGCCGTGATCGACGGAGAGGGGGTGGAGGCGAAGCTGACCATCGTCGACCGCGCCAAGGACATGATCAAGGTGTCCGGCTTCCAAGTTTCGCCGGTCGAGGTGGAGCAGACCATTGCAGCGGCATCCGGCGTCGCCGACTGCGGCGTATTCGCCGTTCCGGACGAGCGGCGCGGGCAGTCTGTGATCGCCGTGGTCGTCGTTGACCCTGCCACCCACCGCGGCTCCTCCGCCGAGCTAGAGGCATCACTGCGGGACTGGGCCCACGAGCGACTGGCTTCCTACAAGCGCCCGACGTCGTACCTGTTCGTCGACGACCTGCCGCGTTCGCCGAGCGGGAAGCTTCTGCGCCGACGACTAGCCGTCGCGTGCGAGACTCTCACATCTTGATAGACTCTCGCATATGAGCGCTCCGGCGGCACCGTCGAATCCACCGACGCAGCGGGACAAGAACCGTGCGCGGACCCGCCGCGACATCGAGACCGCCGCCCTGGAACTGTTCGAGGCCAAGGGCTATCAGGAGACGACGGTGGAGGAGATCGCCCGCACCGCGGGCTGCTCGAGCGCAACCTTCTTCCGACATTTCGGTTCCAAGGAGGACGTCCTCTTCGCGAACGAGGACGAAGCCGCACGCTCGCTGGCCCGGTTCACCGCCGACCGCCCCGACCGCTCCCAGCAGCTGGGGGCCCTCGCCCAACCGGTCTCCCAGTTCGCCCAGAGCTTCCTGACCGAGGCGACCTCGGACGCACACCGCCTCACCCGACTCGTCATGACCACGCCCGACCTGGAAGCGCGCAGCCTGCGGATGCGGTTGAAATGGGAACACGCCCTCTCGCGCACGCTGGCGGGCGAGCGCGGCGACGAGGGGCCCAGCTTCGACCAAGTCTTGCTGGCCTCACTCGCAGTGTCCTGCCTGTCCACGGCGCTATGGCAGTGGCAGGACGCCGGCGACTCGGCTTCCATCGGCGCGGAGACGCTCCGGGCGTTCGAGCGGGCCGCCGCTGCGATCACCGGCGGGTAGCGGCCTGCTCGTGCGTCGGCCGGGTCAGACCGGGTCGAACTTCTCGATCAGCCACTTGCCGTCGATCTTCTTGAGCACGACGCGCACCGAGCTCGCCGAGATCGTCGGCGTCATGTTCGCCGCCGAGACCGTCGACTGGTTGACGAACAGCAGGGCGGTCGCCGTATCCGGGGCGGCGTTCACGATCGAGGAGCCCACGACTGTGGCCTTGGTGTCGATGCCCTTCTCCTTCGCGGCCGGCGCGACCACGGTGACGGAGAACTTCTTGTAGTAGTCCAGGAACTGTCCGGTCAGGCGCTTGGTCGCCGCATCGAGATCCTTGTCCACCGAGGCGTGGCGGTAGGACAGCACCGCCACCGCACCCGACGAGGCGGCCGCGACGGCCTCGGTCCGGGCGCTCGCCACAGCGCGGTCGTGGGCGCGGACGACGAAGTACTGGTAACCGGCCAGCGCGACCAGCAATGCGAGCACCGCAGCCACCACTGCGGTGCGGTGTTCCTTGATCTTTGTCATGGGACGAACTCCACCTTCGCCATCTTGGGCCCGGGTTTTCCGTCGACCATCGTGACCCGAAGTCGCCACGAGCGGTCCTCGTCCTTAGCCCCGGCGGCGTTGGTCACCTTCGACGTCGAGGCGACCAGCACCACGACCGAGCCGTCGGGATTCACCTTCTCCACGCCGGCCTCGCTGACCTGCCCCTTCGTAGTTACCTGGGACTTCTGGACGACGTCCACGAAATCACGTGAACGCTTGAGGAAGTCGGCCTTGAAGTCCCCCGTCGACTGGGCCAGAACACGGTCGACGTCGGCCTTGGCGCGGGTGTGGTCGATGCTCGTCATGTTGACGACCCCCTGCCGGGCGGCGACGACAAAAGCATCGAGACGTTTCTGCTCATCGACTGCGGACCGGTGTTGGAAGAACAGCACCGCGTTCACCACCACCGCGGCGATCAGGAGCGCGGCCGCCGCAGCGGCGATGAGCGTCGCGCGGGTCGGGCGCGTCGTCGCGAGGCCCGCCAGCGCGGCCCCCAGTCGACGGGCAGGCGCGGGGTGCGACTCCGCTTCGGCATCACCTGAACCTGCCGCCTCGTCGTCGACGCCTTCGCTGCCCTTGTCGTCGCCCTCGCCGTCGTCGCCCTCGTCGTCGTCGGCCTTGTCATCGACAAGCTCGCCAACGGTGGCGTCGGCCTCGTCGGCAGCGGGCTCGTCGTCGGTCTTGTCGAGGCCGACGGCCTCTGGCTCGCTGAAGGCATCCTCGTCGTCGGCGTCGAGTGCCGCGGCGGCGGCCTTGGCACGATCGGCCGCCGCGGCGGCCTCCTCTGCCGCGGCAGCGGCGGCCTCGGCCAGATCGGCTGCCTCGCGGGCGCGTTGAGCACGCAGCCGGGCACGTTCGACGGCGTCGCGCGACGTGCTCACGCGGTCGGCATCATCTGTTGCCACGTCCTGGCCTTTCCATCCGACTTCTTCAGGTTCTGCTGCCGATATGAGTTGCCATCGGTATCGACCAGGAACCCGGTCCGGGGGTCATAGTAGGCCGCTCCGGTGAGCCCGCCGTTGGAGAAGTCCGGGCGGTAGCCCGACGGCTGGATCGGCCCGCCCGTGGCACCGTTGTTGGTGGTCGGCGTCGGATTGCCGTACCACGGATTGGTGCCCAACGGCCGGTACGGGTAGGGGCTCTTGCAGATCTTCACGGTGGGGGCGCGCTTGCCCGGCTTCATCATGCACGGCAGGTTCCGCGCACCGCGGACCGCGACCTGCGTGTTCTGCGGCAGCGCGCAGTACAGGTCGCGCGAGGTACGGGTCGGCGAATCGACGGCAGACCCGTCGCGGCGGTCCGACGCCGGCAAGAACCCCGTCGTGCACGGCGGAACCGAGTTCAGCGTGCTGGTGTTGAACGAGAGGAACCCGCGGTTGGTACCGCCCATGTTGGGCACGGCGATCGTCGCCAGCTCGGAGACGCCCTGGGGGATCGCGACGAGGATCTGTTCGAGACTCGGGTTGTAGGTGACACCCACCTCGCCGAGGCTGACCAGGTTGGCCAATAGCAGCGGCAGTGTCGGGCGGAACTGTTGGAATAGCGCGTTCGCTTGTCCCATCGCCCCGGGGCCCTGTTCGATGATCGCCCGGACCGAAGCATCGTTGCGGCCGGTCAGCTGGCCGGTGAGCTGGGCGAGATTCAGCGCCCACCGCCGGATGGCATCGGAGGACACCTGCTGGGACTGCAGCACCGGCACCAGGTCGGTGATCAACTTCTTCGTCGGCACAAGATTAGCTTTGGCGTCGGCGGTGAACGCGTGGAAGGCGTCCAACAGGCGCGACATATTCTCCCCGTTGCCCCCGAACGCGTCGGCCGACTGGGTCAGCAGATCGCCGAGCTTGTCGTTGGGCACGCCCGCCAGCGTCGCGTCGAGATCGTCGAGCAGCGGCGCGATGTCCTGCGGCACGCTCGTCCGCGACGAGGGGATCACCGATCCGTTGGCCAAATACGTCGTGCCACCGCTCTGCGCTGGATTCGGCCCGCTCGCCGACGCACCCGGCGCCGTGACCGGCGGGATCAGGTCGAGGAACTGCTCGCCGATCGCGCTGCGGCTGTGCACCTCGGCACGACTGTCGGCGGGCACGCGCACGCCGGAGTCGAGGTCGAGGTACGCGCGGGCGCCCTCGGGTGTCACCTCGACCCGCTTGACGCGGCCGACGGTCTGCCCCAGAAAGGTCACGTTGGAGGTGGCGTAGAGCCCGCCGGACTCGGTGAGGTCCACCGCGACCTGGTAGCGGCCGAGGCCCGCCTTGTCGGGCACGCGCATGAACCACACCGCCATGACGACAATCGACACCACGGTGACCAGGCAGAACAGGACCAGCTGCCATCGGACCAAGCGGCTCATCTAGCTCCCCCCTCGCAGGATCGGCGCAGTGAGGGGATTCCTCGTCTTCGGCGTCGGCTGACGGCCAACGGTGCGGCCCAGGAGCGTCTCCAGCATCGTGAGCCGCCCATCCCCCTCGGTCATCTGCAGATACGAGTTGTCGGCGCGCCCCAGCGTCAGGTCGATCGTGGCGCTGAGGTTGCCGGCGTCGCCGCGGATGAACTTCTTGATACCGGCCTGCGGCCACGGGAACGTGAGCAGCAGGCCCATCGACTTGGTCAAGTGCGGTCCGGCATTGGCCAGCTGGCGCAACGCCGGCCAGATGTTGGCCAGGTTCGTCGAAATGTCGTCGCCGCTGGCGGTGACGACCTTGTCGGCGAGGTTGGCGAACTCACCGATCGACATCACCGCGTCACGGATCTCGGCGGTGTTGCCGGCCAACACCTCGAGTGCGGGCGGAATGGCCACCAGTGCCGCGTCGACTGCGTCAGACCGCCGATTCACCGTCGCGACGAGCCGGTCCATCGACTGTGTTGCGGCGATGATCTGCTTTTGCTGCTGCGCGAGGCTGCGGGTGAACACGTCGAGATTGCGGATCAGCGCGCGGGCCTGGTCCTCGTGTCCGTTGAGGGCCGCGTTCAGCTGCTGGTTGATTGCGCCCAGCTGCGCCAGACCGCCGCCATTGAGGACGAAGGAGACCGCCGACAGCGTCTGCTCCGTTGTCGGGTACTTGCCCGCCCGACTCAACGGGATCCGCGACCCCTGTCCCAAGCGGCCGACCGGCTGCTCGCCCATGGGTGCGGCCAGCGCGATGTGCAGTGACCCCAACAGGCTCGTCTGTGCGACGCGGGCAACAGCGTTGGCCGGCAAGTCGACCGCGTCCTCCAGCTTGACCGTCACCAACGCGTGCCAGCCGTCGCGCTCGATCTTCGAGACGGTGCCTACGTTCACGTCGTCGACGAGCACCGGCGAGTTCTGCTCGAGGTTGGTCACATCGGGCATCTCGATCTGCACCGAGAAGCCGCCCTTGCCCTTCGTCCCGGGAAGCGGCAACGAGTTCGGGTTGGAGTAGCCGCAGCTGCTGATCCCCAGCGCGGTCGCGACGAGCACCGCCGCGACGAACGGTTTGACGGTGCGCTTCATCGCGGTCCCCTTCCCGGGGCCTTCAGCCCGTCGGTGCCCATCAGCCCGCGCAGACCCGTGCCGCCACGGACAATGCGAGCGGCGGGGTTCGCGGGGACGAAGACACCGGGCACCGAAGTGCCCTTCATGCCGGTCGGCGGCCGCAAGTAGGACTGGCTGTAGTCGATCTGGTCCGGACGGGCCTGCACCCCGGCGATCGGGTTGATGCCCACCGGCGGGTAGTTGAACGCGAGGTTCTTGAGGACCGGCCCCACGTACTCGGCACACCGTCGGGCCGATGCCGCGGCCCCTTCGCCCGAAGCGGACTGGATCGCGCCGCAGATGAACTGCAGCGGATTCTGGAACTGGGTCACCGTCAGCGCACCGGTCAGCGTGCCCTGCGCGGGTTGGTAGATGTTGTTGAAGTTCTGGAAGGCATTGGGCCCGACATGCAACAGCTGCTCGATGTCGGGCTGCACCGACTGCAGCGACTTGACCACGGTGCTCAACCGCGCCACCGACCCCGACAGCTTGTCCCGGTTCTCCCCGACGAACCTGGTCACCTCGGGCATCATCACGCTCAGGCTGGTCAGCGCCGCGGCCAGCTCGTCGGGGCTGTTGGTGAGCGCGGACGTCACGTCGGCCATCGACGTGTTGAACTGCGCCATCTGTTGGTCGGATGCGGCGAGCGCGGTGACCAACAGCTGCAGGTTGCGGATCGTGGCGAACATATCGCGGCGGCCGTCGTTCACCGCCGTCATCGCCCGTGTCATCGCGGTGATGGTGTCACCGATCGTGGTGCCCTTGTTCGACAGCGCATCCGCCGACGACGTCACCACCCGCGCCAACGGTCCCGGCTTGCCACTGCGACTGTCGTCGCCCGCGCCGCCCAGCATCGTGGACAGCTGTTCGAGCTGCTTGCGGAAGTCGTCCCATTCGACCGGCACCGCGGTCCGGTCGATCGGGATGACCGCACCCGACTCCAACTGCGGGCCGTCGGCGCTCACGGGGGCGAGCTGGATGAAGCGTGCGCTGACCAGCGTCGGCGAGAGGATAGCGGCCTTGACGTCGGCCGGCAGGCGGTGCTTCCCACGGACGTGGAACTTCACCTTCATCTTGTCGCCGTCGGGCTTGATCTGATCGATCTTGCCGACGTCGACGCCCATGATCTTGACGTTGTCGCCCACGTACAGGCCGTTGGTGTTGGCGAAGTACGCGGTGACATTGGTCTGGGTGGCATAACGGTAGGCCTTGAAGCCGAGCAAACCCGCTGCGACGAGGACGACGATGAGCCCGGCCGTGGCGAGACGCCGCTTGGTGAGCCGTGCGCGGAAATCTGCGATGTCGTCCCGATACGCTTCGACAATCCTCATGCCTAGCCCCCGTCCGTTCTCGGGATGCCCCGCCTACACGTGTCCTTGTTCCGCGGGACCGGTTTGTTGTCACCGCACGGCACCGGGAAGGTCGTCTGGCCGAGTTTGCTCAAGTCGTAGCCCCGCTCCTCGAACGCCGCATCGATGAACGGCTGGAGGAATTGGCCGGGCAGCAGATTCATCACGTAGGCGCTGAAGAACGGGCCGCTGGCCACCGACTCCCCCAGGGAGGTCGCGTACTGCTGGAGCGGCTTCACCGACTTGGTGATGTCGCCGCGATGCTTCTCCAGCAAGGTGATGAGGCGCTCGAACTCGACGAGCGTCGGCTTCAGTTGCGCCTCGTTGTCGTCGACGAGGACCTTGATCTGGTCGGACACCGACCGCACGCTGGTCAGCAGCAGGTCGATGGCCTGGCGGCGGCTCTGCAACGCGCCGAACAACTGCCCGCCCGCCAGGATGAGCCCATTGATCTGCTCGTTGCGCTTGCCCAGGACATCGCTCATCGCGGCGGCACTCTTCAGCAGCTTCTCGATCTCGTCGTCGCGTGAGCCGATCGTCGTCGAGAGCCGGTTCACACCTGTCAGCACCGCACCCAGACTCGGGGCGACCGATTCCATCGTGTCGCTCAGCGTCGCCATCGCCGCCTTCAACTGCTCGGCGTCGAGGTCCTTCGTGTTGACCGTGAGGTCGCCCAGCGCGGAGGTCAGCAGGTAGGGCGACTGTGTCCGCGACAACGGGATCACCGAATTCGAAGCCAGCGGACGGTCGCCGAGGACGGAGACATCGAGGAACATGCGGCCCAGTGCGCTCTGGGTCTTGATCGCCAGTTCCGAACGGTCCCCGACGGGGGTCGTCGACGAGAAGTCGATGCGCACCGCGTCGCCGTCGATGCGGACGTCCTCGACCTTCCCGACGGTGACCCCGGCGACCTGGACGTCATCGCCGACCTTGAGGCCACCGGTGTCGGCGAAGTGGCCGCCGTAGATCCGGTGCGCGCCGATTAGCGGCAGCGCGTCGTAGTTCAGACCCGCCAGGATGACCATAACGGTGGTGATGATGCCGATCGTGCCCACGCGCAGCGGGTTGGGAATCCACCTCATAGCGGCGCACACCTCCCCGCCCGCTGGCCGACGATGTCGATGTAGACCGGGTTGCCGGCCGGGCCGTTGAGCTTCAGCGTCGCATCACACAGGTAGAAGGTGAAGAAGCTGCCGTACAGGCCCAGTCGGCTCAGTTTCTGATAGCTCTCGGGCAGCTCCCCGAGCAACCGGTCGACGTAGGCGTAGTCGTTGTTGACGACCTTCGACACCCGCCCCAACTCGACGACGTTCTGGCTGATGTCGGCGTTGCTCTGGTCCAGCAGGGACGCGACGCTGCGCGAGGCGTTGGAAATGCCGGCCACCGAGTTCGCGAAACCCGGCGCATCGGCGGCGAGGCCTTTGATGAGTTGGGACAGCTTGTCGACCCCGGTGTCGAATTCGGCATTGCGCTTCTCGAAGACGCCGAGCACCTCGTTCAAGTTGGTGATGACCGATCCGATCAGTTTGTCCTGGTCGGCCAGACCGTTGGTGAAGTCCGCAGTTTGCGCCAGGATGGCCTCGATCGATCCGCCCTGCCCTTGCAGCACCTGCACCAACGACTCCGACAGGGCGTTGACCTGCTGGGAGTTCACCGCCTTGAGCAGCGGTCGGAAGCCGCCGACGAGTGCGTCGAGATCCAGTGCGGGGCTCGTGTTGGTGACAGGGATGAACGCCCCGTCCGCCAGCGGCGTGACGGCGCCCTCGCCCTCCTTGAGCTCCAGGAAGCGGTCCCCGATCAGGTTCTGGTAGCGGATCAGTGCCCGCGTCGCCTTCGTGAGCGGCACGGAGGAATCGACACTGAACCGCACGTCGGCGCTGCGTCCGTCGACGACCTTCACATCCTTCACGCGGCCGACGTCGACACCGGCGATGCGCACAACCTCACCAGGATGCAGACCTGACGCGGAGGTGAACCGCGCGGTGTAGACGTTGGTCGGCCCGAAGCGCATCTGCCCGAAGACGACGACGAGCGCGAGCAGAATCATCAACATGACCGCTGCGAACGCGGCGAACTTCACCGCCGTGGCCGTGGACTTCATTTCCCCGCCTTGTTCACGATCATCCCCGTGATGTATTCGATGAAGAAGTTCGTCCCCGGGCGTAGGCTCGTCGACGCCTCCTCGCTGTAACCGGTATCGGTGACCAGGTACGGCGTCGGGTAGTTGGTCGCGGTGATCTGCGAGTAGCAGCCAGGCGCACCCTTCGGCCCGCCCTTCGCGTTCACCTTCGGCAGGTGCTTGGGGTAGACGTAGCTGTCGTCACCGAAGAGCAGCGCGACGTCGAGGTCCAGCGAGTAATCGGTGGTGTTGCCGCCGAAGCGCCCCATGCCGTAGTCGAGGTTGTACGACGCCTGATCGGCGACGCACTTGAAGCTCGGTGAGTACTTGAACAGCAGGCCCGTGGTCGGGACGAGTAGCCGCGCGACGTCGACGATCTTCGTGCCGGTCGCCTTGAGGAGATCGGAACCAGAGTTGCCCAGACCGATCGCCGAGGCGAGCAGGGCGTCGAGGTTGCGCTGCTCGTCGACGATGGTCCGCGACGTGACGGTGGCGTTGCTCAGCATGGTGACGATGTTGTCGGCGGCGTCGCCATAGGTGTCGGCCACCGCGGTGAACCGCCGCAGGTCGTCGGTGATCGTCGGCATCAGCGGGTTGATCTCGGACAGGACGGCGTTGCCCTCGGTGATCAGCTGTCCCAGCTTGGGCCCGCGCTCGCTCAACGCCTGTGAGATCCCGTTCAGCGTCGCGTTGAGCTTCGCCGGGTCGATCGAGTCCATGACACCGACGAGGCTCTGAAACAGCGTGTTGACCTCTGTCGTCACGTTGAGCGCCTTGATGGTCTGCCCGTTGGTGACCTTCGGGCCGCCGAAATCGGAGGCCTGCAGGGATACGTACTTCGCGCCGAACGCGGTGGTCGCCTTGATCTGCGCCGAGGCATCGGCAGGGATCAACCCGAACTGCGACGGCTCGATGGCCAGGGTGATCCGGGCGAGTCGGCCGTCGGTGTTGACCGCGGCGACCTTGCCGACGGTCACCCCGTGCATCTTCACCTTGGCCCCGGGATCCATGACGAGACCGGCACGGTCGCTGACGACGACGAGTTCTTTGGTCCGTTCGAAGCGGCCGGCAAAGGCGGAGAACGAGAGCGCGACGACCGCCACCAGAACGGCCAGCATCACGATGCCGGCCACGGCGTAGCGCGGCTCGTGCCAGTGGCTGCGGGTCGACGTGTCGGCCATCGTCAGCCCGCCAGGTTCAGGTTGCCGGAGGTGCCGTAGATCGCTAGCGACACAAGCAAGCACACGATCACGACAGCGATGAGCGAGGACCGCACTGCACGGCCCACCGCGACACCCACGCCTGCGGGGCCGCCGGCGGCGTTGTAGCCGTGGTAGCAGTGGATACCCATCACCACCAGACCCATGAGGATGGCCTGGGCGAACGACCACACCAGGTCGCTGGGTCTGAGGAAAGTCGAGAAATAGTGGTCGTACACGCCGGCCGACTGCCCGTTGATGAAGATCGTGTAGAAGCGCGACGCCAGGAATGACATGAGGACCGCCACCGAGTACAGCGGGATGATGGCGATGACGCCGCCGATCAGGCGCGTGGAAACGAGGTAGGACATCGAGTTGATGGCCATCACCTCCAACGCGTCGATCTCCTCGGAGATCCGCATGGCGCCCAGTTGTGCGGTCGCACCGGCGCCGATCGTCGCGGCCAGTGCGATACCGGCGGTAACCGGTGCGGCAATACGCACGTTGATGAAGGCGGCGAAGAACCCGGTGAGTGCCTCGACGCCGATGTCGCCGAGCGAGGCGAACCCCTGGATCGCCAGCAGCGTGCCGGCGGAGAAGGTCATGAACCCGACGATCACCACGGTGCCGCCGATGATCGCCAGCGCACCGGTACCCATGCCGATCTCGGCGATCAACTGCAGGACCGCGGTCGCGTAGTAGCGCAGGGCGTGCGGGATCTGACGGACGGCATCGCGGTAGAACACCGCCTGCCGGCCGAGGTTTTTCAAGAATCGTTCGGGCGCCCCGACCCGACGCGCCGCCCGTGGATAACGGGTCGCCAAAACATCAGTCACCTCGCACCTCCCCCAGTCGTGCGCGCACTCATCCGGCCGTCGCCTTCACTCCGACCGCGGTCAGGACCACGTTCACCGCGAAGAGCGCCATGAAGGCATAGACGACGGTCTCGTTGACCGCGGTGCCGACGCCTTTCGGACCGCCGCTGACCGTCAACCCGCGATAGCAGGCCACCAGCGCGGCGATCAGCCCGAAGGTGCCGGCTTTGATCTCGGAGATGATCACTTCGGGAAGGCCCGTGACCAGGGTGAGACTCGAGACGTAGGCCCCCGGGCTCACGTGCTGGACGTAAACGGAGAAGAAGAATCCGCCAACGAGGCCGATGGCGACGACTAGCGCGTTGAGCAGCAGGGCCACCACGCACGACGCGACGACGCGCGGCACCACCAACCGGTGCACCGGATCGATGCCCAAGACCTCCATCGCGTCGATCTCCTCGCGGATGGTCCGGGCACCCAGGTCCGCGCAAATGGCGGTGGCACCGGCACCCGCGACGATCAGCACGGTCACCAGCGGGCCGATCTGAGTGACCGAGCCCAGTGCTGCCCCCGCCCCCGACAAGTCGGCCGCGCCGAACTCGACGAGCAGGACGTTGAGGGTGAAGATCACCAGCACTGTGAAGGGCAGCGCGACCAGGATGGTCGGGAGCAGGGCCACCGTGACCAGGAACCAGGCCTGGTCCAGCGCCTCGCGCCAGTAGAACGGCCGGCGGAACAGACAGCGCCCAGCCGCGAAGGACAGGCCGAAGAAGCCTCCCGCCGCGGTGACGAAAGGCGCGTACCACGGCGCACGAGCCGCGGACTTGGTCCCCGCGCTCACGGCAGCCTCTGCTGGAACAGCAGGTACGCGATCGCCTTGACGACGTACAGAATCGGATCGACCAGGTCGAACACCATCAGATCTCACCCTCCCCTTGTGGACCGGCAGTATGCCCGGCTATTCCTCGATCACCAGCGCGTGCTCCGGGCACGCACTGACCCCACGTCGGACCCGATCCTCGTTCTCGGGCGTCACCTCGAAGACGGTGACCGCAGAGTAGCCCGCATCGTCGACGGGAAAGAGATCCTCGTCGACGGCGAAGCACTGCGCATGTCCGACACACCGGTCCGGCTCCAATCGCACTTTCATACCGGCCCCTACACCGTCACCGGGATGCTGGTGACGGTCCGGACCGCGACATTGTCGTAGCGGAGGTTGCTGGTGTCGACGGTGAAGTCGGGGACCATGGCGAAGAGTTCCTCCAGCGCCACTTTCAACTCGAGCCTGGCCAGGTGCGAACCGAGGCAGCGGTGCGGGCCCGCGGCAAAGGTCATGTGGCTGGTCTTCTCGCGGTGGAAATCCACGGTCAACGGGTCGACGTGATAGGTCGGATCGACGTTGGCCGCGGCCCAGAAGGCGTTGACCTGCTCGCCGGCCGCGACGATGAGGCCCTCGCCCAGGTCGACGTCGGTCTCGGGGTAGCGCATGCCCGACGGCACCGGCCCCTCGTAGCGCAGCAGCTCCTCGATCGCCGGGCGCAGCAGATCCGGATCGGCGATGAGCTCGGCCCGGCGGCCGGGGTTCTTGCCCAACCAGGCGACCAGACACGACATCGACGCGGTGACGGTGTCCAGACCGGCGAACATGAAAAGGAAGAGGACGTTGATCAGGTCCATCTCGCTGATCGGCTCACCGTCGAACTCCGCCCGCATCAACTCGGCGATGACGTCCTCGTCTTTGTCGGCCGTCTTGCGCTTGTCCTTGAGGAATCCGTCGAAGTACTCGAGTAGCTTGGCACCGGCGAGAGCCATGTTCGCGTCGATCTCCTCGGTCGTCGCACCCTTCGGGTGCAAGACGCCCTCCTTGAACTCGAGGAAGAAGTCGAGGTCCTCCACGGGCGCGCCGATCAGCCCGAGGAACGTCTGGCACGGCAGCGGGACGGCCAGCGCATCGTGTAGGTCGCCGCCACCGGCCTCGCGCACGGTGCCGATCAGCTCGCGCGACAGGTCACGGATCTGACTCTCCAGACGCATCATCTGGCGCGGTGCGAACATCGGGTCGAGCAGGCGGCGCCACTTGCGGTGGTCGGGACCGTCGATCTCCAGCGGGATCAGCCGGGCATCGTGGCCGAAGCTGCCGCCGCGCCCGCCGTTGCCCAAGACATCAGGGTGCTTGTTCAGCGCGAGGATGTCCTCGTGGCGGTACAGGTGCAGCGCCCCGTCGATGTGCTCGGCGCGCACGTCGCGCGCCTTCGCGCTGTACACCTCTTGCGGATTCGCCAGATCCTTGACCTGCTGGGACAACCCAGAGATCCGGGGGTCGAATCGCGTCGTCGTATCCATGTAGTCCTCCCAGTGGCCGCGATCAGCGGTCGATCTGGTCGCGCAGCTCGTCGGGGATGGCGCCGGAGGTGATGTCCTCACTCTGACCCAGGTCGGTCGGGAAGATGATCGAGGTGCGGGCGAACTGGCCGCCGTCAGCCGAGGCGATCGACTGCCCGGTGGTGTAGCGCGACTCGTCCGAGGCGAGGAACAGCGCCAGGTTCGCGTTGTCGCGGATGACCGGCGGGGTGTCCACCCGCAGCGGCATCGCGCGGTTGTCCGGGTTCCACTCGCCCATCATCTCCTCGTAGGACTTGCCCAACACCTCGGCGTCTCCGGGCAGTGCGAAGTTCACCGACATGCCGTGGGTGGGACAGATCGCATTCGCGCGGATCCCGTACTTCCCGAACTCCAGCGACGCGGCGCGGACCAGCCCGTTGACGGCGGCCTTGGACGCCGCGTACATCGGGAAGCCGGGGTAAGCGGTGAACGCTGCGGCCGACGAGGTCGCCAGCAGCGTGCCTGGGCGCTTGTTGTCGATCATCCAGCGCGCGGCCGCCCGGAAGGCCAGGTAGATGCCGGTCGTGTTGACCGCGAAGATGTTGTTCCAGTCCTCCAGCGACGACTGGTGCAGCGGCTGCATACCGAAGCCGGGCTCGGGGATTCCGGCGTTGGCCCACATGACGTCGATCCGTCCGTAGTCCTCGACCGTCTTCTCGACGAGTGCGTTCATATCGGCCTCGACGCGCACATCGGCCTCGATGGCCGATGCGGTGCCGCCGGCCGCGACGATCTGGTCGACGACGGCCTGGGAGCGCCCGGGCACGATGTCGCTGACGACGACCTTCGCCCCCTCTGCGGCGAACATCAGGGCGCCTTCGCGTCCGAGTCCCGATCCGCCGCCGGTGATGGCAACAACCTTGTCCTTCATACGCATGGTGAGAGTCCTCTCGAAGATGTGGTGGTGGTTGTCAGTGGCTCGGGCTGGCGATCGACTTGATCCGCAGGTATTCGCGGAAACCGGCGACGCCGTGCTCCACTCCGTCGCCGCTGATCCCGAAGCCGCCGAACGGTGCGTCGGGTGAGAGGTAGAAGGAGTTGTTGATGTTGACAGTGCCGGCCCGGAGCTTGCGGGCCACGGCCCAGGCGCGCTCCTCGTTCGTGGACTGGACGTAGCCGGACAGGCCGTAACGGGTGTTGTTGGCGATGCGCACGGCCTCGTCGTCGTCACCGTCGTACTTGATGACCGACAGGACCGGGCCGAACACCTCGGTCTGGGCGATCTCGGCGTTCTCGTCGACGTCGACGAGGACGGTCGGCTCGAACCAGAAGCCCTTGTCCTGCGGACCGCGCTTGCCGCCGACGAGGATGCGGGCGCCATCGGCCTCGGCGCGCTTGACCAGCCCCTCCATCCGCTCGAGCTGCTCGAGGCGGATGATCGGTCCGACCAGGTTCCCCGGATCGTTGGGGTCGCCCCACGGCAGGTGCCCGACCATCATCTCCAGGCGGGCCAGGACGTCGTCGTAGATGCTCGCATGCACGATCATGCGGGTCGCGAGCGCACAGCCCTGGCCGCTGTTGGACATACACATCGCGACACCGAGGCCGCAGGCCATGTCGAGGTCGGCGTCGGGTAGCAGGATGTTGCCCGACTTGCCGCCGAGTTCGAGCACGGTGTGCCGGATGCCGTTCGCGGCGCGCTCGGCAATCCGCTGGCCGACGCCGGGCGAACCGGTGAAGTGGTAGAGGTCGAAGCGTTGATCGGCGGTCATCGCGTCTCCGATGGTCCCCTTGTCCGACGCGCTCAGCGTGTGGAAGGCACCGCTCGGGACGTCGGTGGCCTCGTCGATGACCTTCGCCATCAGGGCTGCGGTGAGCGGGGTGTCGGGGGCGCTCTTGAGGATGACGGCGTTACCCGTGGCCAGCGCGTGGTGGACCTTCCACAGGGCGGTCATGAACGGGGCGTTCCACGGAGTGATGGCGCCGACGACGCCGTAAGGCTCGTAGCGGACCTGCCGCTCGCTGAGGTTGCCGAGGATCTCCCATGGCCCGAGGTCCTCCTCCCACGGGAAGGACGTGATCAGGTCATTGAAGAAGTCCATCCCCTCGATCATGAACCCGACGTGGGTGAGCATGTTGGCACGCGCGACGCCCGCTTCGGCGACGAGGAGGTCCTCGAACTCAGCCTGTCGCGCCCGCAGGCCGTCCTGGAACTGGAGCATGCACTTCTTGCGGAAGTCGCGGTCATTGCCCCAGTCCGAGGTGTCGGCGAACCCACGCGCCGAGGCGATGGCATCTTCGAGGTCCTCGACCCCGGCGTCGGCGGCCAGCGCGATCACCGACTCGTCGGTCGGGTTGATCACCGGGTAGGTGTTGCCGGACCGCGCGTCGCGGAACTCCCCGGCGATGTAGAGCCGACCCTCGGGCTGCGTTGCCGCCATGAGTACTCCTCGTTGAGTAGTGGCCACGGGGCGGGGCGAACTCTCTGGTCTGCGCCTACATCCCGGGCTGGGGGTGTGATTTCAATCTCACGAATGATTTAACTATAAAGAGTCTTATCGAGTCAAGGGAGTGTTACTCCCTAACGGGAAAACTGTGCGAAACTCTCCTTATGGACGCGAGCCCGCTGCGCAAGCGGCGATCGACACAGCAGGTCAAGAGCCTGATCACCGACGCCGCGTACGAGGAGTTCGCCAAGACCGGCCTGGCGGGCACCAGCGTGCGGACGATCGCGCAACGGGCTGGCGTCACCGAATCCGCGGTCTTCCGCCACTTCCCCACCAAGCCCGCCCTCTTCGAGGCCGCCGCCGTGGCCCCCGTCGTCGACTTCATCCGGGACTACGCAGCGTCGATAGCCACGACCGTGGACGAGGAGCCGTTCGACGTCACGCTCCGGTTCATCTCCGGCCTCTACGACATCTTCGACGCCAACGACCGGATCCTGATCTCGCTGGCCTCCGTCAGCGCCGCTGCCGACGACGGCGCACAGGAGCCCGCACCGGACTCCACCCCTCCCCTTGAGCGGTGTGTGGATGCGCTGTTGGCGGGCGTGATGGACTACATAGTGCTGTCGGAGACGAGTGCCACCGAGGACCTGCGGACCTCGGTGCGGTTAGCCATGGCACTGGTCATGGGCACCGTCCTGGGCAGCCGCGGACTGCTCGCCCCGTCCGATGACATCGAGACCACCAAGCGCACGTTGGCCCGCTTCGTCCTTCTCGGATCGGGATTCCGACAGGAGGGCTAAGGTCCGATTGTGAGTGAGAACCAGGTCGTCATCACCTCCACCGACGTCAAGCTGATCGCCGACCAGTACGGCGATCCGGCCGATACACCGATCGTCTTCCTGCACGGTGGCGGACAGACCCGGCACTCGTGGGGGCGCTCGGCGCGCGAGCTCGCGGGCGACGGCTGGTCGACGATCACCGTCGACCTGCGCGGCCACGGCGACAGCGACTGGTCGCCCACCGGCGACTACGGACTGAACCGGTTTGCCGACGACGTCGTCAAGATCGTCGAATACCTCGGGCGCCCACCGGTGCTGGTCGGCGCTTCATTGGGCGGCAACTCCTCGCTCGCCGCACTCGGTCGCCACCCGGACCTCGCGCTGGGACTCGTGCTGGTGGACGTATCGCCCTTTCTGCAGCCCGGCGGAACCGCCCGCATCCGCGACTTCATGTCCGACCGGGCGGCCGAGGGTTTCGCCGACCTCGACGAGGCCGCCGATGCCGTAGCCCGCTACCAGCCGCACCGCGACCGTCCGAAAAACCACGACGGCCTGCGGAAAAACCTCCGGCTTCGCAACGGCCGCTGGTATTGGCACTGGGATCCGGCGTTCCTGGCCAACGCTTCCGACCAGGCCGTGCAGCGCGACCCGCTCATCGATCCGGCGAGCCTGGGCGCCGCCGCCTCGGGCTTGCGCCTCCCGACGCTGCTCGTGCGCGGCGGCGAGTCCGACGTGCTGAGCATCGACGACTCCGCCCGCTTCCTCGAGGTCGTCCCGCACGCGGAGTTCGCCTCCGTCGCCGGTGCGCACCACATGGTCGCCGGCGATGACAACGCTGTTTTCGAAGTTGTACTGGGTGATTTCCTGCGACGCCGGATCCGTTCGCGCCTGGACCTCTTCCGAGCCGCACAGACCCGGTGATGGGCGGAGCGCACGACGAGGACGAGTTCGCGTTCCTCACTGAGATCGCCGACGAGCTCGGCGATGCGGCACGGCCGATCCCACCGGTGTGTCGACTGACCACCACAACCGCCGACGGTGGCAGCGTGAGCGCGATCCGGTGGGGCGAGGAGTCACCCGAACTCGTCCTGATTCACGGCGGTGGGCAGAACGCCCATACCTGGGACACCGTGCTGGTGGCCCTCGGCGTGCCCGCCCTGGCGATCGACCTGCCCGGCCACGGCCACTCGTCATGGCGGGCCGATCGCGACTACTCGCCGCAGCGCTCCGCAGCGACGCTCGCGCCGTTGATCCGCACGTGGGCGCCCGACGCGAGTGCCGTCGTCGGGATGTCGCTGGGCGGATTGACCACGATCGCCCTTATCGGCGAGGCGCCTGAGCTGGTCCGCCGAGGGGTCATCGTCGACGTCACTCCGTCGGTCTCGCAGCGACTGGAGGCGATGTCGACGCAGCAGCGCGGCACGACGAGCCTTGCCGCCGCCGAGAATCGCCGATTCGCCGACTTCGACGAGATGGTCGACCTCATCGCGGCGATGTCCCCGCAGCGCAGCCGTGCCAGTGTGCGCCGCGGTGTCCTCGCCAACAGCCGCCCGATCGACGGCGCCTTCGAATGGCGCTACGACGACCTGTCGGGGCTCAGCGACTTCGCGCCGCTATGGGAGCAGGTCGATGGTGCGCGGGTACCCCTCGACTTGATCCGCGGGTCGGCGTCGTCGTTTGTCGGCGACGACGATGCCGTGGAGTTCCAGACACGCGCAGCCGATGTGCGCGTCCACGAGGTCGAGGGTGCGGGCCACTCGGTCCAGAGCGACCGGCCGGTCGAGTTGGCTGGCATTCTGCGCGGAATTATCGACCGAACCTGAGTCAAAATTATCGACCGAACCTGAGTCAAACCCCGACGAGATGTCCAATCCCCGCCGCGGCGCACGCCCACAGGACCGAGGCGAAGGTGCCGATGATGAACTGCTCGCTCGCGTGGTGCTCGCGCAATTGGGGGAAGCGGGCCAGGCCTTTGACGCCCAGTATCACCGCGAGCCCGGCGGGCCAACCAACGAGGAGACAGACGGCGATTGCCGTGCGCTCCAGCACACCGATGATCCGTCCGCCGCGCAGGAGAGGCTCGCCGTCGGGGTCGTCGTAGTTCTCGCTCCGCGTTGGGATCCCGCCCATCGAGAGTGCGGTCCGGACGAAATACCCACCGGTGGCGCCGGCGACGAAGACAGCGATGATCTGCGCGGCTGCCAGACCTACGCCGGTTACCACCGTCGAGAGCGCGGCGACAATCGCGGCACCGGCCAGCAGTACTGCGAGGACACCAGCCATCACTGCGTCGAAACGGCGGACGTCGGCGTCGCTGCGCTCGGGATTCCGAACTAGGTGCGCGCGGTCCGGTATTCCTGCGAGGCCGAACAGCAGCGCCGCCATCATAAGGATGCTGGCTATCATCGGTCCTCCTCGCATCGTCGGAGCAACTCTGTCACGAGGGTCTGACTATCGGGCTGCAAATCCCAGCGTGCGGCCCGCAGCCGAAGCGACATGGCCTGTGGACTGATTCCCAGTTTCTTTGCCGCGCTGGCCTGGGAGTCACCGGCGGCGACGAGAGCCACCGCCTCGCAACCGGCCTCGCTGCGCGATGCGACGAGATCGACCAGCAAGCAGGCGGCGGTCTGCGCGTGTACGCACCAGGCCGACGGTCCGACGACCTGCAGCGGTACGCGCCGTCCTTTCGCCGCTTCGACGGCTGTGCGCGCAGCTTCGAAGGCCGGCCCGCGTCCGGCTCGCGTCTGTCGTGGAAGCGGTTGATCGACATCGTCGATACCTATGCCCACCGACCAGCACCCGGAAGCGACCAAGTCGACGACGACCGATCCCACGATTGCTGGATCGTCAAACACCGCTTCCACTTCATCACCGGCGGTGCGTTCGAAGCCTCGGACTACGGGCAAGTCACGATAGTGGCGCAGCAGGTCGGGTACCCGATCGGCACTGGCCCGGCTCGCCCGCTGGTCGGCGGTGACAACGAACATCGCCCCACTCCTCAAGTCACGGTACTTGATATCACCAAATCAAGTCTTACAACTTGATTTGGTGATGTCAAGCATTACGACTTGATTCCTAGCGCGGCATGCCGAGGATTCTTTCGGCGGCCGCGGTCTTGAGAATCTGCGTCGTGCCGCCCGCGATCGAGAGGCAGCGGTTGAGCAGGAACAGCTCCGACGCCTCGCTGGCGACAAGACCGTCGACGCCGAGCAGCCGCAGCGCAAAGTCCGGCACCGACTGGCGGTGGGTCACGCCGATCAGCTTGCGCACGCTCGAGGCGGCACCCGGATCGTGTCCGGACAGGCGGGCCGCGATCGCCCGGGCGTCGAGGGTCCGTCCGTTGTGCGCCTGTGCCACCAGCTCGCCGAGTTCGCTGGATTCGGCTGCCGACAACGGCAGCTTCCTCGTCGCGATCTGGCGCAACAGTGCGTCCATCTCCTTGCCCAGGCTCGACCCGCCCATCGCAACGCGCTCATTGGCCAGGGTCGTGCGCGCCAGGCGCCAACCTCCGTTGACCTCTCCGACGACCAGATCGTCAGGAACGAAGACGTCGTCGAGGAAGACCTCGTTGAACAACGCCCGTCCGGTCATTTCGCGCAGCGGGCGGATGTCGATGCCGGGCGAGGCCATGTCGACCAGAAAGTAGGTGATCCCTTTGTGCTTGGGCAGGTCCGAGTCAGTGCGGGCCAAGCACACCGCCCACTGCGCGTCCTGGGCGGCGCTCGTCCAGATCTTCTGACCCGTCAGCAGCCAGCCCTCCTGCCCGTCGGGTCCGCTACCGCGCACGGCTTTGGTGCGCAGTGCGGCCAGGTCGGAGCCGGCCTCCGGCTCGGAGAACAACTGGCACCACGTGATGTCGCCGGCCAGCGTCGGCGCGACGAACCGGTCGCGCTGTGCGGCGGTGCCGTGCTCGAGGATCGTCGGAATGGCCCACCCGGCGATGACGAGGTCGGGGCGCATGACATCGGCGGCCTCGAGTTCGGCGTCGATCAACAACTGCATCGCGGGACTGGCACCCAGTCCGTGCGGCGCCGGCCAGTGGGGTGCCAGGTAGCCGGTGCGGGCCAGTTCGGCGCGGCGCTGTGACTCCGGCGCGGCGGCAATCTGCTCGACGGTGGCGCGGACCGCGGGGCGCTGGTCCTCCACGTCGGAGAGGTCGACGGAGAATCGGCGCCGCTCCCCGTCGATCGCGGACTGACCCAGGCGCACGCGGTCCGACGATGCGCCGTCGAGCGCGGCGCGCGCGGCCAACGCCGAGCGCAAGTAGAGCTGGGCGTCGTGTTCGAATGTGAAGCCGATACCGCCGAGCACCTGGATGCAGTCCTTGGCGTTGGCCAGCGGCAGGTCGGCGACTAGCACGTTGCCGACGAGGGTCGCCAACCCGGCCTGCGTGCCGAGAGCGAGGTCGCCGGACTCACCGGCGGCCAACAGGTCGTCCACGGCGCCGGCCTGGTCCCAGGCGGCGGCCGAGAGCTGCTCGCTGCGGCAGAGCATGTCCGCGAGGATGTGCTTGACCGCCTGGAAGGAGCCGATCGGGGCACCGAACTGCGTGCGGACCTTGGCGTAATCGGCGGCGGTGTCCAGACACCACTTCGCCACCCCGGACTGGTAGGCCGTGTTGCCGGCGGCGAGGACCGACGAGGCTCGGGCCGAGCGGGGCAATTCAATGGCGGCGTCCAGATCCAGGTGCGTCACAGTTACGCGGGTACAGCGCATCGTGCCGTCGATCCCGTCGCAGTCCTGCGCCTCGACGGTCGACGAACCGGATCGATTGGGCCCGCTCGCTTCGCTCCCGGCGCCCGGTGGCAACAAGTACCACCTGGTACCCCGGCCGGGCAGGATCAGATTGACCAGCAGCGCCGCATCGGGGACCCAGCCGGGCACCACTCCCAGGTCGATGTGCCCGGCGGGGTTGGCCGGCGGGAGGTCGCGGCCGAAGGTGACGTGGTCGGCGGGCGCGACGACGGGCAGTGCACCGCCGATGATGTCGGCCGTCAGCTCCTGCGCCCGCTCCCCCGGGGTGCGGGAGACGGCGACCGCAGCGGCCACTGTCGCGGCGAGGGGCCCGGGCACGAGACGCCGACCGCATTCGGCCAGCATCGCGGCCACGTCGGCGAAAGGCGCCCCCAGGCCGTCACGGCCCTCGTCGGCGGCTGCCGCAAAGACGCCGAGTTCGGCGAGTTCAGGCCAGAGGGTCCGCCAGCGGTCGGCCGGATCGTCGAGCTCGGCGCGGACCAACCCGGTGGTGTCACGGGCGTCCGCCCAGTCTGCGATGGCCTCGCAGACCGCGATTTGCTCGGCTGACGTGGCAATTGTCACGGAATTCCCCTGCATGTCGTATTGAAACGATTAACTAGAACCTGTTCTAATATGCCATGTGGCCGTCTTCGAATGAAGAGCCGCGATCGAAAGGACCGACGAGATATGGCACGAAGCGCAGCAGCCAAAGCTGACGCCGACGAGCGCGACGTCGTGCCCGCGGTCGACGATTCCGCCGCCTCCGGCGCGACTGGCGGTTCGACCGCGCAGCGTGAGCGCCGCCGTCGCATCCTCGATGCAACCCTGGCTCTGGCCTCCAAGGGCGGCTACGACGCCGTGCAGATGCGTACCGTCGCCGAAAAGGCCGATGTCGCCGTCGGCACCCTGTACCGCTACTTCCCGTCGAAGGTCCACCTGCTCGTCACCGCGCTGTCGCGCGAGTTCGAGCGCGTCGAGGCCCGCGTCGACCGCAGCCAACTTGCCGGGGAGACCGGCGTCGAGCGTCTGCGCACCGTCCTGGACATGATCACGTTCGCCATGCAGCGCGACCCGCTGCTCACCGAGGCGATGACGCGCGCCTTCATGTTCGCCGATGCCTCCGCAACTGCCGAGGTCGACAACGTGGCCGGCACCATCGACAGGCTGTTCGCCGGGGCCATCGTGGGCGCCGAGCGCGAGCCCGACGAGGAGGATCTCGCCATCGCCCGCGTCATCGCCGACGTGTGGATGTCGAACCTCGTCCAGTGGCTGACCCGCCGCGCATCGGCGACCGACGTCACCAACCGGATGGAGCTGACCGTCCGACTTCTCCTGAAGGGCCGCGCGGCCTGAGCCGTACGGTGCGACGCCGCCCTACGGTGCGACGCCCAGATCGCGGGCGATCATCGGCCACGTCCGCTTGAGGTCTTCCTCCCAGTACGTCCACGAATGGGTGCCGTTGGGGCGGGTGTAGACCTTCGCTGGGATGTGCAGCTGCGCCAATCGTTGCGCCATCTGCTGGGTGCACAGGTTGACCGCGGATTCAATCAGTCCGCCGACCAGCACCTGGTTGGCCAACGCCACCGGGTTGTTGTCGACCAGCTTGGCACCCATGGTGTCGTTGCGACCGGGGATGCCGGTGCCCGTCGTCATGTAGATCTTGGTCCCACGCAGGCGCGGCGCGTTCTGGTACGGGTCGTTGGCCATCCAGCCGGGCCCGCCGACCGGTCCCCACATGTTGACGACGTTCCCTCGGCCGCGGTCACCCACCACCATCTGGATGTATGCCTGGCCGAGCGGGTCGGACGTACGCGCGCAACCGCTGTACGCGGCGACCGAGCGGTAGAACTTGGGCGCGGAGATCGCCAGGTTCATGACCGACGTCCCAGCCATCGAGATACCCGCGACGGCGTTGGCGCCACTCGTCTTGAACTGGTCCTTGAGCAGCGGCGGCAGCTCCTTGGTGAGGAAGGTCTGCCACTTGTTGCGACCCAGCACCGGGTCGTCGCGCTGCCAATCGGTGTAGTACGAGAAGGCGCCGCCTATCGGCGTGACGACGTAGACGTCCTTCGTGGAGAAGAAGTTCTCGTAGTCGGTCTTGTCCGCCCAGGTGGCGGAGTCCTCGCCTCCACCGGCGCCGTTGAGCAGATACAACACCGGACGCGGCTTGCTATCGTCACGCGGCTTCAGGACGATGACGGGGATCTGCCGGTTCATCGCCGCGGAGTACACGACGACGGTGACCTTGCGGCCGGGGCTGGGCACGACCGCATCGATCGACGACTGCTTGGCCACCGGCTTGACCGCGATCGCCGGATCCACCACGTGCGGCAACGCAAGCGCGACGCCGACACCGAGCGCGGCAATCGCCGCGGCACCGATCACCGACGACGAGAACGCCGGCTTCGAGACGGTCGGCCTCGAGAAGACAGAGCGCCGCGGTCCTCTGCGCAGAGCCATGACAAACCCCTTTAATCACACTAGTCACATCAGTAACAGTTCAAGGGTATGGGCGGGCAGCGTCGACGTTCCAGCCGAGAGGGCCGTCGTTGCGGGTTCGCAACCGCTTTGTGACAGGTTCCGGCCATCATCATCCTGGCTTGAGAGTGAGACCATCCATTGGTACTAGAGTCGATCTACATCACATTGCGCGGTCGAGTTCCGCCCAGAAGAGGATGAGGAAGCGATGGCCTGCTGCAGCGTTCTGGTGTCCTTCTTCTCCTGGTTGCTCCGGTTCCGCGCCCCCGATTGCCCGTCCACCCAACAGGTGTCAGCACGGCGGATCCGGCGCCAGCGCATCACCGTCACCGCCCTGGTCGCGGCGGAGCTGACTCTCGGCTGGTTCATTGCGACCCGATTCGGTGACCGGATCATGGGCGGCCACCACATGGGCCACGGCGGGCACGGATCGTCGTTCGACCTGGCGTCGAGTCACCTCGCCTACATGGCGGGCATCGAGGCCTTCGCCGTCGCACTACCCCTCGCCTGCGCCTTAGCTCTGCCGTTGCGCCGCCCCCTGCCCAACCGGTTCGCAGTGCCGATGATGCTCGTCGGCTCAATCGGCTCGGCAGTCACGCTCTGGTACTGGCATCTGGGTGCAGCGGCCGCGACTGCGCTGCACGACCATGTCGTGGCCTGGGCCGGATCACTGTTCATCTTCGGCGCGCTGCTCTGGGTGGGCATCGCCCACGCGGCTCCCCAGTTGCGGCGCGCACGGCTCACTGCCCTTGCCATCCCGATGCAGGCCGGCGCCGCACTCGCACTGGCCCTCATGTTCCTGCCCGGTGTCAGTGGAGTGATGCGCATCGACCTCGTGGCCGCCGGCTTGTTGATGCTCGCCGTTGACGCGATTGCCCTGCTCGTTCTGATGCGCTACCTCGGCGCCGCACACGATCCCCTGCTCAATGACTTCGACCTCCGCGAGCACGCAGCGATAGCAGCTTGACCTCAATGCACGAACACTGAGAGCAGGTACCGGTCATGTCGATTCGCCGAGGTCACCGGAACCCCACCCGCCGACCGCTTCCTCGGGAGACTACCGACGGCGCCCTGACCCAATGACGCAAGCACCGGGCCGCTGCCGTCTACGTCCTATTCGCCCTGTCTGCGTCGGCTTGGTGGCAACCGGTTACCCGCCACCTCCTCCCCCGAACACGATGTCGGCCCGGCACCTCACAGGTGCCGGGCCGATATCGGTTTCGGTGAGCTTAGACCGCTTCGCCGCTGGCGTCGCCGACCTCGGTCAGCTCGGCCGGGGCGTCGGGGACCTCGCGCGGCTTGGGTGAACCGGTGAAGGTGAACTTCGCACCGTCGCCGTCGCCCTCGCCGTCCCAATCCTCGACGTCGACGACGACGATCTGGCCCGGGGTGACCTCGTTGAAGAGGATCTTCTCCGAGAGCTGGTCCTCGATCTCGCGCTGGATCGTGCGACGCAGCGGCCGCGCGCCCAGCACCGGGTCGAAGCCCCGCTTGGCCAACAGCGACTTGGCCTTGTCGGTCAACTCCAGGTCGATGTCCTTGGCCTTGAGCTGCTTCTCGACGCGGCCGATCATCAGGTCGACCATCTCGATGATCTGATCCGACGTCAACTGGTGGAACACGATGACGTCGTCGATGCGGTTGAGGAACTCCGGGCGGAAGTGCTTCTTCAGCTCGTCGTTGACCTTCTGCTTCATCCGGTCGTACTGCGAGTCACCGTCGTTGGACTTCGAGAAGCCCATGCCGACGGCCTTCGAGATGTCGGAGGTGCCGAGGTTCGACGTGAAGATCAGCACGGTGTTCTTGAAGTCGACCGTGCGGCCCTGACCATCGGTGAGACGGCCGTCCTCGAGGACCTGCAACAGCGAGTTGTAGATCTCCGGGTGGGCCTTCTCGATCTCGTCGAACAGCACGACCGAGAACGGCTTGCGCCGCACCTTCTCGGTGAGCTGGCCGCCCTCTTCGTACCCGACGTAGCCGGGAGGCGCGCCGAAGAGCCGCGACGCGGTGAACCGGTCGTGGAACTCACCCATGTCGATCTGGATGAGCGCGTCGTCATCGCCGAACAGGAAGTTCGCCAGCGCCTTGGACAGCTCGGTCTTGCCGACGCCGGACGGGCCGGCGAAGATGAACGACCCCGACGGGCGCTTGGGGTCCTTCAACCCGGCGCGCGTGCGGCGGATCGCCTTGGAGACCGCCTTAACGGCATCCTCCTGGCCGATGATCCGCTTGTGCAGCTCGTCCTCCATGCGGAGCAGACGCGTCGTCTCCTCCTCGGTCAGCTTGAAGACCGGGATGCCGGTCCAGTTACCGAGGACCTCGGCGATCTGCTCGTCGTCGACCTCGGCCACGACGTCCATGTCGCCGCTGCGCCACTGCTTCTCACGCTCGGCGCGCTGCGCGACGAGCTGCTTCTCCTTGTCGCGCAGGCTCGCGGCCTTCTCGAAGTCCTGGGCGTCGATCGCCGATTCCTTCTCCTTGCGCGCCTCGGCGATGCGATCGTCGAACTCGCGCAGGTCTGGCGGCGCGGTCATCCGGCGGATGCGCATGCGCGCCCCCGCCTCGTCGATGAGGTCGATCGCCTTGTCCGGCAAGAACCGGTCGTTGATGTAGCGGTCGGCCAGCGACGCGGCCGCGGCCAGTGCACCGTCGGTGATGGACACCCGGTGGTGCGCCTCGTAGCGGTCGCGCAGCCCTTTGAGGATCTCGATGGTGTGCTCGACCGAGGGCTCGCCCACCTGGACCGGCTGGAATCGGCGTTCCAGGGCCGCATCCTTCTCGATGTACTTGCG
>DLKD01000040.1:46758-47093 GCA_002477755.1 Gordonia sp. UBA7599
CTTGCGGTACTCGTCGAGCGTCGTGGCACCGATCGTCTGCAGCTCGCCGCGGGCCAGCTTCGGCTTCAGAATCGACGCGGCGTCAATCGCACCTTCGGCGGCACCGGCCCCGACGAGCGTGTGCAGCTCGTCGATGAACAGGATGATGTCGCCACGGGTGTTGATCTCCTTGAGGACCTTCTTCAGGCGCTCTTCGAAGTCACCGCGGTAGCGACTACCCGCGACCAGCGACCCGAGATCGAGCGTGTAGAGCTGCTTGTCCTTCAGCGTCTCGGGCACGTCGCCGTTGACGATGGCCTGCGCCAAGCCTTCCACGACGGCGGTCTTGCCGACGC
>DLKD01000040.1:47232-52148 GCA_002477755.1 Gordonia sp. UBA7599
AGCACCGGGTTGTTCTTGGTGCGGCGGCTCAGGACCTGCATGACCCGCTCGATTTCCTTCTCGCGGCCGATGACCGGGTCGAGCTTGCCCTCGCCAGCGGCGGCGGTCAGGTTGCGGCCGAACTGGTCGAGGACCAACGACGTCGACGGGGTGCCGGACTCGCTGCTGCGACCACCGGTACCCGCCTCCTGCGGCTCCTTGCCCTGGTAGCCGCTCAGCAGCTGAATGACCTGCTGGCGGACCTTGTTCAGGTCGGCGCCCAACTTGACCAGCACCTGCGCCGCCACGCCCTCACCCTCGCGGATGAGGCCCAGCAGGATGTGCTCGGTGCCGATGTAGTTGTGCCCGAGCTGCAGCGCCTCGCGCAGCGAGAGCTCCAGCACCTTCTTGGCACGCGGCGTGAACGGGATGTGCCCGGCCGGCGCCTGCTGGCCCTGGCCGATGATCTCCTCGACCTGGGTGCGCACCGCCTCCAGCGAGATCCCCAGCGACTCGAGCGCCTTGGCCGCCACGCCCTCACCCTCGTGGATGAGGCCCAGCAGGATGTGCTCGGTGCCGATGTAGTTGTGATTGAGCATCCGCGCTTCTTCTTGCGCCAGGACGACAACCCGGCGTGCGCGGTCGGTGAACCGTTCGAACATCGTTCTCCCTTACGTGGCTCCACTCAGGTCGGCTGCGCCCCGCTGCGCAGTGGTTGACCTGCTTGCTTCCACTCTAGTGGTGTTTGGACCCGCACCCGCAATCGATAGGCGGGCAAAAGGCCCACCCGACGCCGGTGCCGGGCGGCGCCACCCATCAGGGCGGGCGCTTAATCCTGGTCAACGCCGCTAGCACAGCTGGTGTTCCCCACAGTTGCACCGCCGACTACGCCAACAGCGAACACCGCGGCCCCGGCCATCCCGGCCTCGGGAATCAGTGGTGGGCTGCGGCGGTTGCACTCCGTGTCGCACATCCGCCGAGGAGAGGATCCACATGACCACCTACGCCGTCACCGGTGCCACCGGAGGATTGGGCGCGGCCGCCGTCGCGGCCCTGCGCACGAAAGGTGTGCCCGCCTCCGACATCGTCGCGGTCGTCCGCGACGCCGCTAAGGCCGAGAGCCTCGCCGCCGACGGCGTCGTCGTCCGCGTCGCACCGTATGAGGATCCCGACGCCCTGGCGGCCGCACTGACCGGTGTGGACCGCCTGCTCCTCGTGTCGTCGCCCACCATCGGCCAACGCACCGCACAGCACACCAACGTGATCAGCGCCGCGGCCGCGGCCGGGGTCGCGGTGATCGCGTACACGTCGCTGGTCAATGCCCCCGACAGTCCGCTGGGCCTGGCCGACGAGCACCGCGAGACCGAGGCATTGCTGGCCGATTTCGGCGGCGACCACATCCTGCTGCGGAACGGCTGGTACTGGGAGAACTTCCTCGCCAACGTCGAACCCGCGTCCGCGAACGGCGCACTCCTCGGCGCTGCCGGGACGGGACGGGTCGCCGGCGCCGCGCGCGCCGAACTCGGCGAGGCCGCGGCCGCCGCCCTGATCGACGGCACCCCCGCGGTCTACGAGCTGGGCGGACCGTCGTCGTCGTATGCCGACCTCGCCGCGGCAATCGGCGACGCGACCGGAACGACGGTCGTATACCGCGATCTCCCCGTCGGGGACTACCGCGAGGCACTGCTCGAGGCCGGCACGCCCGAGGGGCTGGCGGCGTTCCTCGCCGAGACCGATGCCGGTATCGCGCAGGGCGCGCTCGACACGTCCTCGCCGTCGCTGCAGCAACTGCTTGGCCGCACGCCTGGCACGTTCGCCGACACTCTCCGCAGCAGCCGGGCCTAGTCGTGCTTCACTGATATCCATGCGTGCCGCCCTCCGACCGGATCGTCGCCTTCCGTTCGGGATGGGCACGGTGGTGATGGTGGTCATCGCGGCCATGGTGGTGTCGATCGGGGCCGTCCTCGCCCACAAGTCGGACACACCGCAGCGGCAGCCGTACGGCTTCGGCCAACTCCGCTCCTACGCCGGCGGTCCCCCCGACACCGCCTGGACACGCGGTATCGACGACCTCCCCGGCTTCAGCAGTTCCGGCGGATCGGTCACCGTCGCCGACACGCACGGCGGCACCTGGCTGCTCGCCTATCCGTCGGGCCTGGGTCGGGCGTTCCTGGCCGTCGACCGCCGTGACGGGGCGCCGCGCTGGGACAAGCCGGTCACCGTCGGGCTGGGCAGCTGCGCCTTCAACGGCGTCGGGCAGGTCGCCTGCGCGATCAAGGTCGGCAACGTTCCCGACGGCTACTACCTCGTCGACGAGGGGTCGGGCGAACTCGGCCCAGCGCAACCGCTGCAGGACACCGGGCGAATGATCGGCGTCGGCAAGGACTTCATCCGTGTCGACCAGCTCGGCTACCGGGTCAGTGCCACCGGACCCGACGGCGCGACCCGATGGAGCCGGACGTTCGCCGATTCGGCTTTTCCCTCCTACCTGGCCGAGGCCGACCTCGTCGACGTGCGCCTCGCCGATGCGAGCCACGTCCTTGTCGATCCGCACACCGGCGACACGAAGCTGAGCTGCGGGCCGTGCACGGTGTCGGCCTATCCGACGGGCCTGGCGATCAGCCACGCCGGCGATGCGGGCGTCATCGACTTCTACGGGTTCCACAACGGCAAGCTCGTCCCCAAGCCGACCCACACGTCGCGCAGCATGACTGTGTTCGGCGGTCCCGACGTCCTCCCCGTGGTCGGGGGCACGGGCCTGGCCACGGTGAACCAGACCCACGGCCGGTTCGAGGTCCGCGACCCGGCGAAGGCCCAGGGCCTGTGGTCGGTCGACGACGACGAGCTGTCCAAGGCCCGGCCGATGGCGTGCGGCAAGCTCGTCGCGTTCGCCCGCAAGGACGGCACACGCGACGTCATGCGTCTCGATTCCAAGGGGACCGTCGTGGGCCATCTACCTGCGAACGACCGTCAACGGCCCGACACGAACCTGGCCGAACTCCGCTGCGTCGGCTCGTACGGCACCGTCATAGTTGCGGCCAACGACAACCAGATCACCGCATTCGACGGTGATACCGGCAAGATCGCCTGGGAGTTCCCGATCAACGGCACGGCGAGCAACGTCGCCGGGCACATCGTCGTGCGCCAAGGCGCGACCATCTCGCTGCTGCGCTGACGGCCCACTCGGCGAGATTTGGTGCCCACTCGGCGGTGGGGCGGGTCAGCCGCGGTAGAAGGACTGCAGCGCTGCCGAGTACATCGGCACATCGTCGACGGCCATCAGCTCACGCGCAGAATGCATGGCCAGCTGCGGGGCACCGACGTCGACGGTGACCAGACCGGTCCTCGTCGCGGTGATCGGGCCGATCGTCGACCCGCACGGCAAATCGGCACGGTGCACGTAGCGCTGCAACGGGACGCCCGCCCGACGGCAAGCCTGCTCGAAGATCCCCGCACCCTGTGCGTCGGACGCATAGCGCAGGTTCTGGTTCACCTTGAGCACCGGACCACCGCCGAGAGCGATCTGATGACCGGGCTCGTGGCGCTCGGCGTAGTTCGGGTGGGTCGCATGCGCCATGTCGCCGGAGGCGCAGATGCTAGCGGCCATCGTGCGCAAGAAATCCTCGCGGTCACCGCCACGGCTCAACACGATCCGCTCGCACACCGAGGCCAAGAAGTCCGACGCGGCGCCGCGCTGCGATCCGCTGCCGACCTCCTCGTGGTCGAAGAGCGCCAGCATCGGCGTGGCCCGCGGCGGCATCGAGTCCATGCCGACGTCGAGCAGTGCCCGCAGCCCTGCGTAGCAAGTGGTCTGGTTGTCCAGCCGCGGCGCGCTGAGAAGGTCCTGCTCGGCACCGACGATCCGACTGGGCTCGACGTCGTGAACCATCAACTCCCAGCCGAGCAAGTTCTCGACGTCAACGTCGAGTTCCTCGGCGAGGAAGTCGAGCAGTACCGGGGCGCTGGGATCGGTAGACCAGATCGCGTCAAGATGGCGCTGCGGATCCGGGCTCACGCCTTTGCGGTCATCGGAGAGGTGGATGGCCAGCTGCGGCACGCGCAGCAGCGGATCGTCGAATTTCACCAGCCGTTCGACGACGGCACCGTCGTCGAGCACCGACACCCGCCCGGACAGGCCCAGGTCGCGGTCGAGCCAGGAGTTCAGCCACGCCCCACCGTAGGGCTCCAGCGCGACGGTCGCGAGGCCGGCCGCGACTCGGTCGATGTGCTGCTTGACGCGCAAATTGGGGCTGTCGGTGTGCCCGCCCACGATCCGGAAAGGACTCCCCGTGCGCGCGACCGGGTCACTCCACGCGATGATCGACCCGCCGCGCCGGACGAAGAAGCTCCCCGCCGACTCGGACCACGCCTGCGTCTCCTCGAGTTCGACGAACCCCTGGTCGCGCAGGTGACCGGCCACCGTCTCGCACACGTGGAACGGCGACGGCGAGGCGTCGATGAACGACGCCAGCCCGGCAGCGGTGGCGGAAGTGTCCAGCGCGGGCATCTCAGGCCTTGGCCAGCACCGCGTCGAGGACCGAGTAGAACAGGCCCAGTCCATCATCGCTGGGCCCGGTCAGGGCCTCGGTCGCATGCTCGGGATGCGGCATCAACCCGACGACACGACCGTCAGCGCTGCTGATCCCGGCGATCGAACGCATCGACCCGTTGACGTTGTCCCCGGCATAGGTGAAGGCGATCCGCCCTTCGCCTTCGAGTTCGTCGAGCACGGCCTCACTCGCGACGTAGCGCCCCTCGCCTGACTTGAGCGGGACGAGGATCTCCGCGCCGGGTTCAAAGCGCGACGTCCAGGCCGACGAGGTGTTCTCCACGCGCAGCCACTGGTCGCGGCACACGAAGTGCAGGCCCTGGTTGCGGGTCAGCGCGCCCGGCAGCAGGCCCGCCTCGCACAGGATCTGGAAGCCGTTGCAGATGCC
>DLKD01000091.1:0-161 GCA_002477755.1 Gordonia sp. UBA7599
CGCGGCAGCAGGGGCCGGTGCGGCAGCCACGGCGGCTACTGCCGGCGCGTCGGCTGCGAGTGCGGCCTCGGCGGCCCCACCATCGGCTTCGGCAGCCTCCTCGGCTTCCGGCTCGGCGCCCTCATCGGTCGCGAGAAGGACGGCCTCGTCGCGCTCGGCGT
>DLKD01000091.1:327-449 GCA_002477755.1 Gordonia sp. UBA7599
GCTTGAGGGTGTTGGTGGCCAGACCCGCCAGCGTCGGAGCGGACTTCAGGCCGACCTCGACAAAACGTCCGACGTTGAGGCCACCCCGGCTGGGCGGGCCGAACAGCAGGTCCTGGGTCTCG
>DLKD01000091.1:588-7562 GCA_002477755.1 Gordonia sp. UBA7599
CTGGCGAACTGCCAGGCCAGCAACTCGATGAGCACGACACGGGTGAGCTCGGCGGGCCGGGCGGCCCACGAGTCGAAGTCGGCGAGCACCGCGTTGAGCGGTTCCGAGGGCACCAGGTCGGCGATTTCGGCGACGAACTCACGGCTCAGGTTGAACAGCCGCGGCACGAGGTTGGGGATGTAGTGCCCGACGAGGATCGACGGATCGATGTGCGCGGGCAGCAGCTCGTCGAGCCGCTCGCGGAACGCCGGCACACCGGCGCGCAGGACGGTCGAGTGGAAGGGCACGTCGATGCCGGGGACAAGGATGAACGCGCGCTTGCCGCCGAACTCGGCGACGCGGCGCTCGATCTCCTTCTCCAGCGCCTTGAGCCCGGCGACGGTGCCGGCGATCGCATACTGCGAACCGCGCAGGTTCAGGTTCACAACCTCCAGGAACTCGCCGACCTGTGCGCCGACACCGCCCACGAAGTCGTCGACGTCGTCGTCGGCGAGACCGAACTGACTGGGACGGATCGCCGCCATGCGGTAGTCGCTGTTGCCCTTGGCATCGCGCGGCACCAGATGGTGCATCGCCTCGCCGCGCTGGAACACGACCTCCAGGACCGCCTCCAGCGGCAGCACGCCGGCGCATGCGGCGAGCGCGTTGTACTCACCGACGGAGTGGCCCGCCGTGATGGCATCGTCGACGAAGGCGCCGGACTCGCGGAGCTCGGCGACCTGCGCCACGCCCAGGGTCGCCATGGCGACCTGGGTGAACTGCGTCAGGAACAGCACCCCGTCGGGATGGTGGTAGGTGGTCCCGTTGGCGACCAGGGTCGTCGGGTTGTCGCGGACCACGGCGAGAATGGAGAACCCGAGGGCCTCGCGGGTGTGGGCGTCGGCCCGGTCCCACACGTCGCGGGCAGCGGCGCTGCGCGACCGCGCGTCCAGGCCCATCCCCTTGCGCTGGATGCCCTGTCCCGGGAACGCGTAGACGGTCAACGGTGCGGCGAGCAACGCGGTGGCGGCCGCGACGAGCTCGCCGTCGACCTTCATCGTCGCCTCGACGACCTCGCGGCCACGGTCAAGCCCGACGCGGTCGACGCGGACGTCGACGCTGTCACCGAGACGGACCATGCCCAGGAAGCGGATGGTCCAGCCCTCGATGGCTCGGGGCGCACCGCCGCGGCGGGTGTCGCGGGCGGAGACAACCTGTTGCGCGGCGGCCGACAGCCACATGCCGTGCACGATCGGTTCGCCGAGCCCGGCCAGCGCCGCGGCATTCGCGTCGGTGTGGATGGGGTTGTGGTCGCCGGAGACCAGTGCGAAGCCGGTCATGGCGCGCGGCGCGACGATTGTCGCCGACCGCAGGAACTTGCGCGTGGCGTCGCGCTCATCGTCAGCGGCTCCCCCCGCCCGCACCGGGTCGGCGAGTTCGCCGGCGCCGAGGCGGCCGCGGATCGCGAACCGCTCGGCCAGCGTCGCGACGACGGTGTCGCCGTCGTTGATCTCCACGTCGACGGCCAGGACACGGCCCACACCGGTGTCGGTGACGCTGCGCAGCACGGCGGTGGCAGTCAGGTCAGCCTGCTGCGCCGGGATCGGCGCGTCGATCGCGATCGCATGGTCGAGGTGCACCAGGTCCAGCAGACCCTCGACGACCGGTCGGCCCTCATCGGTGCGCGCGGCCCCGATCAGCGCGAACACCGACGGCCAGGTCGCTCCGACCAGGGCGTCAGGGACGATGATGCCGGGCTCGGGTGCCAGGCCGGTGGGCAGCGAGGCGGTGGTGACGCCGCGGTGATCGGCGGCGAGGTCGGGATCCCAGGCGATCGACACGCGGGCGGTCAGCTCGCCCGACGGCGAGAGCGAGGTGGTCGCGAGGTCGCCACCGGCGGCAACCGTCACGATCCCGGTCATCGCCTCACCGGCACCGTCGATGCCGACCAGCGGCGCGCCGCCGTCGAGAATCGCCGGGGTCAGCGTCATCGGGATGGTGGTCGTGGTCGCGGCGATCGGCACGACCAGGTCGAAGCGGTCCTGCCCGACGGCACGACGCAACAGGGCACCGGAAGGTGCGTGCTCGGCGAGATCGCCGTCGACGATCTCCCACAGACCCGGGTTGCCCAGCGCGCGCACCGGGCTGGCCACGATACGGTCGGCCCAGCAGACGTCCGTGGACGCCAGGATGGTGGCGATCGGGCCGGCGGTGCCGGCCAATTCACGGCGTCGCGCGTCGATCTCGAGCGCGGGCTCGCCCGCGGCGGTCAGCTCGTCGACGAGGCCCGACTCGAAGCGGTCGAGCAGTGCGCCAACGGGCTCGTCGACTCGGGTGATGCCCGCGACCGCAACCGGGCCGGGGATGATGCACACCTCGTCGGCGCCGTAGCGCGCATCGTGGGCCTGCCACAGCGAGTCACTGCGCCACCAGCGGCGAACATCGCCGTCGACGACCGGCACGAAGTTGACCGGCTTGCCGGGGGTCTTGCACAGGTCGAGGAAGAAGGCGACGTCGGCCGGGTGCAGGATGTCCACGGTCGCGGCCGGGTACGCCGACACCAGGGCGTCGGTGGCGGCGTGCGGGTCGGTGACGGCGCCGTCGGCGAAGATGCTCACGATTTCGCCGGTGTCGGCGTCGTGCAGGCGTGCCTCGGCGCGCTGCAGCATCTCGGTGAAGCGCTGCTCCCAGGTGATGTCTGCCCAGTCCGCAGCGGTGTCGCGCTCCCCGACGGCCAGTTCGGCGTAGCGGCGCAGCCACTGCTCGTAGGTCATGGTCGTGACGTCGCCGAAGTAGGGCTTGGCGGTGCCGGCCAGCGCCGCGATGATCTCGTCGCGGCGGGCGGCCACGGCATCGGCATCGCCAGCGACCTCGTCGAGGAGGCGCCCGCACCGCGACGCGGTGTTGTCGACCTCGTGGATGTCGGCGCCGAGCTGGCTACGGCCCGAGGCCATGCCGGCCTCCGCGTGTCCGGCGCCGATCCACTCGTCGCATCCGACGGTGTCGACGAGCAGCTGCTTGACCTCGGGGCTCGTGGTGGCCTCGAGGGTGGCCATGGCGGCAGTGCCGACGAGGATGCCGTCCAGCGGCATCAGCGGGTAGTCGTGGGCCAGTGACCAGCGCCCACTCAGGTACTCCGCGGCGCGCTCGGGTGTCCCGATGCCGCCGCCGACGCAGATCACGACATTGGCGCGGGCGCGCAGTTCGGCATAGGTGGCCAGCAGCAGGTCGTCGAGGTCCTCCCACGAGTGGTGCCCACCGGCGCGGCCGCCCTCGATCTGGACGATGACGGGGTGATGGGGCACTTCGGCGGCAATGCGCACGACGTCGCGGATCTGGCTGACCGTGCCCGGCTTAAACGCGACGTAGTGCAGGCCGGCCTCGACGAGCTCGTCGACGAGTGCGACCGCGTCCTCGAGCTCGGGGATGCCAGCCGAAACGATGACGCCGTCGATCGGCGCCCCCTGGGCACGGGCCTTTTGCACCAGTCGCTTGCCGCCCAGCTGGAGCTTCCACAGGTACGGGTCGAGATAGAGCGCATTGAACTGCGCCTGACGGCCCGGCTCGAGCAGTGCGGTGAGCCGCTCGACGTTGTCGGCGAAGATCTCCTCGGTGACCTGCCCACCGCCGGCGAGCTCGGCCCAGTGCCCGGCGTTGGCGGCCGCGGCGACGATCGCCGGGTCCACAGTCGTGGGCGTCATGCCTGCGAGCAGCATCGGCGAGCGCCCGGTCAGGCGCGTGAAGGCGGTATCGATGACCGAGCGGCCGTCGGGCAGCACTGCCAGTCGCGGTGCGTAACGGTCCCAGGCGCGGGCCACGTCGGGCACGCCGCCGGGTGCGAACAGGTTGCGCTGACCGCCGCGCAGCGCCGCGGGGATGACCCCCACGCCGGTACCGCGGACCAGAGACGACGACAGCCGGGTGACAGTGTCACTCGGGCCGAGGTCGAGGATCCACTTGGCGCCGTCGGCGACGACCTCGCCGACGATCGACACCCAGTCGACCGGATCGACGAGAACGGCAGCAGCCTGCCGGCGGGCCCAGGACGCGTCCAGGCCGCAGCGCTGCGCCCACTGCTCGACGAGGTCGACGGCGTCGGCCATCTCGGGGTGATGGAACGCCACCGAGACGGTCAGCGGGTCGAACGTCGGCGCGAACGGGGCACCGCCGACCAGCTTGCGCTTGCGGTCGTCGGCCTCCTGCGCGGCGATCTGCTCGCAGCGCGCCTGGACCGCGGCCAGGTGCACCGGCGCGCCGGAGAGGACCACTCCGCGGCGGCTGTTGCGCAGCGCGACGACGGGCAGCCCGCGCTCACCGTCGACGGCGTCGGCACGGTAGGCGGCCAACACCTCGTCGATGCGGGCGGGGACGACGTTGGTGACCGAGAGCATCGGCGACCCGTCGGCCGCCGAGTGCAGGCCGCGACGGGCGGCGACCACGCTGCCGGCGGCGCCGATCAGGCGGGCCAGCGCCAGAAGGGCGCCGTCGCCGGGAGCATCGGCGAGGTTCTCGCCCACGCGCACCGCGTCGACGGCGAGGCATCCCTGGGAGTGGCCGACGACGCTGCACGGCGGGAACTCGTCGGTGTCGAGGCCCTGCTTGCGCAGCGACGCCACGGCGGCGAGCTGGGCGAGCAACACACCGGGGACCGACGCGGTGGCGGCGCTCAGGGCAGTCTCGTCGGGCAACCCACTGACGGCACCGGCCCCCTCGTCGAGGGCGTCGCCGGCCTCGTACAGCTCGACCCAGTGCAGCGGGTCGAAGCCGTCGGGTGCGGCCATCGACAGCTCGGCGGCCACGGGCTCTAGGAGCCGCTGCGAGGCGACGACGGTCTGGGCGAAGCTGCGCTGGAGCTCCGCGTCGACCACCAGCTCGGCCAGCGTGGGGAGCCACGGGGTGCCTTGCCCGCCGAACCCGACCGCGTACGCCTCGCCGTTGGCGATCCGGTCGATCAGGGACTCCGGTGCGTTGTACGAGTCGGTACGGGCGGTGACGATGCGGTCCTGGTCGATGGTCACAGGTTCTCCTAGATACGTGCGCGTGGCGGGATTCGACGACCATCGTCGCACGCCAAAATGAGGGAACCCTCATGTTTTGGGGTGACCCGTCGGTATACCCGCGAGTAGTCTGGCGAGTAACTTTTCCGGCCGCGTGACCTGCTTCACATGTGCCAGTCAAAGTTCCTGCTCACGCGCCAGCCGACCGCGGACGACGCCCTCACCTGCAGCGATGGGCAATCGTTATCAAATCGTTATCAACCGCGGTCGCGGCGAATCCGGTATGGTCCCGGCCATGTCCGACTGCATCTTCTGCGATATCACCACCGGCAAGGCGCCTGCCCGCCAGGTCTACTCCGACGATGACGTCGTCGGCTTCCTCGACATCCGGCCGGTCATGCGCGGGCACACGCTGATCGTCCCGCGGACCCACTCCTCCGGGCTCGCCGACCTCGAGCCCGACGCCGGCGCCAAGGTGTTCGCCGTCGGCCAGCGCGTGGGCATCGCGATGCGCAAGGCGCTCGGCGCCGACGGCGTCAACCTGCTCGTCAACGACGGTCGTGCCGCAATGCAGACGGTGTTCCACACCCACCTGCACGTCGTGCCGCGCCACCACGGCGACAAATTGTCGTTCGCCAAGGGGCTCGTGGTCCGTCGCGACCCGAACCCCGACGAGACCGCGGCGCTGATCCGGCGCGCACTGGCCGACTGACGCACACAACCGCTACAAAAACCAACAGTCGCTACCGTTGCGACGGTAGCGACTGCGAGGACTTGTAGCGGTTGCGTCAGGCGCGCTCACGCATTGCGCGGAAACCGCCGGCAATGCGGACCAACTTGGTGAAGCCGAGGCGCGACAAACGAGTTTCGATCTCGTCGGCCTGGGCGTTGAGCGCCACGACCGCCACCTCGGCGTCGTGGCGGACAGCCGGGTTCAGCCGGAGTCGACCGGTCAGCTCGCCGGGCTCGACCACAAGCGCGCCGGGCACACTCCCCTGGTGCCGCACGACCTGGGGCCGCACGTCCAGGATCACCGCATCACCGCATGCGGCGTGCTCAAACGCCTGTTCCGCTGTGATCTCCCGCATCATGGCCAACTCCCGGTTTCGTCTCGTGTTCGCGCTGTCACATCGTCTCGTGAAATTCCCTGGGTGCAACGACACTTATCGCGCGCCGGGTTCCCATTGTTACGGATATCACATCGCGTTAACGCCCACGAAATCGCAAAGGTTCGGTCTCAGTGTCGACCGCGGCGCGGCTTCAGTACTTGCCGCGACGGCCCGCGACCTTGGGATTCGACCGCCGGTTGCCGTCTCGCGGACCACCCTTTCCGTCGCGCGGGCCGCCTTTGCGGCCCCCACGGGAGCGCGGCGGGCCCATGTCTCGCCGCAGGTCGATGGCGTTGCGTCCGATGCGGGTGTGCTTGAGCTGGGCCAGTGTCTCGGCGTCGAGGTCGGCGGGCAACTCGACGAGCGAGAAGTCGTCGCGGATGCTGATGTTGCCGAAGTCCCCGCGCGAGAGTCCGCCCTCGTTGGCGATCGCCCCGACAATCGCCCCCGGGGTGACCTTCTGCTTGCGCCCAACGGCGATCCGGTAGGTCGCGAACGAACCGCCCCCGCGCGGTGCGCGCTCGGAGCGGGGTTCGCGCGGCGGGCGCTCGCCGGGGGGCGGATCGGGTGCCATCAGGAAGCCACCGTCGCGCGTCTCGAGCGCCAGCGCTGCAGCGATGTCGGCCATCGCCACGTCGTTGTCGCGCGCATAGCTCTCCACGAGCCCGCGGAACAGGTCCAGGTTGTCCGAACCGAGGTTCTCGGTGATCGAGTCGGCGAAACGCGCCACGCGCTGAGCGTTGACGTCCTCGGCCGAGGGCAGGTCGATCTCGGTCAGCGGCTGCCGCGTCGCCTTCTCGATCGCACGGAGCAAGTGGCGCTCCCGCGGCGAGACGAACAGCAGCGCGGTTCCCGACCGTCCTGCGCGGCCGGTGCGGCCGATGCGGTG
>DLKD01000091.1:7668-36474 GCA_002477755.1 Gordonia sp. UBA7599
GCGGCCGATGCGGTGGACATACGACTCGGTGTCATGCGGGATGTCGTAATTCACGACGTGGCTGATGCGGTCGACGTCGAGTCCGCGAGCGGCGACGTCAGTGGCGACGAGGATGTCCAGCGAGCCGTCCTTGAGCTGGTTGATGGTCCGCTCGCGCTGGGCCTGCACCATGTCGCCGTTGATCGCCATCGCCGAGTGACCGCGGGCGCGCAGCTTCTCGGCGAGTTCCTCGGTCGCCTGCTTGGTACGGACGAAGACGATCATCCCGTCGAACTGCTCGACCTCCAGGACGCGGGTCAGCGCGTCGAGTTTGCGCTGGTGGGAGACCTGCAAGAACTTCTGCGTGATGTTCTGCGCCGTCGACGTCTTCGACTTGACGGTCACCTCGACGGGATCGTGGAGGTACTTCTGTGCCAGGCGGCCGATTGCCTTGGGCATCGTCGCCGAGAAGAGTGCGACCTGCTTGGTGTCGGGGGTGTCGGCGAGTATGCGCTCGACGTCCTCGGCGAACCCCATAGTCAGCATCTCGTCGGCCTCATCGAGGACCAGGAACTCCAGCTCGGAGATGTCGAGGGTGCCCTTGTCGAGATGGTCGATCACGCGTCCGGGCGTCCCGACGATGACCTGCGCGCCCCGGCGTAGGCCCGACAACTGAACGCCGTAGCTCTGCCCGCCGTAGATGGGCAGCACGCGCAGCTCGGGGATGTGGGTCGCATACCGCCCGAACGCCTCGGCGACCTGCAGAGCCAGCTCCCGCGTCGGTGCCAGCACGAGAGCCTGCGGCTTGCGGGCCGACGTGTCGATGCGCGACAGGATGGGGATGGCGAACGCAGCGGTCTTGCCGGTGCCCGTCTGGGCCAGGCCCACGACGTCGCGCCCGGCCATCAGAGGTGGAATGGTCGCGGCCTGGATCGGCGACGGCGTCTCATAGCCGACGTCGTTGAGAGCGCGGCGCACCCGGTCGTCGATACCGAGGTCGTCGAAAGAATCTGCGTGATCGGTGGTCATTATGGACGCCAACTCTATCGCCGATCGGCTCCATCACGCGCATCCGTCGAAATCTGACCAACCCGGATGTGACGCCCAGCACAGGCTTGCTACCGTGACAGCGTCAAATCAGACACGCCGAGTTGACCACCACTGGGAGCGACACCATGCAGGAATCGACCAAGCCCGCCAATTTCACGATCGATGAGAACGCAACGTGTGTGGATACCGTGCTGCGCTACCGCGCCGAGAATCCCACCATGCCGCTGTTCCGTCGCCATGTGAACGGCGCGTGGGTCAACGTCACGGCTGCACAGTTCGCCGACGAGGTCGACGCCGTCGCCAAGGGCCTCATCGCCTCGGGCGTGGCGGCCGGTGATCGCGTCGCACTGTTGTCCTCGACGCGCTACGAGTGGACCGTCATCGACTACGCCATCTGGCGCGCCGGCGCGACCACCGTCGCCATCTTCGACACCTCCTCACCCGACCAGGTCGACTGGATCCTCACCAACTCGGGCGCCTCGCTGGTCATCCTGGAGACCCAGAAGAACCTCGCCTACCACGGCGAGGTCATCAAGAACTGCCCCGAGGTCCGCGAGACGCTCATCATCGACGACGGTGCGATCGCCGAACTGGCCCGCCGCGGTGCCGCAGTGACCGATGCCGACCTCGATGCCCGCCACGCTGGCAGCAATGCCGCCGACGCCGCGACTCTGATCTACACCTCGGGCACGACCGGCCGACCCAAGGGCGTCGTCCTGACGCATGCGAACTTCCTCGCCGAGGCCGCCGCGGTTCGCGCAGGGTTGGGCTCGATGATGACGCCGGGTAAGTCGACGCTGCTATTCCTCCCCCTGGCCCACGTGTTCGCCCGCGTCATCGCGATCACCGCCCTGGAGAACAAGGTCATCGTCGGACACACCAGTGACATCCCCAACCTGGTGGCCCACTTCGCGGTCTTCTCCCCCGACTTCGTCCTGTCGGTGCCGCGCGTGTTCGAGAAGGTGTACAACTCTGCCGAGCAGAAGGCGATCGACGGCGGCAAGGGCAAGATCTTCGCCAAGGCCGCCGCGACCGCCGTCGAGTGGAGCAAGGCCCAAGACACCGGTGGCGCCGGCCTGGGCCTGAAGCTGCGCCACGCGGTGTTCAACAAGCTGGTCTACGGCAAGTTGCGCGACGCGCTGGGCGGGCGATGCGAGGCGGCGGTGTCCGGCGGCGGCCCGCTCGGCGCGCGACTGGGCCACTTCTTCCGCGGCGCCGGCGTCCCGATCTACGAGGGCTACGGCCTCACCGAGACCACTGCGGCGGTCACCGCCAACCAGCCCGGCCAGCAGAAGGTCGGTAGCGTCGGACGCCCCGTCGAGGGCGTCAGCGTGGCCATCGCCGAGGACGGCGAGGTGCTGCTCAAGGGCCCGGTCGTCTTCGGCGGGTACTGGAAGAACGAAGTGGCCACCGCCGATGCGATCGTCGACGGCTGGTTCCACACCGGCGACCTCGGATCGCTCGACGACGGCTACCTCTCGATCACCGGCCGCAAGAAGGAGATCATCGTCACCGCAGGTGGCAAGAACGTCTCGCCGGCCCAGCTCGAGGACACCATCCGCGCGAATGCGCTGGTCAGCCAGTGCCTCGTCGTCGGTGACGCCCAACCGTTCATCGCCGCGCTGGTCACGATCGACCCGGAGGCCTACCCCGGCTGGCTCGAGCGCAACGGCCTGCCCGCCGATACGCCTCTCTCGCAAGTGACCGAGAACGCCGCCCTGCGGGCGGAGATCCAGACCGCGATCGACGCCGCGAACGCGACGGTGTCCAAGGCCGAGGCGATCAAGAAGTTCGCGATTCTCGACAGTGACTTCACCGTGGAGAACGGCGGGCTGACCCCGACGCTCAAGCTGAAGCGCAACGTCATCCACGACGCGTACAAGCAGGCAATTGCCGACCTCTACACCTAAGAGTTCGGCCACACCCGGCACCGGGGCCGTGGGTCGCGATTGGGCAATCGACGCGACCCGCGGCCTCGCCATCTGGAGCATGGTCGCCGCCCATTTCGCGGGCCCCAAGTCCATGCTCGGGCGCCCCACGCATTCCTATCCGTACGTCGACGGGATGGCGGCCTTCGTCCTACTGTCGGGATTGGTGTTCGGGATCGTCTACGGCGGGTGGATCGTGCGACGCGGCGGTCCGTTCACCTACCGACGGCTGGGCAAGCGGCTCGTCGTGCTCTACCTGTGCCAGCTGGTGATTTGCCTGGTCGCCGTCGCCGCGGGGATGGCCGGCTACTACTCCCTGGTCCGGTTGCGCCCAGTCGGCGACGCCGGGACCGGCATCGGGCTGTCGTTGCTGCTGCGCTACCTCCCCTCCGGCGGCGACATTCTGCTCATGTACCTGGTCTTCCTGGCCGTGGCAGGACTCTTGCTGCCGCTGCTGCGACGAGGATTCGGGTGGCTGATCCTGGTCACCTCAATCGCGCTGTACGCGTACTCGCAGTTCCACAGCCCGGACTGGTTCTTCATCACGAGCTCGCCCGGACGCAAGTGGATCGCGGCACCGGACTGGTCGCAGTGGTGGACCATCGCCTTCGGCGGCTTGGAAATCCAGAACTGGGCGGCCTGGCAGGTCATGTTCTTCCCTGCGCTCGTCCTGGGCTGGTACTGGCGCCGCTGGCGGGCCGACGAGTGGTTGATCGCCCGGCTGCCGTGGTTGCTGCTCGCTGCGGTCGCGGGCTGGTGCTTCCTGTACTTCGGTTTCAAGACCGGGCCGTGGCACCACATTGAACCGTCGATCGCCGACAAGGTCGACTTCCGCGTCGCCCGGGTCTTCGCCTCGTGGCTGCTCGTGATGACGCTGTACGCGCTATTCGGCTGGCTGATCCCCCACCTGCAGCGGCGCAACCTCTTGCGGCCGTTGATCATGACCGGCGCGCGCAGCCTGGACTCCTACGTCCTGCAGGCGCTGCTGCTGGTGGTCATCCCGATCTTCGTCGTCGCGCGACCCTGGTCGCCGATGGTCACCGCAGCGGTCACCCTCGGCGTCTTCGGACTGTGCTGGGCGTGGGCGGAGTTCCGGCGCACCCTCGGCGTCGACAAGCTCCACCGGCTACCGGTGATCCTGTTCCGCAGGTTGTCGTCTCACACCGCCTGATAGGCGATTCCACGGGCGATGGCCTCGCGCACGACGGGCATGGCAGCCTGTGCGAGCGCATCGGCATCGACGTCGTGGTGGGCGGCGAGCAGGGCGATCAGGTCGGCGAGCGCCACCTGCCCCCGACAACCGGCGAACAAGGCACGCGACACCTCGTCGAGCGGAATCGCTGCACCGGGGCCGCCGGGACGGCGCAGCACCGACCCCACGCATTGCCAGCCGTCATCGCCGGGCAGCAAGTGCTCCTCGAGCATGACCGGCGAGGTCGACAGGCGCATCGCCAGCAGATCCTCATCGGAGTTCTCGGCCAGGAAGTCCTGCCGGGCCAGGAATGCCTGTGCCTCGTCGCCGGTCACCTCCTCGCCTGCACCGGTGATCTCTTCGACGATCTGAAAGCGAACCGCACCACCGACTGACGGGCGGCGCAGCGTCAACACGCCCATCCCGACCGCCACGATGCCGGCATCGGCGAAGTAGTCGAGCCACTCGCGGCCGCGCGTCGCAATGCGCTCCGGGGACTCTCCGGCATCGGCGAGCCAGAGGCTCACGTAACTGATGGGGTCGGCCAGCTCACGCTGCACCACCCAGGCGTCGAGGCCGGTGTTCGCCAACCACCGGCGCGGTCGGGCCGACCAGTCGTCGACGTCGGTGACCGCCCAGTTGGCCAAGACACTCGCGACGCCGCCGGGGTTGAGGTGCTCCGGTAGCTGCGCGATCAACTGTTCGCACAGCCCGTCGGCCGGCACCCCCGAGTCGCGGTAGATGTAGTCCTGGTCGCCGCGGCTGATGACGAACGGCGGATTGGACACGATCAGGTCGAAACGCTCCCCGGCCACCGGCTCGAACAGGCTCCCTCGACGCAGGTCCCACGACTGCCCGCTCGCTCGTGCCGTTGCTGCAGCCAGCGCGAGCGCGCGGTCGTTCGTATCGGTGGCGACGATGTCGGCGCAGTGCGCCCCCAGGTGCAACGCCTGCACGCCGCAGCCGGTGCCGACGTCGAGCGCGCGACGCACGGGTGCTCGGATCACCGCCCGCGCCAACGAGACCGATGCCCCTCCGATACCCAACACGTGGTCATGGGCGAGCGTCCCCGAGCGTCGACCCGAGTCCTGGTCGGCGAAGACGAGGTACTCCCCCGCATCGTCGGCGTAGGGCCGCACGTCGAGGATCGGCCGCACCGTCGCACCGCCGTCGGCGACGGCAACGATCCCCTGCCCGGCCAATTCATCGACGCCGACACCGCTCAAAGCCCCTTCCAGCGCAGCGACCGCCCGCTCCTCGCCGAGCAAGAACAACGCGATGAGCGTCGACAGACGACGATCGTCGGCGAGGACTGCCGCAGCCGGCCAACTGACACCGCCGGTGAGCGCTGCCGATACCTCGGCGCCCAGATGCGCCTCGATACCGTCGGTGGTGAAACCGGCACGGCGCAGCGCCGCGGCGAACCGGTCAACGACGCCGAGGTCGGCACACGGGTGGCCCATCACGCCGGCTTCGGACATGCCAGCAGCACCGCCCGCATCGCATTCGCCTCTTTCTGTGTGACCCAGAGTCCGTAGGCGAGCTTGACGTCGAGCTGGCGGTTCACATAGGTGCACCGGTAGGCGGGGTCGGGCGGCAGGAATCCCTCGGCGTCGTAGGGGCCTTTGGTCTGGTTGATCGCGCGGGACACCGCCTGCAGGTTGCGCGGATCGTTGGCGAGGTTGCGCCGCTTCTCGTCGTCGAAGAAGCGGGCACCGGTCGTCCAGGCGTTCGCCAATGACACGAGGTGGTCGATCTCGACGTCGCCGGAAGTGTTCGGACCGCGCACGAACCGCACCGTCTTGCCCGTGTACCGATCCACCAGGGTGCCCGTCGAGACGAAGCAGCCCCCCGGCCGCATCACGACGTCGGTGAGGTCGCGGCGCAGGATGTCGTCTCGGGTGTTGCAGCCGTTGTGCCCGAACTCCACATTCACGTTGTCGTCCCACAACGGACCGAACGCCCCTCGCCCGTACCCCTTCATCGACACGCGCTTGCGCACCGGGAGCTTCGCCACCTTCCCCAGCCCCACGGTATCGATATAGGTGCCGGACCCGCCGACGTCGATCGTTGACGGAATGCCCGATTTTTCGATCGACTCGACCTGGTTGCGGACGTATTCCTGCAGGCCACAGCCAGAAACCATCACCACCAGTACACCGAGCAGCACCGTCAGCGCGGTCCGCAACCTGAGAATCACCTCCGAATTATGCGTCAAGAAGGTGTCAGTTTGGCTTACGAATTGCCCGGGGCTGCCGACGAAACTAGCGTAGACGGGACTTGTTCAGCTCCTTTATCGATCGAGGTTCATCACCCATGCGTGCATCCGTTCTGATGACCGCTGCCCTGGCACCGGCGGCGATCGCACTGTCCATCGGCGTGGCCGCGCCCGCCATGGCGGCGCCGACCACCGACTCGACGGTTATCGCCTCGGGAATGGAGATCCGCCGCCCGACGACGATCATCACCGAGGCCAAGTGCACCCTCGGAGCCGTGATCAACTCGACCCGCGCCCTGACTGCCGGACACTGCGGCAAGAAGGGTGAGGACCTCTTCAACACCAACGGCGACAAGATCGGCACCATCACCACCAACCTGATCAGCCGGCACGCCGACATCGCGGTCGTCACGCTCCTGCCCGGCCAGCGCGTCAAGGTCGACCGGATCGACTGGGGCGCCAAGGTCAAGCAGGGTGAGCCGGTGAGCAAGTACGGCGCCACCACCGGGTTGTCCCGCGGCGTTGTCGTGACCCCGAAGCCGCAACTGATCCAGGCTGTGGAGTGCCCGCTGCCCGGACCGTTGACCATCGCCTGCGCCTTCGCGCCGCCGAGCCTGCTGGTGAACCAGTCGACGCTTGTCGTCGAGGCGACGTTCCGCTCGGAGGGCGGCGACAGTGGCGCGGGCATCCGAGCCAACGGCGGCCCGATCGTCGGCATCCTCTCCTCCAAGGCGCTCGCGGCGACCGACTCGGAGAACCGTGAGGTGACGCGCTCGTTCTACACCCCGGTCTCGCTGGTTCCGAAGAGCCTGCGGTAGACCCCAACACGCACAAGAGCGCCGGACCGTTTCAGGTCCGGCGCTCTTGGCGTATGTGCACGACTACCGTGCGCGAGACAGGACTTGAACCTGCACGTCCGAGGACACTGGAACCTAAATCCAGCGCGTCTGCCAATTCCGCCACTCGCGCGTATCGCGCCGCCCACACTACACCGAGGCGATTGGCCGGTCCGATCGCCCGGCGGGTACCGTCGGTGTCATGCCGTCTGAGCCCCGACCCCGGCGCCACCGTCCGGCGCTGATCGCGTTGACGCTGGTAGCGGCAGTGGCGTGCCTGGGACTGGCCTATTGGCAGTGGACCCGGTTCGAGTCCGCCTCGGGTACCTTCCAAAACCTCGGCTACGCCTTGCAATGGCCGGCGTTCGCCGTCGCGGTGATCTACGCCTATCGCCGATTCGTCATCCTGGAGAGCGACCCGCAGGAGCAGGCCAAGCTCACCGCCAAGCAGCGCAGCGTCGATGCTCAGATCCGCGCCGACCTGCTGCCCGAACGCCCCACGATCCCCAGCGCCGACGCCGCGCTCGACGGACCGGCCGACACCGACGATGATCTGGCCGGCTACAACGCCTACCTGAAACAGCTCAACAAGTCCGCACCCGATAGGAATCCGACGTGACCGACGCCGACCAGTCCGCACCCCCGACCGTCAGCGAGACCGCACGACCCAACGCCGCCGCGATTCCCGGGGCGCTGACGCGCTACCGGGTCCTGGCGTGGATCACCGGTATCTGGCTACTGGTCCTGGTCGGCGAGATGATCGCGAAGTACGGCTTCGGCGTCGACGATTTCAGCTGGATCGGCGTCGTCCACGGCTGGGTGTACTTCGTCTACCTGATCTTCTGCATCGACCTGGCGATCAAGGCGCGTTGGGGATTCGGCAAAACGCTGGGTACCGCCCTAGCCGGAACCATCCCGTTCCTGTCGTTCTACGTCGAGCACATCCGTACGCGCGACGTGAAGCAGGCCTACGGCCTCTGAGCTCGGCTCAACCCATCGCGGATCAGCTCAGCGCGCGCAGCAACGGGAGCAACTGCGCCAGCGCCTTGCCACGGTGGCTGAGCGCGTCCTTCTCCTCCGCAGCCAATTCCGCCGAAGTGCGCCCACCGGCAGCCTCGTCGTCGGGGACGAACAGCGGGTCGTAGCCGAAACCGGCCGCACCACGGGGCTCGGTCACAATCGAGCCGCGCCACTCGCCGCGCACCACCGCGGTTTCGCCTTCTGGATCCACCAGAGCGCACGCAGAGACAAAGGCCGCCCCCCGACGATCAGCGGGCACGTCGGCGAGCTGGCCCAGCAGCAGCGCGTTGTTGGCCTCGTCGTCGCCGTGTCGGCCCGACCAGCGGGCCGACAACACGCCGGGCATGCCGTTCAATGCGTCGACGGCCAGACCCGAGTCGTCGGCGACGCACGGGAGTCCAGTGGAACGGGCCCCGGCGCGCGCCTTGATCAGGGCGTTCTCCTCGAACGTCGCGCCGGTCTCCGGCTCCTCGGGGAACGGTGGCACATCGTCGAGTCCGACGACCTCGACGCCGGTCAACCCGGCGGCGGCCACGACGCGGCGCAATTCGGCGAGCTTCTTCGCATTTCGGCTCGCCAGCAACAACCGGCTCATGTCGGTGGGCTTCAGGACGACAGTCCGGGCAGCGAACCCGGGTATTCGCCGGCGAGGGCCTCTTGCTGCGCGGCGCACAGTTGTGCCGTGCCGGCCTGGGCGAGATCGAGCAGCCGATCCAGCGTTGCGCGGGAGAACGTGGCGCCCTCGGCGGTGCCCTGCACCTCGACGAGGGTCCCGGCGTCGGTGGCCACGACGTTCATGTCGACCTCGGCGCGCGAATCCTCCTCGTACGGCAGATCCAGGCGCACACGGCCGTCGACGATCCCGACACTGACCGCGGCGATCGCACACGACAGGGGTTGAGGGTCGGCCAGCTTGTCGTGGGCGCGCAAGTAGGTCACCGCGTCGACGAGGGCGACGTAGGCACCGGTGATGGCCGCCGTCCTGGTCCCGCCGTCGGCCTCCAAGACGTCGCAGTCCAGCGCGATGGTGTTCTCGCCGATGGCCGCCAGATCGATGCACGCCCGCAGCGACCGCCCGATCAGTCGGCTGATCTCATGGGTGCGACCGCCCACGCGGCCCTTCACCGACTCACGGGCTGAGCGCTCATGTGTGGCGGCGGGCAGCATCGCGTATTCGGCGGTCAGCCAACCCCGCCCCGATCCGCGCCGCCACGGCGGGACCCCGTCGGTGACGCTGGCGGTGCACAGCACCCTGGTATGTCCGAATTCGACCAGCACCGAACCGGCCGGGTTGCTGGTGAATCCGCGGGTGAACTTGATGGGCCGGAGCTCGTCATCGGCTCGGCCGTCTGCACGTGTCGTCACGGGCTTCACTCTAGTGCGCGGGGCCTTACGCGCGTGACGACACCGCGGAGACGTCCAACTCCTGGCCCTGTTGGACCAGCTCGATGTGGCCGGAGAAGCTGGAGCGGACCTCGGCGAGGATATCGGCGGTCGACGTCCACGGCGGGATGTGCGTGACCGCGAGGACGCCGACACCGGCTGCGGTGGCGGCCTCGCCGGCCTCGACGCCGGACATGTGCAGGTGCGGCGGACGGCTCGCGGGATCGTGGGTCCACGACGCCTCGCAGAGAAACACATCCGCGCCGCGCGCCAACTCGACGAGCTCGTCGCACGGGGCGGTGTCACCGCTGTAGGCCAGCACCTCCCCGTTGGGGCCCGTGACACGCAGGCCGTAGGTCGCCGGCGGGTGGTCCATCCGGTAGGGGGTAAAGGACAGTCCGCGCAGTTCAACGGCCTGACCTTCGACCCACTCGGAGACCTCGAACGTGTCGCTGATGTCGTCGACTTCGCCGGGGAACTCCGACGATCCGGCGCCGATGCGCCCAGCGGTGCCCTCGGGCCCCCAGAGCGGTACCCGGCCGATGGCAGGAACAGGCGCCCACCGGCGCCACACCAACATCGCGGGCAGATCCATGCAGTGATCGGCGTGCAGATGGCTCAGCACGACAGCGACGTCGTTGGGATCGGCGACGGCCTGCAGCTCGCCGAACACGCCCGGGCCGCAGTCGATCAGGACCGGTAGCTCACCGGGTACGGACACGAGGTATCCCGAACATGCCGCCCCGGGGCCGTTCACGCTGCCCGAGCATCCAAGAACCGTCAGATGCATGGGGACCACTCTGCCACGCCGCTCGCGAGGGACAACGTCGAATCGGCGTGTTGGGACGCATCCGTGATGCGGGCGAACCGCCTCACAGGTGCTGGACCTCCCCGACCGCCGGGCCGAGGAACCGCCTGGCGAGCTTCGCGAACGATTCCGGGTCACCGGTGGCGGTGAACACGCGGTGCGCCTCGCGATCAGAGTGCGGGTGCAGCAGGTCGAGCTCAGTCAAGACGCGCACCACATCCTTGGCGGTCTCCTCCGCGCTCGACACGAGCGTCACCTCGTCGCCGACGGCGAGCTGCACTATCCCCGACAGCAACGGGTAGTGGGTACAGCCGAGGACGACGGCGTCGACCCCGGCGTCGCGCAACGGCTCGAGATAGCCTTCGGCCAGGCCGAGGATCTGGCGGCCGCTGGTGATCCCCCGCTCGACGAAATCGACGAACTTGGGGCAGGCCGCCGAGGTGATCTCCACGTCGGGGGCCGCGGCGAACGAATCGTCGTAGGCACGGGAGGCGATGGTGGCCTCAGTGCCGATCACGCCGATCCGGCCCGACTTCGTCGCCGCGACGGCTCGCCGCACCGCGGGCAGGATGACTTCGACGACGGGGATCGGCGCGTAGCGCTCCCGGGCATCGCGCAAACAGGCTGCCGACGCGGTGTTGCACGCGATCACGATCGCCTTGACGCCGCGGGAGGCGAGTTCGTCGCCGATCGCCAACGCGTGGCGGCGCACCTCCGGGATGGTCAGCGGGCCGTACGGTCCGTTCGCGGTGTCGCCGATGTAGACGATGTCCTCGTCGGGCAGCTGGTCGATGATGGCGCGTGCGACGGTGAGGCCGCCAACGCCGGAATCGAAAATTCCGATCGGCGCCCGTTGATCGATGCTGATCGCACTGCCCTCACTGACTGGAGACGACTCGCACGGCCGGAGTCCGGCAAGGATTTCCCGGCAAGTTTACGCTCAGGCCCACAACTGCCCTTCGACCGCGGCCACCGCCTCGTCGGGGTCGGTGCTGTAGACACCCGTCGAGAGGTACTTCCAGCCGGCATCGGGCATCACCATCGCGATGTCGGCCCGTTCACCGTTGCGGGCCGCAGTGCTCGCCAGGCGCATCGCGGCATGGAGAACGGCCCCGGTGGACACACCCGCGAAGATCCCCTCGGCATCGATGAGCTGGCGCACCCGCGCCACCGCGTCCTCGCCGGTCACCGAGAACCGTCGGGTCAGGACAGACTCGTCGTACAGCTCAGGCACGAACCCCTCGTCGACGTTGCGCAGGCCGTACACCTCATCGCCGTACCGCGGCTCGGCAGCGACGATCGCGATGTCGTCACGCTGCTCGCGTAGAAACCGGCCGACGCCCATCAGCGTTCCGGTCGTCCCCAACCCGGCGACGAAAGCCGTGATCTCGGGCAGGTCGGCCCACAGCTCGGGTCCGGTGCCCTCGTAATGTGCGCGGGCGTTGGCCTCGTTGCCGTACTGGTAGAGCATGGTCCAGTCGGGGTTGGTCGCCGCCAATTCCTTGGCCATCGCCACGGCCGTGTTCGACCCACCGGCTGCGGGTGAGGAGATCACGCGCGCGCCGTACATCTCGAGCAGTGCCCGGCGCTCGGCAGACGTATTCTCCGGCATCACGCAGATCAACGAATAGCCCTTGAGCTTGCACGCCATCGCCAACGAGATGCCGGTATTGCCGCTGGTCGGCTCCAACACCGTGGCCCCCGGCACCAACGTGCCGTCGCGCTCGGCCGCCTCGACCATCGCCAGCGCAGCGCGGTCCTTGATCGACCCGGTCGGGTTGCGGTCCTCCAACTTCAGCCACAGGCGCACGTGCGGCTGGTCCTCGTCGCCCCACTGCGGCGACAGCCGCTGCAACCCGACGAGCGGGGTGTGCCCCACCGACTCGATCAGCGAGTCGAATCGCGCCACCGCTCAGCCTCCGGCGACAGGTGCCGACTTGTCGCCTCCGGCGACGGTTGCCGACTTGTCGCCTCCGGCGACGGCCGGCAGCACAGTGACATCGTCGCCGTCACCCACCTCGGTGTCGAGACCGCCGGTGAAGCGGACGTCCTCGTCGTTGACGTAGATATTGACGAATCGTAGTAGCGCGCCGTTCTCATCGCGCAGGCGTCCGGCGAGCCCGGGGTGATTCGTCTCGAGGTCGGTGATCACCGCGCCCAGGGTCGCGCCGGTCGCCGGCACCCGCTTCTCGCCGCCGGTGTGGGCGCGCAGGATCGTCGGGATCGATACGGAGACTGCCATGGTCACTCCTTGTCGTTGGTCGAGTGGTTGTGAGCCGGGTGGGCCGGGGATGAGGGGTCGGGCACGTCGAATCGACTCTGTGCCGCGCCGTCACCGGAATCGACGACGGTGATGGGCTCAGCGGTGATCACCCCGTCGACGATGCGATAGCTGCACACCAGGGCGACGTCTGGGTCGGCTGTCCCGACGAGCACGTAATGGGCGTCGGGCTCGGCGGCCAACCCGGAATCGGTTCGCGACGGATAGGGGTCGGTCGCCGTGTGACTGTGATAGATGACGACCGGCACCTCGTCGGCGTCGTCCATCGCCCGCCACACCTTCAGCTGCTCGCCGGAGTCGAACCGGTAGAACGTGGGCGAGCGCTCGGCGTTCATCATCTCCACGATGCGCGTCGGCTCGTCGGATCCCTCCGGCCCGGGCAGCACGCCACACGCTTCGTCGGGGTGGTCGGTGCGCGCATGGGCCACCATCGCCTCTACCAGGCGTCGATCGATTCGCAGCAAGTCCGATTCCCCGCTCAGCCGTCTGTCCGGTGCACCACCGCCGACGGCAGCAGCGAGCGCAGCGACGCGATGTCGGCGACCGGGGTGGCCGCCAGCACCGCGTTGACGATGGCCCGTTGGGTGACCGTCGCCGCAGCCGCACTGACTTCGGCAACAATCGCAACGTCGCGATGCATTCCAACCGGCGTGAATTCGCGCACCGCGTCACGCGCCGCACCGGGCACCGCACCGGTCGCAACGGCGAAGATGGTGTCGCCGTCGAGCGGGGAATGCGCGGGCACGATGGCCCGTGCCAATCCATCGTGGGCGGCCATGGCGATGCGCTTGGTGCAGGCCTGGTCGAGGTCGGCGTCGGTCGCGACGACGCCAATCGTCGTGTTCAACGGCGTCGTCGACGCGGCGCGCGCCTGTGCCAGCGCGTCCAGATCCGTAGCCGACGGCGGCCGCAGCCCGTAGTACTCCAGATCGGCGGTGCCGGCCCCCCACGGCAGACCCGTCGTCGGGTCGAGGACATCGCCGACCGGATTGGCGACGATCAGCGCCCCGACGGTGATCCCCGCGGCCGCACCGTCAGCGAGGGTGAGGCTGGCCGTGCCGATACCGCCTTTGAGCGCCCCGGCGCGCGCACCGGTCCCCGCTCCGACCGTGCCGATGGCGAAGTCGGCTGCCGCGGCGGCCAGGGCCTGCGCCCCGAAACCGGCGTCGGGGCGCGCCAGCCAGTCGCCGACGAGCAGGTCGAAGATGACCGCCCCGGCCACGATCGGCACGACGTGTCCCAAGGCATCCATGGGCAGCCCGACACCGCGCTCCTCGAGCGCCAGCATCACGCCGTCGGCGGCGGCCAGGCCGAATGCGCTCCCGCCACCCAGAACGATGGCGTGCGTGGTCTGGACGGTGTTGGCCGGATCCAGCAGGTCGGTTTCCCGCGTCCCAGGCCCACCGCCGCGCACATCGACGGCGGTCACGGCGCCTTCGGGAACGGTGAGGACCGTCGTCCCGGTGGCCCATCCGGTGCCGGGCGATTCCGGCGTCCCCACGGTGACCACGTCGTCCAACCTGCTGTGATGCCCGACGGCGATCCCGGCGACGTCGGTGATCCGATCACCCGCCACCGCGCTCACTCCGCCCATCAGCGCATCAGCTCCTCGACCAGGATCCACTGCTGCTCGGTCAGCCACCGGTACACGTGCAAGTGCGCGGCGTAAGGGTGGTCGGGATCGAGCTCTTCGGGGGTGTCCTCGTCGATGCCGAGCATGGCGCCGAGTGAAAGCCGCACGTCGTTTATCGCGGTCAGCCACTGCTCGGCTTGCGCGGCAGTCAGCGTGATCTCGCCCCCGCCCACCGGAACCGTATCGAGCAGGCACTGTGCGGCCGCGAGCTTATCGTCGATGATCAGTGGTTCGTTGATACTGCGCAGGGCGCCGTTGAGGTCGCCGCTGACCGTGTCGCAGCCGAGCTCTTCGTCCTGATCGGGCCGGTGGAAGTCCGGGAGCAACCGGCCCAGCGTCGCATCACGGGGCGCCGTCGAATGCCCCGACCGGATCCCGGTGATCGCCGCCAGCTCGTCGACGGGAGCCGATCCTGACCGTTCGACGAGGAGTTCGCGCATCGACGACACGATGGAGTGCAGCAATTCGGACTCGTGTTCGCTGCAGCGGGCCGACAGCGTGACCTGCGATCCGGATCCGCGTCGCTTCCAACCCGTGAGATGGCGGCGCGTCATGAATCCCCCTCCATCATGAATCGCGCTGCATCGTCGCCCACAGTCCCGCGGTGTGCAGCCGCCGCACATCGGACTCCATCTTGTCCCGCGACCCCGACGACACCACGGCCCTGCCCTCGTTGTGGACCTGCATCATCAACTCGTGCGCCTTGGCACGGGTGTAGCCGAACAACTTCTGGAAAACGAAGGTGACGTAGGGCATGAGGTTGACCGGGTCGTCCCAGACGACCGCGACCCACGGACTGTCGACGTTCTCGTCGACGATGGTCTCGGGCTCTACGACGGTGGTGCCTGCTGGCACGGCCGCGCTGCCGTCTGTCTCGAGGGACATAAGACTAGGGTAACGAGAGTGACCCGCCGTAGCACAGCCTTGCTCACCGATCATTACGAACTGACCATGATCGCGGCTGCGCGGACCCACCCGGCAGCGGCCCGACCATGCGTTTTCGAGGTGTTCGCGCGGCGACTCCCCGACGGGCGGCGCTACGGCGTCGTGGCTGGCACCGGGCGGCTCCTCGATGCGTTGGCCGACTTCCGCTTCGGCGACGAGGAGCTGGCCGCAGTGGGCGAATTCCTCGACGGCGAGACACTGCAATGGCTCGCCGATTACCGCTTCACCGGGGACATCGACGGTTACCGCGAGGGCGAGCTGTACTTCCCCGGCTCCCCTATCCTCACCGTGCGCGCATCCTTCGCCGACGCGGTGGTGCTCGAGACGCTGATCCTGTCGATCCTCAACCATGACAGCGCGATCGCCTCGGCGGCCGCCCGGATGGTGACTGCCGCGGCATCGCGGCCGATCATCGAGATGGGCTCGCGACGGACCCACGAGTATGCCGCCGTCGCGAGTTCGCGGGCCGCCTACCTGGCGGGCGTGACCGCGACCTCGAACCTGGAGGCCGCCCGCAGCTACGGCGTCCCCAGTGCGGGCACCGCGGCGCATGCGTTCACCCTGCTGTTCACCGACGAGAACGGTCCCAACGAGCTGGCGGCGTTCCGGACCCAGGTTGAGCGGTTGGGGCTGGGAACGACCCTGCTCGTCGACACCTACGACATCACCCGCGGCGTTGCCAACGCGATCGAAGCGGCAGGCCCGGAACTGGGCGCGGTGCGGATCGACTCTGGCGACCTGGGGATCCTGGCCCGTCAGGTCCGCGAGCAACTCGACTCCCTGGGCGCGCACCGCACCAAGATCGTCGTATCCGGCGATCTCGACGAGTACGCGATCGCCTCGCTGCGCGCCGAGCCCGTCGACATCTACGGCGTGGGAACGTCGCTGGTCACCGGCAGCGGCGCGCCGACAGCGGGAATGGTCTACAAGCTCGTCGAGATCGACGGCATCCCGGTCGCGAAGCGCTCGAGCCACAAGGAGTCGCACGGCGGCGCCAAGGCGGCGGCCCGCATCGCGCGGCGCAGCGGCACGGTCACCGAAGAAGTGCTGTACCCGTGGGACGCACCGGCACCGGCCGTCGACGGTCACACCACCACCGGCCTCCAGACTCCGCTGGTGCGCGGCGGCGACCCCGTCGACGCGCTTCCGTCATTGCACGGCGCGCGCGATCACCTGCGCGACGCCCTCATCACGCTGCCGTGGGAGGGCCTCGGGCTGTCGCACGGCGAACCGGCCATCCCGACCCGCCATGCCTTCTGAGGACACCGCCGACACCACCGATCTGCTCGCCACCGCCGTCGAGGCACTCGGCGGGTCGACGCGCGACGGGCAGGTCCGCATGGCCAACGCCGTCGCCCACGCCATCGACACCGGTGAACACCTGGCCGTGCAGGCCGGCACCGGCACCGGCAAGTCGCTGGCCTACCTCGTCCCCGCTTTCGCCCATGCCACCGAGTCCGGGAAGACGGTGGTCGTATCGACGGCCACCATCGCGCTGCAACGCCAACTGGTCGAGCGCGACCTGCCGCGCTTGGCGCAGGCGTTGGCCGGACCGCTGGGTACCGAGCCGACGTTCGCGATCCTCAAGGGACGGTCGAACTACCTGTGCCTCAACAAAATCCACGGCGGCATCGCCGACGAGCCCGACGCCGAGCTGTTCGACGCCTTCGAGACCTCGCGCACCGGCCGTGAGGTCACTCGTCTGCGCGAGTGGTCGTCGGACACCGAAACCGGCGACCGCGACGACTTGGTCCCCGGTGTCTCCGACCGTGCGTGGCGCCAAGTCAGCGTGACCGCCCGCGAATGCCTCGGTGCGAACAACTGCAGCTATGCCCAGGACTGCTTCGCCGAGCACGCCCGCACGCAGGCGGCCCACTCCGACGTGGTGGTGACCAACCACGCGATGCTCGCAATCGACGCTCTGTCGCCGGCCTCGATCCTTCCCGAGCACGACGTCGTGATCATCGACGAGGCGCACGAGCTCACCGACCGCATCACCGCCGTCGCCACCGACGAGCTGTCGGCAGCTTCGGTCACCCTCGCCGCCCGCCGCGCGGCAAAGCTCATCGACGAGGAACTGGTCGACGACGTCATCGGCGGCGGTGAACTCATCGGGTCACTGCTCGACGACGCTGCGCCGCGACTGCTCACGTCGCTGCCCACCGGATGGGATTCGGCGCTCGCGAGCCTGCGGGACCGGCTGTGGCGGGCGCGCAGCGGGATCGGACCGGTACGTTCCTCCGGCGACACCGACGGCGATGCCGCGGCCGCCCGGTCGGCGGCGATCACCTCTTTGGAAGAACTGCACGACGCGGCGGTCCGCGTCCTGACCGCCTTCAACGAGTCCGACCCGGCCAAGCGCCGCGACGTCGTGTGGCTCGCCGAGGAGTCGCAGCGTTCGGGTACGCGCCGGGTCCTGCGGATCGCTCCGCTGTCGGTCGGGGGTCTGCTGCGGGCGTCGCTGTTCGTCGACGCCACCGTGATCCTCACCTCGGCCACCCTCGTCGTCGGCGGGTCGTTCGACGCCCTGGCCACCACCTGGGGCCTACCCGTCGCCGGCAATAGCGCCCGCGGCGAAGCGCCCGGTGTGGGCGACGTGACGGCCAGCGGCAAGGCCCTACCCGGCGGTGACAGCGACACCGAGACGCTGCGCTGGCGCGGCCTCGACGCGGGCTCCCCCTTCGACTATCCGCGCGCGGCCATCCTCTACGTCGCCCGGCATCTACCGCCGCCGGGTCGCGGCGGACTGTCGGAGGAGATGCTCGCCGAGCTCGACGGCCTGATCAGCGCCGCGCGGGGACGCACGCTGGGCCTGTTCTCGTCGATGCGCGCCGCGCGCGAGGCCGCCGACGCCCTGCGCGAACGCACCGACCACACCATCCTGTGCCAGGGTGAGGATTCGACGTCGGCCCTGGTGCGCCGCTTCAGCGAGGAGCCGCAGACCTGCCTGTTCGGCACACTGTCGCTGTGGCAGGGGGTCGACGTCCCCGGCGATTCGCTCTCGCTGGTGGTCATCGACCGTATCCCGTTCCCGCGACCCGACGACCCGCTGGCCAGTGCTCGCGCTCGCGCAATCGAGGCGTCCGGCGGCAACGGCTTCATGGCGGTCTCGGCGAACCACGCGGCACTGCTGCTCGCCCAGGGCGCCGGGCGGCTTCTGCGCGCCACTACCGATCGCGGGGTCGTCGCCGTGCTCGACTCCCGGCTCGCAACGGCACGCTACGGCGGCTACCTGACCGCATCACTCCCCCCGTTTTGGCGCACGACCGAACGCGCCACCGTGCTGGCCGCGCTCGACCGGCTCACCGCATGACCGGCCCGGTCGTCGACCCGCGGCTGCCCGCACGGCTGGCCGACGACCTATTCGGCGGACGTCATTCCAACCCGCACGCGCTCCTCGGCGCCCATCGCCTCAGTGAGCGGACCGTCGCCTTTCGAGTCCTCCGACCTCAAGCCGACGGCGTGACCGTCGTGCTCGGCGGCAACGATGGGACGCCAACGTCGGAGCACCCGATGGCCGAGCAGGCCCCTGGTCTGTGGGTCGTCGCAGTCGCCATCCCAAGCGCCGCCACCATCCCCGACTACCGGTATCGCGTCCGTTACCCCGCCGACCGAGCCCACAATCGCGCCGACCGAGCCCAAGAATCCGTCGACCGAGCCTTCACCGTCGCCGACCCGTACCGATTCGGGCCATCGATCGGCGACGACGAGCTGGCACTCGTGACAGCGGGGCAGCATCGTCGACTGTGGGAGGTACTGGGCGCCCACGTGCGCACTCGCGACACCCCGTCGGGACCGGTCACCGGCGTCGCGTTCAGCGTGTGGGCGCCGCAGGCCCGCGGAGTCACCGTCATCGGTGATTTCGAGGGCTGGGAGGGCCGGCTCGCACCTATGCGCAAGCTGCCCAACAGTGGGGTGTGGGAGGTCTTCCTGCCCGAGGTGCGGGCCGGCGAGCTGTACAAGTATCGCGTCCATGGCGCCGACGGCACCGTCGTCGACAAGGCCGACCCGATGGCGCGCGCCACCGAAACGCCACCGGCTACCGCGTCGGTCATCGTCGACGACGGGCAGTATCCGTGGGGTGACGCGGCATGGCTGCGACACCGCGGGCGCGCGGCAGCACTGTCCGAGCCGATGAGCATCTACGAGGTCCACCTGGCGTCGTGGCGGCCCGGCCTGGGGTACCGCGAACTAGCCGTCGAACTCGCCGACTATGTCACCGCGATGGGGTTCACCCATGTCGAATTGCTCCCCGTCGCCGAGCACCCGTATGGCGGTTCGTGGGGCTACCAGGTGTCGTCGTACTTCGCGCCGACGGCGCGGCTCGGCGGACCCGACGACTTCCGCTTCCTCGTCGATTCCCTGCACCGGCGCGGCATCGGCGTGCTGGTGGACTGGGTGCCAGCGCACTTCCCGCGCGACGCCTGGGCGCTCGCCCGGTTCGACGGCACGCCCACCTATGAACACCCGGACCCACAGCGCGCCGACCACCCCGATTGGGGAACTCTGATCTTCGACTACGGGCGGCGGGAGGTGGCGGGCTTCCTGATCTCCAACGCCCTGTACTGGCTCGATGAGTTTCACCTCGACGGCCTCCGTGTCGATGCGGTCGCGTCGATGTTGTACCTGGACTATTCACGCGGCCCCGGCCAGTGGACGCCCAACATCCACGGCGGACTGGAGAATCTGGAGGCAATGGCGCTTCTGCGCGAACTCAACTCCACGGTCCACGACGCACACCCGGGGGTCCTGACGATCGCCGAGGAGTCGACGTCGTGGCCGGGCGTCACGCGCGACATCGCCGCCAGCGGGCTGGGATTCTCACTCAAGTGGAACATGGGGTGGATGCACGACACCCTGGGGTTTCTGCAGCGCGACATCGCCGACCGGGCCTTCCACCACCACCAGATCACCTTCTCGCTGATGTACGCGTTCAACGAGCAGTTCGTGCTGCCGCTATCGCATGACGAGGTGGTCCACGAGAAGGGCACGCTGTGGACGCGGATGCCCGGCGACGCCGACGAGAAGGCCCGCGCGGTCCGCCTATTCCTCGCCTACCAGTGGTGCCATCCGGGGAAGCCGCTGCTGTTCATGGGCCAGGAGTTCGGGCAGACCGCTGAGTGGGCCGACAACCGCGGGGTCGATTGGCACGAACTCGACGATGGTCCCGACGCCGACCTGCACCAGGGCATCGCGCAGCTGGTCGTCGACCTGAATGCCCTTACTCGCACCCGCCCCGCGCTCTACGCCCGGGACACGACACCCGACGGATACGAGTGGATCTCCGTCGGCGATGCCTCCTCGCCGGTCTTCGGCTTCTGTCGCCACGCCGACGGTGCGACGATGGTGTGCTTGTTCAACGTCGCCCCCGACCCGTTTGCCGAGTACCGGGTCGGGATGCCGGAGCGCGGGCGCTGGCGGGTCGTCCTGGACAGCGACGACGGTCGCTATACCGGTCGGACAACGACCGACGCTGGAAGCCCGGTTTACGAGACCGCTGAGATCCCGTGGCAGGGCCGGGCGAGTTCCATCGCGTTGCCGCTGGCAGCCAACACATCCATCTGGCTAGAACTCACCTGACCGCCGACTGGGCCATCCACCGTCGCCGACTGGGCCATCCACCGTCGCCGACTGGGCCATCCAGCGTCGCCGACTGGGCCATCCACCGTCGCCGACTGGGCAGTTGGCGCCGATACGATCATCTAGTGATAGCCGCTGTCCAACGACTCTTCGCCGCCTATGAGCGTCTGACCAACGCCGGCCTTGCCGGCGATCCCGACGCCGAGGCCCTAGCAGCCTGCTACGCCGAGGAGTTCATCGGTGCTGCACCGACGGGCGTTCGCACGGGCACCAACGACACCGAGTACCTGGAGGTCCTCGCGCAGGGACTCGCACAGTACCGAGCGATCGGCACCAAGAGGATGACAGTGAAGACGGTCGCAGTCACCACCATCGACGAACTCCACTGCATCGCCACGGTTTCGTGGTCTGCCGTGTACGACCGTGGCGAGTCGCCCGATGTCACGATCGACTTCGACGTGAACTACCTCGTCCAACTCCGAGGTGAGAACGCAGTCGTATTCGGCTGGATCACGGGCGACGAGCAGGCTGCTCTACAAGCGCACGGCATCATCTAGCGCCCAGTCGGCGGCCGACGACCCACTCGACGACCGACGACGACCCACTCGACGACGGGCGACGACCCACTCGACGGAGAAGGGGCTCTGGCGAGGCCGTTGCGCACACACGTCGGCCAGGCCGGAACTCGTCTGACCGCCAACCCGGCGAACTGCTGCCGTGGTTGGATCGACACATGGCGACACCACGCGCCCGCTGGTTGAAGTCCCTGCTCACCGCGCTGGCGGCGGCCCTGCTGGTGACGGCCTGCTCCTCGGTCCCGGCGCGGACGCCCGGCGTCCCGGGGCGACCGCCGATGCTGACCCCGCTGATCGGCGCCGCGCTGGCCGAACCAGTCCCGGTTCCCGCGACCGACGGGCGGACGCACCTGGCGTACGAGCTGCAGCTCACCAACACGCTGAGTGGCAATGTGACGCTGCAATCGCTGACCGTCGCCAACGGGAACCGTCCACTGCTGACGCTGGACGGCGTCAGCCTCAAGTACTGGACACGCGCGCTGGGCAACACCACCGTCGCGACGAATGTCCTTGGGCCTGGCCAGAGCGCCCTGGTGTGGCTGGATGTGGCGCTCACCGGCGATGCCGAGGTGCCAACCGACCTCACCCACTCGATTCATCTAAGCGTCGACAAGCCGCTCCCCGGACTGATCGGCAACGACGTCACCCAGGACGTCGCACCGGTACGGGTGTCCACGCACAAACCGGTGTCGATCTCGCCGCCGCTGGACGGCCCCAACTGGCTAGACGGCGACAGCTGTTGCGATATGACTGCGCACCGTATGGCCGTCAACCCGATCAACGGAAGGCTGTTCGCATCCGAACGGTTCGCCGTCGACTACGTGCAGTTGACCAACGATTTCCGGCTGTTCATCGGCGACCCGACACGGTTGGAGAGCTACCCGTACTACAACGCGCCTATTCACGCCGTCGGTGACGGCAAGGTGGTGTCGGTGCGGGACAACCTGCCCGATCAGATCCCTGGCAAGTCGCCCAGCGGGCTATCACTGGAACAGTACGCGGGCAATCACATCGTGCAGGATCTCGGCGACGGCAATTTCGTGCTCTATGCACATCTGCGGCCGGGCAGCATCACCGTCAAATCAGGCGACAATTTGACCGCCAAGCAAACCATCGCCGCCCTCGGTAATTCCGGCAACAGCGACGCCCCCCATCTGCACTTCCACGTTGTCGACGGACCAGATCCCTTGACGGCCAACGGATTGCCGTTTGTGATTGACTCGTTCCGGCTCGATCAGCGAGTGGCCTCGATGCTCGCTCTGGACAAGCTGTTCACCGGACAGCCCGCGCCGATGCGCCCCGGCTTTGTTTCGCGCGACGCCAACGGCGTCGGGCCGCTGGTACTCGATGTTATGAGTTACTCAGTCGGGCAATGAATTCACCAATGGGCCCAATCGGCGCCCTGCGATGACCACCCGGCGGGATTCTGGGCCCACTCGGCGGGATTCTGGGCCCACTCGGCGACCGACGACGACCCACTCGACGGTCAGAAGAGGGCGGTGGCCAACTTGCGACGGGCGGCCAGGACGACCGGCTCGTTCGGCTCGTACAGCTCGAACAACTCGAGTAGTCGAGCCCGTGCGCGCGCCCGGTCGTCGTCGGAGGTCACTCGGACCAGTTCGACGATCCGGTTGAATGCGGCCTCGGGCTGCTGATTGAGCAACTCCACGTCTGCGGCCGCCAGCTGTGCGTCGACATCACCGGCAGCTGCGCTCTGCGAAATCGACCCGGGATGCTTGGACGCCCGCGAGACGAACGTCAGGTTGCGCACCAACGACGCGGCTTCGACGTTGTTCGGCTCGGCCTCGGCGATGAGCCGATAGTCGGCGAGCGCACCGTCGATGTCACCGGCGTTGAGCTTGTCCTCGGCGGCCACCATGCGGGGATCCTCGGGTTCCTCGACGGGCGCAGGCGCGTCGCCGAGGTCCGGGTAAGCCCCGCCCACCTGCGCGAAGATCTCGTCGAGCCAGGCCTGGATCTCCGCACGGGGCTTCACCCCGGCAAACACCGAGACCGGCTGGCCGTGGGCCAGTGCGACGACCATCGGAATGGATTGTGCGCGGAACGCCTGGGCGATTCGCGGATTGGCGTCGACGTCGACCTTGGCCAACACCCAGCGCCCACCAGCGTCGGCAGCCATCGACTCCAACACCGGCGACAACTGCTTACAGGGCTCGCACCAGGTGGCCCACAGATCGACGACGACGAGCTGGCGCGTCGACCGATCGATGACCTCGGCCTCGAACGTCACCTCGGTGACGTCGATGACAGGACCGTCGGACACCGGTGCGTCCGACGCCGGGCCCGCCGGACCCGCGGTGCGGGGCGGTGCAGCCTGCGCGGCGCGGTTCGCCTCGGCACGCTCCTTCAGGACCGAGAGGTCGACGGCCCCCGACATGGCGGCGGCGGCCTGTTGCTGCGCAGCGGCCCGCTGACGATTAGTTGGTCTGCTCACACGTCTATTTTGTCATGGCCGTCAGCAGCGGCGGTCTCGCCGACCACCGGTACACCGGCGGCCTCCGACAGCTCCGCTAGATGACCGGCACGGCGCGCCCACCACTCGAAGACGAGGGTGCCGAATGGCGGGATCGACGACACCAGCGCCAGACCCAGCGTGAGGAGGTTCCACTTGAGCGCATACGCCGTGAGGAACGAGACGGCGACGAACGCCAGGAAGACGACGCCGTGCACCATGCCGGGGATCCGGACCGCAGCCTCGTGGCCCTGCACCCATTTGAAGTACATCGCAATAAGCAGGGCCGCCCAAGTGATTGCCTCGGCCACCGCGACGAACCGAAAGCGCTTGGCGGGCGTCGACAAATCGAAGAAGGAACTCATCGTGGGCGTACCTCAGGCCTTCGGAACCGAGACGATGAGCGCGTCGCCCTGCCCGCCCGCGCCGCACAGCGCCGCCGCGCCGATGCCGCCGCCACGACGCTTGAGCTCGAGCGCCAGATGCAGGACGATGCGGGCGCCCGAGGTCCCGATCGGGTGGCCGAGCGCGATCGCGCCGCCATTGACGTTGACCTTGTCCGCGTCGATCCCCAGGGACCGCGTCGAGGCGAGGCCGACGGCCGCGAACGCCTCGTTGATCTCGACCACGTCGAGGTCGGTAGGTGCGATCCCGGCCCGTGCACACGCCTTCGCGATGGCATTCGCCGGCTGCTCCTGCAGGGTCGAGTCCGGTCCGGCGACGACGCCGTGCGGCCCGATCTCGGCGAGCCAATCCAGACCGAGCTCTTCCGCCTTGGCCTTGCTCATGACGACGACGGCACATGCGCCGTCGGAGATCTGCGACGCATTGCCAGCGGTGATCGTCCCGTCCTTGCGGAACGCGGGCCGCAACTTCCCGAGGCTCTCGGCCGTCGTGTCCGCACGCACGCCCTCGTCGACGACGAACTCGATCGGGTCGCCCTTGCGCTGCGGGATCGGCACCCCGACGATCTCGTCGTCGAAAACTCCGTTCTCCGCGGCCGCCGCGGCGAGGCGGTGGCTTCGGACGGCCACCTCGTCCTGCTGCTCGCGGGTGAACCCGTCGGTGTCGTTGGAGTCTTCGGTGAGCGCGCCCATCGCCTGATCGGTGAACGCGTCGTGCAACCCGTCGAAGGCCATGTGGTCGACCAGCTCGGTCGGCCCGTACTTGAACCCGCTACGGCTGCCCGGCAGAAGATGCGGCGCCTGCGTCATCGACTCCTGGCCGCCGGCCACCACACACTCGAACTCGCCAGCCCGGATCAACTGGTCGGCCAGGGCGATCGCGTCGATGCCCGACAGACACATCTTGTTGATGGTCAAAGCCGGCACATCCCACCCGATACCGGCCTTGACCGACGTCTGACGCGCGGGCATCTGGCCGGCACCGGCGGTCAGCACCTGGCCCATGATCACGTAGTCCACGGCCGAGGCCGGCACGCCTGAACGCTCCAACGCACCTTTGATCGCGATGGCGCCCAAGTCGACGGCGCTGAAGTCCTTCAGTGCCCCGAGTAGGCGGCCGAACGGAGTGCGCGCTCCGGCGACGATGACAGATGGGTTCGACCCGGACGTGGACATGACGAGACTCCTGTGGGTGGTATTCGTTGGCGACCCAACCTGCGGATCGCTCCATCACAACGGTACCGTTAAACCATGAGCACCTCCCCCACCGCCCTCATCAGCGACCTCGTCGTCGGCGTCGACCACGTCGGAATCGCGGTGCCCGATCTCGATGCCGCGAAAGCCTGGTACGCCGAGCACCTCGGTTTCACCACGCTGCACGAAGAAGTCAACGACGAACAGGGCGTTCGTGAGGCAATGGTGGGACCGCAGGGCACCGATGGCGCGGTCATCCAGCTCCTCGCCCCATTGAACGAGGAGTCGACGATCGCCAAGTTCATCGACCGCAGCGGGCCCGGCCTGCAGCAACTCGCGGTCCGGGTGACCGACGTCGACGCCGTGATGGCGCGATTGACCGCGGCCGGGGTTCGTGTCCTGTATCCGCAGGCCAAGCGCGGCACCGCCGATTCGCGCATCAACTTCGTCCATCCCCGCGACGCCGGCGGGGTGCTGTTGGAACTCGTCGAGCCCAATCCGGACGCCCACTAGACTTGGCCCATGGCTGATTCCGCCGAACGTCCCCCGAGTTTTCCGCTCGCCCGCCGTGGCTACGATCGCGACGCGGTTGACCAGCAGCTCCGGCGGTTCAATACTGATCTGCACCTCGTTGCCACCGACCGTGACTCCGCTGTCTCACATGCGCGCGAACTGACCACCCACCTCGAGCAGGCGCGCGAGGAGATCGAGCGGCTGCGCCGCGAGGTCGACAAACTGGCAGTGCCGCCGACAACCGCTGCCGGGATGAGCGAGCGCCTCTCCCGAATGCTCCAGCTCGCCTCCGACGAGGCTTCAGAAATCCGCGCCACGGCCCAATCCGAGGCCGATGAGCTGCGTTCCGTCGCCCAACAGGCCGCCAAAACGGCCAAGGAGGAGGCGGCGGCAGCGCATTCTGCGGCCGCCGCAGATATCGACCGTCGCAACGCCGAGCTCGAGAAGGCCAAGAAGGCCGCCGAGACCGAGCGCGAGGAATTGCTCGCCGCGGCCAAGGCCGCCGCCGACAAGACCACCGCCGACGCCAAGGCCGCCGCGGAGAAGACGACGGCCGACGCCAAGACTGCCGCCGACAAACTCACCGCCGAAACCAAAACCGCCGCCGACAAGCTCACCGCCGAAGCCAAGGCCGCCGCGGAGAAGACGACGGCCGACGCCAAGGCCGCCGCCGACAAACTCACCGCCGAAACCAAAACTGCCGCCGACAAGCTCACCGCCGAAGCCAAAGCCGCCGCCGAGAAACTAACCTCCGACGCCGATGCGGCCGCAGCCAAGACCAAGAAGGCCGCAGACGAGGTCGCTGCCACGCGCCTGCAGAAGATCCGCGCCGTGGCGGGACAGACGCGTCAGGCCCACCAGGTGGTCCAGTCGCGCCTGCAGGAGCTGTCGGAGTTCCTGGCCAAGGCGCCCGAGATCTCTGCTGCCGAACTCGACGGTATCGCCGATGCGGCCGACGAGGATGATCGCGCCGCACTCGACGAGGCGCTCAATTCCAACGCGGACGCCCAACCGGCGTCGGCCCGCGGATCAGTCACCCCGACGAGGGAGCAGCCGGTGGGCCAGCCCATCGGACCGAGCACCGCGACGACCGGGCCGATGGCCGTCCGCCGCACCAACCCGGCCCGCCCGCCACAGGCCTGAGCCTGCGATATCCGGACGGCTAGAACAGCCGGAACTCGGTGCTCTCCATGCCCCGCAGCTCGTCATAGTCAAGGATCAGACAACGGATCCCACGATCGGTGGCCAAAGTGCGCGCCTGCGGTTTGATCTGCTGGGCCGCGAATACCCCGCTGACCGGCGCGATGCTGGCATCACGGTTCAACAGCTCCAGATAGCGCGTCAATTGCTCGACGCCGTCGATCTCTCCCCGGCGTTTGATCTCGACGGCCACCGTTGCACCACCGCTGTCACGACAGAGCAGGTCGACGGGACCGATCGCTGTCGGGTACTCGCGGCGCACCAGCGTGTACCCGGCGCCGAGCTTCTCCACGTGTTCGGCGAGGAGTTCCTGGAGGTGGGCCTCCACTCCGTCCTTCACGAGGCCTGGATCGACCCCCAATTCGTGGGAGGAATCGTGCTCGATCTCGGTAATCGTGATCCGCAGCTGTTCGCCGGCCTTGTTAGTGACGACCCAGACCGCCTCGGCCTCATCATCGTCGGACAGCGCTTCCTCGGTGAGCCAGCAGGGCGGGCTCATCCAGTTCAGTGGCTTGTAGGCGCGGTCGTCAGCGTGGACGCTCACCGAGCCATCGGACTTGATCAGGAGCAGCCGCCGCGCCATTGGGAGGTGGGCGGTCAACCGACCCGCATAATCGACCTGACATTCCGCTACGACCAGACGCACAACGGCTAGCTTAGACACATGAGAATCTTCGTCGCGTACTTGGCCAACGACGGCGGGGCGGACGCAGTCTGCCTGGGCGGCCGATTGGCCCGTTCGTTGCGCGCCGAACTCGATATCGGACTCATCGCGCCGGGTGAGCAACGCGATGAGGCGCTGGCAGAAGTCGTGCGTGAACAGGCCGCCGACTGGCTCGACGATGCCCAGGCCCTGGTTCCCGACGTACCATCCGAGGCGCACGTCGCGTTCCACGACTCCATTGCGCCCGGGATCATCACGGAGGCGCAGCGCGTCGGGGCATCAGCGATCGTGGTCGGCGGCTCCGGTGGCGGGATGGTCGGCAGTCACTCGCTGGGAAGTGTTGTCAACGACCTCCTGCGCGCCTCACCGCTGCCCGTCGTCCTTGCACCTCAGGGCTTGCGCAACTCGCCGGTCGACCGGATGACTCAGATCACGTGCGCGTTGGGGACCAGACCCAACGCCGCCGTGCTGCTCGACTTCGCTATCGCTTCGGCGCAGGCAGCCCACGTCCCGCTGCGGCTCATTTCGCTTGTCGCACTGGACCAATTGCCGACCGGCGAGCCAGTGCCCGATGCTCAAGAAAGGGCAATGGCGCACGCCCACCAGGTACTCCATACTGCGCGCGAGCGTCTGCCCAAGGACATCGAAGTCAATATCGCCATCGTGCACGGGCCCACCGTCGAGGACGCCGTGGAACGCCTGGACTGGCATGACGGCGATCTGCTGCTGGTCGGGTCCAGCCGGCTTGCGGCCCCGCAACGGATCTTCCTCGGCTCCACCGCCGCAAAGATGCTGCGCGTCTTGTCGGTGCCCGTTGCCGTCCTTCCGTCGGGGACGGACTAGAAGGGCAAGACCACCGCGCTACAAAAGACAGCAAAGCGCCCCCGGGGAATCCCCGGGGGCGCTTTGTAAATTGTGTTCGGCGGTGTC